>NZ_DASSCL010000012.1:0-71330 GCF_035697785.1 Nocardioides sp.
CCTCGACCGGGCGCTGGAGAAGGGCTCGCGGCACATCGCGATCTTCGGCAGCGCCACCGAGACGTTCGCGCGGCGCAACCTCAACCGCAGCCTCGACGAGCAGTTC
The DNA here is from genome assembly GCF_035697785.1 of Nocardioides sp. Taxonomy (GTDB): domain Bacteria; phylum Actinomycetota; class Actinomycetes; order Propionibacteriales; family Nocardioidaceae; genus Nocardioides_B. Next base: position 107 of record NZ_DASSCL010000012.1, read on the forward strand.
GCGATGTTCGAGCCGACCGTGGTCCGCGCCCGGGACGCCGGCCTCGACGTACGCGCCTACGTCTCGATGTGCTTCGGCGACCCGTGGGAGGGCGACGTGCCGGTCGCCCAGGTCGTCGACGTCGGCAAGCGGCTCTTCGACCTCGGCGCCTCGCAGCTGTCGCTGGGCGACACGATCGGCGTCGGTACGCCGGGTCACGTGACCGCCCTGCTCGACGCGTTCAACGCCGCCGGCCTGGCAGACGACGTGCTCGCGATGCACTTCCACGACACCTACGGCCAGGCGCTGTCCAACGCCTCCGCGGCGCTGCGGCACGGGGTGACGACGTTCGACGCGTCGGCCGGCGGGCTCGGCGGCTGCCCCTACGCCGAGAGTGCGACCGGCAACCTCGCGACCGAGGACCTCGCCTGGATGCTGCACGGTCTCGGCATCGAGACCGGGGTCGACCTGGAGAGCCTGGTGGCGACGAGCGTCTGGATGGCCGAGCAGCTCGGCCGGCCCAGCCCGTCGCGCGTCGTACAGGCGCTCGGGTAGGCCGCGCCCTGATGCACCGGGCTCGGCTGCGCAGCCGTTTCGTGGGTCGGGCAGAATCGCCCGCATGACTCGTCGCGTGTACCTCCATGTCGGGGCGCCGAAGACGGGCACGACGTACCTCCAGGACCGGCTCTACGCGAACCGCAGCGAGCTCGCCCGCCACGACGTGCACTACCCGCTCGGCCTGGCGGCCAGCCACTTCAAGGCGGCCCTCGACCTCGTCGACCTGTCGTGGGGAGGCCAGCGCGAGGACGCCCGCGGGGAGTGGGGCCGGCTCGTGGACCGGGCACGCCGACACGACGGCACGGTGATCATCAGCCACGAGATCCTGTCCGGCGCGCGGCCGTCGCAGATCCGCAGGGCGATGGCCGGCTTCGGTGACGACGAGGTGCACCTGGTCTACTCCGCCCGCGACATCGCCCGGCAGATCCCCGCGGAGTGGCAGGAGGGCATCAAGCACCGCCGCCGCCGCTCGTTCGCCCGGTTCCTCACCCAGGTGCAGTCGGCCCGGCGCACCAAGCCCAACCTCTGGTTCTGGAAGGCGCAGGGGCTGCCCGACGTGCTCACCCGCTGGGGCGACGGGCTGCCGCCCGACCGGGTGCACGTGGTCACCGTCCCGCAGGCAGGTGCACCCCGCGACCTGCTCTGGGAGCGCTACTGCCGGGCGTTCGGCATCGACCCGGCCTGGGCGCCCGAGGAGTCCAGCCGCGAGAACGTCTCGATCGGCATCGCCGAGACCGCGCTGCTGCGCAAGCTGAACCGGCGCCTGAAGAAGGCCGGGCTCCCCGGAGAGGACTACCGCCGCATCGTCCGGCAGCTGATGGTTCACGAGACGCTCGCCCACCGCGAGGGGATGACCCGGGCGACCCTGCCCCCGGTCGCCTACCCCTGGGCCGAGGAGATCGCCGAGGAGTGGGTCGAGTGGATCGAGGGCGCCGGCGTGGACGTGATCGGTGACGTCGAGGACCTCCGTCCCGTGCGGCCACCGGAGGACGTCGCCTGGGTCAACCCGGACCGTCCCCGTCGTAGGGACATGGTCGACTCGGCCCTCGACGCTCTGGTCGCGGTGACGCTCGAGGCCGCCGGGCGGCCCGACCCGCACGACCAGATCGGTGCCAGGATCGGGCGGGCGGCGCGGCGGCTGCGCGGCCAGTGACGTCGGCAGCGACGCCCCACTCCGTCGCGGTCGCGTGGGTCGAGCACCTGCGGGCCGGCGGCACCACGTCGTGGGCAGACTGGGTCCGCGACACCACCGATGCTGTCCGCCCCGTCGCGGCGTCCGACCGACCCGGCCGGCTGCCAGGGGCCGGGCAGCTGGAGCTGGTCCGCCGGCTCGGCCTGGAGTACGCCGAGTCGCCGGGGCGCCTTCCCCGTGGCTCGTTCACCGCGCTGGCCGACCGGGCGCTGGGACGCTCCGGGCCTGGACGCGGCCTCCCCGACCTGCCGCTCGCGCTGCCGGGGGCGGACCTGACGTCATCGGTTGGAGCGCCGCCCACCGACCCCGGCAGCCTCCCCGTCGACGAGCTGATCCGGCACGGCGTGGGGCTGCTCGCGGACCTGCTCGTCGATGCCGGTCCAGTGCCGTGGCCGTCCGTGCGACGCCGACGGGTGCTGGCGCGGCACGCGTTCCACCTGGCCGGCGCCCCGGTCACCACGTCCGGCGTACGAGCGTCGCTGGCGGCCGCCGGCCGGGTCGAGGGCGGTTGGTCCCCGGAGGTGGTGCTGTTCGCCGAGCCGCTCGACGAGCACCTGGCCCAGGTGTGGAGCACTCGCGTACAGCATGGTGTGCCGGTGCGGTGGGAGACTTTCGCAGGCCGGTGGGCGAGGCGGGATGCGCTGCCGCCGTCGGCCGACCTGCCCGCCATCGCGTCGTTCTGGGCGGCGAAGGTCGGCGCCGCCCGGGTGCACGTGGTGGTGTCCGACGGGGTCGAGGCGGCGCTGCCGTGGGCCGCCCGGGTGGTCGGCACCAGGCGTCCGCCCCGGCCAGCTCTGGGCGTCGACCCGATCCCCCTCTCGCCGGCGGCGACCGACCTGCTCAGGCAGCTCAACCGGGTGCTGAACGTGCGGGTCGTCGAGGCGGCCCGCGCCGGGCTGGTGCGCCGCGCGATCGACCTGCTGCCCGGCGGCGACGGGACCGCGCTGGCGCTGCCGCCGCGGCACCGCGACTGGACGGAGCGACGGGCCGAGCGGGTGGCCCGCGAGCTCGGCGCCGGCGGATACCCTGTGCACGGCGATCTGGCCCGGATCGCACCCCGCCACGCCGGCGCGGCTGCCCCGCGCCGCCCGGACGTGCTGACCCTGGTGCTCGCCACCTGTCTGCGGACGGCGGAGCTCGAGACGACGGGGGCAGGAGGATGAGCCGGTGACGCGCCGCAAGGTCATCGTGCACGTCGGTGCCCCGAAGACCGGTACGTCGTACGTCCAGGACCTGCTGTTCCGCAACCGTGAGGCGCTCGCCGAGGCCGGCACGCTCTACCCCGCCGACCGGTTCGACGCGCACTTCCTCGCCGCGCTCGACCTGATGGAGCTGCAGTGGGGCGGCCTGGAGAAGCAGGCCGTGGGTGCCTGGGACCGGCTCGCGGAGCAGGTGAGCCGATGGGAGGGCACGGCGATCATCTCCCACGAGATCCTCGCGACCGCGACCCCGGCGCAGGTCCTCAGGGCGTTGGACTCGTTCGGCCCGGACGCCGAGGTGCACGTGCTGCTCTCGGCGCGCGACCTGGTCCGACAGATCCCCGCCGAGTGGCAGGAGAACGTCAAGCACCGCAGGACGGTGGGCTACCGGGAGTACCTAGACAAGATCACCGACCCGGCCCGTCGCGGTGCTCTGGCGTCGTGGTTCTGGGGCGTCCAGGAGGTCCCGGACATCCTCGACCGGTGGGGCGTGATGCTGCCCCCGGAGCAGGTGCACGTCGTCACGGTGCCGCCGCCGGACGCCCCGCGCGGGCTGCTGTGGCAGCGGTTCGCGTCGGTGTTCGGGCTCGACCCCGCGGCGTTCACCATCTCGACCGACCGGCACAACCCGTCCCTCGGCGTACCCGAGACGGCGCTGATCCGGCGGATCAACGAGCGGGTGAACAACGGCGTGCTGGCCAACGAGGACTACCGCCAGTTCGTCCGCGAGCTGCTCGCGCACCGCAACCTCAGCAACCGGGCCGAGTCGCCGCGGCTGATGCTCCCGCCCGACGTGCGCAGCTGGGCGGAGAAGCTGTCCGAGATGTGGATCGACGTGCTGGTGGCGCGCGGGTACGACGTGGTCGGCACCCTCGACGACCTGCGTCCGGTCCCGGCCGCGGAGGACCCGGTCTTCGCCGACCCGGACGCGCCGGACGAGGAGCTGGTCGCCGAGGCGTCGCTGGACGCGGTCGTCACGCTGCTGCGCGAGGCCGCCCGGCTGCAGGCCGTGGAGCACGGGCTGCGCGAGGACCTGGACGCGCTCGGACGCGAGCTCGACCGGGCGCGCGGGCTGTGGTTCCGCGTGAAGCGGCGGCTGGTCCGCGCCGCCGACACCCACCCCCTGGCCGCGCGGGGGCTCGCGTTCTACCGGCGGCTGCGCGGGCGGCGGCTGCCGCCGGGGTAGGGGCCAATTCACTGGGGACCCAGTGAATCGCCCGCTTACCGGGGCGAACTCCCCACGGGAACGTGCAGATCGCCACGGGAAGGGTCGCGCCCGAGGAGGTCGTACGGCGGGGTGGCTACACGCGCTTGCGGGACAGCAGCTCGCGGTCGGCGTACCGGCCGATCTGCCAGGTGGCGTAACCGTCGGTGCCGGCGCCGATGAACCCGCCCATGATCGGCACCCGGCGGGCGATCACGTTGGCGGTCCGCTTGCCGGCGACCCGGGTCAGGAGCTCGGAGGTCACCTCGGCCGCCATCAGCCGGTCGAGGTTCGGGTCGTACGCCGGCGCGGTGGCGATCGCCATCGGGGGCGCCGGGATCAGCTTCTTCTTGATCAACCGCTGCACGTCGTCCTCACCCAGGACGCAGCCCAGGATGGCGTTGCGCATCCGCGGGTCCTGGATGTCGTAGCCGCGCAGGTGCGCGATGGCGGCGACCATGCGGCACTGGATCATCGCCAGGCCGGCGATGTTGGCCGGGACGGTGACCGCGGCCAGGGTGAGCCCACCGATGTTGGTGGCGAAGCCCTGAGCACCGGCGAGCCGCACGTGCAGCTCGATGATCTCCGAGATCGCCTTCTTGACGTCGCCGCCGCTGTCGGCGAGCTTGCGGTCGGCCACGGTGGCGGCGGGCGGGAGCGGACCGATGCCGTGCACGGCCCGGTGCAGCGCCTCGTGGATGAAGCTGGTGGTCAGGTCCGGCGCAAGCCTGTGTGCCTGCGGTCCGAGCCAGCGACCGAGCTCCTTGCCCATCCCCATGTGGTTCCTCCTGCATGTTCCTTGCCGGTAACCCTAGAGCCAACCCACAAACGCGGGCTCCGCGCACCGGTCCAGAGGAGGCCCTGCGACGAGGGCAGAATGAGATCCGTGCCCTTCGAGAAGGCTCGTCCCTCGCCGCCTCAGGGACCACCGATCGAGCCACCGCTGTCGCCGTGGATGTTCCCCGACCTGCGCGCGCACACACCCGGGACACGGGACGAGCCCGACGACCTCGTCGCGATGGGGGCCGACCTCGAGCCAGGCACGTTGCTCGCCGCGTACCGCTCAGGCCTGTTCCCGATGCCGGAATCCTCGACCGAGCAGATGCTCTGGTGGTCACCGGTGACTCGGGGGGTTCTCCCGCTCGGCAACCTCAAGGTCTCGCGCTCGCTGCGCCAGTCCGTCTCGCGGATGGAGATCCGCGTCGACACCGCCTTCGACGAGGTCATCGACGCCTGCGCCGACCCGGGTCGGGAAAGCGGCTGGATCGACTGCAACATCGCCGAGGCCTACACCCGTCTGCACCAGCTCGGGTGGGCACACTCGGTCGAGACCTGGCAGGACGACGAGCTCGTCGGCGGCCTGTACGGCGTGGCGGTCGGCGGCCTCTTCGCCGGGGAGTCGATGTTCCACCGCGTCCGGGACGCCTCCAAGGTCGCGCTCGTCGGCCTGGTCGACCTGCTGTTCGACGAGCACGCCGACCTGAGGCTGGTCGACGTGCAGTGGCAGACCCCGCACCTGGCGTCGCTCGGTGTCGTCGAGGTGCCGCGTCCGACGTACCTGGCCCGGCTGGAGAAGGCGCTCGACCTGCCGCTTCCCCGCGCGTTCACCTGATCGGCACACCTCCCCGTGGCGATCTCCCGCCTACCGTGGTGAGTTCTCCGCGGGAACGGGTGGATTACCACGGGACCGTGGTAATTGGCCCCCCGCAGCGCCCCGCTACACCACCTGCGGCGGCTGCCCGGTCTCGCTCACCATCGGCCGGCCGGCGGCCTCCCAGTCGAGCATCCCGCCATCGAGGTTGACAGCGTCGTGCCCAGACTGGGCAAGATACGCGACGGCCCGTGCCGAACGGGCACCGACCTTGCACACCACCAGCACCTGCCCGTCGGGTACGTCGGACGTGCGCTCCGGCAGCGATGAAAGCGGGATGTGCACGGCGCCCTCGATGTGGCCGTGCACCCACTCGACCTGTTCGCGGACGTCGACGACGGAGAGCCCCTCGGGCAGCGGGTCGGGGACCCCGGACATGGAGACGGTCGGCACGTGCATGGACACGAAACTACTTGAGGAGCTTGGACATCCGGCGGTCGGCCAACGGCTTGCCGCCGGTCTGGCAGGTGGGGCAGTACTGCAGCGACGAGTCGGCGAACGACACCTCGCGCACCACGTCGCCGCACACCGGGCACGGCATCCCGGTGCGTCCGTGCACGGCGAGGTGGCTCTTCTTCTCGCCCTTGAGGTCGGCGGCGGCCAGGCCCCGCGACCGCGTCACCGCGTCGCCGAGCACGTTGCGGATCGCGTCGTACAACGTCTGCAGCCGCTCCCCCTCGATCCCCGACGCGGGCGCGAACGGTGACAGCTTCGCGGCGTGCAGCAGCTCGTCGGAGTAGGCGTTGCCGATGCCGGCGATGGTGCCCTGTTCGCGCAGCACCCCCTTGATCTGCGCGCGACCGGCCCTGACCAGGATCTCCCGCAGCGCGTCGATCGTGAACGCGTCGTCGAGCGGGTCCGGTCCGAGCCGCGCGATGCCGGGCACCTCCTGCGGGTCACGGACGACGTAGATCGCCAGGCCCTTCTTGGTGCCCGCCTCGGTGATGTCGAGACCCGAGTCGTCGTCGAGCACCACGCGGGCGGCCAGCGGCGACTTGTTGCTCGGCCGGGGCGGCAGCGCCGGCACCTCGTCGCGCCAACGGATCCAGCCGGCGCGCGCCAGGTGCACGACCAGGTGCAGGCCGGAGGCGCTGACGTCGAGGAACTTCCCGTGTCGGGTGACCCCGTCGACCATCAGGCCGCTCAACGCCGACAGTGGCGGGTCGAAGGTCTTCAGCGCGCTGAACGCGGCGATGTCGACGCGGACGATCGCCCGGTCGGTCAGCCGGCCGGTCAGATCGAGCGCGAGTCCTTCGACCTCTGGCAGCTCGGGCACGTCGTCAGTCTACGAAGTGCTCAGCCGGTCAGGGTGCCGTCGCGGTCGAGCTCGGGGTCGTCGGTGAAGACCGACTCGAGCAGGCCGCGGTGCGTGTCGTACGTCGACTGCAGCCCCTCGCGGAGCACCCGGACCAGCTCGGGCACCTCCCCGACCGGCAGCCGGAACGTGCCGGCGCAGGTGCCGCCGCGCCACAACGACAGCACGACGATGTCCGCGTCGGGATGCCACGAGACCCGGAGCCCGCGCCCGTCACCACGCGCGTCGAGGAACACCTCGCCGGCGGACGGTAGGGGAGACGGACGCCACATGGCCGACATTCTGGTCACGCCGGGGCCCGCCTGTCACCGTCTGGAAGGACAAAGAATCACTCGATACGACTCGCTAGCGAAATCTACGGAATCTCCTAGACGGCCGGATAGATTCCTCGCGTGGACCCAGTGCGTAACCCCTACGCCCCCGGGGCCGGGCAACGGCCTCCCGAGCTGGCCGGCCGCGACCGCGAGCTGAAGCAGTTCGAGGTGACCCTCGAGCGGGTCGCCGCCGGGCGCCCGGAGCGCTCGATGGTGCTCTCCGGACTCCGCGGCGTCGGCAAGACCGTGCTGCTCAACGCGCTGCGCGGCCAGGCAGTCAAACGCGCCTGGGGCACCGGCAAGCTCGAGTCCCGACCGGAGCAGTCCTTGCGGCTCCCGCTCGCCCAGGCCGTGCATGCCGCCGTCCGCGACATGGCACACCGGCATCGCGACCCCGACCGCGTGGACGCCGTTGCCGGCGCGCTCAAGTCGTTCGCGCTGCGCACCCCGTTGGAGGACCGCAAGGGCATCCGGTGGTCGCCCCCGGTCGACGTGCCCGCCGTCAAGGGCCGCGCCGACTCCGGCGACCTCGAGCTCGACCTGATCGAGCTGTTCACCGACGTGGCCGACCTGGCCCGCGACCTCGGGGTCGGCGTCGCGATCTTCGTCGACGAGATGCAGGACATCTCCACCGCCGAGCTGGCGGCGCTCTGCGGCGCCTGCCACGAGATCAGCCAGCAGGGCGCACCGCTGGTCGTGGTGGGCGCCGGGCTTCCGCACCTGCCCGTCGCGCTGGCCGCGAGCAAGTCGTACGCCGAGCGGCTCTTCCGGTACGTCGTGGTCGACCGACTGCCCCGCGAGATGGCCGACCGGGCCCTGCTGGTGCCGGCCGGCAGCGAGGAGGTCGACTACGACCCCGGGGCGCTCGACGAGCTCTACCGGCTCACCGACGGCTATCCCTACTTCGTCCAGGCCTACGGCAAGGTCACGTGGGACGCAGCAGTCGAGTCGCCGATCCAGGTGACCGACGTGCACGAGGCGGCGCCCGAGGCCGAGCGGGAGCTCGCGGTCGGGTTCTTCGGGGCCCGCTACGACCGGGCCACCCCGGCCGAGCGCGACTACATGCGCACGATGGCCGAGCTCGGCGCCGACAACGACGACGGGTCGGTCACCACCGCCGACATCGCATCGTCGCTCGGCCGCAAGCCGCAGAGCCTGTCCCCGGCCCGAGATGGGCTGATCAAGAAGGGGCTCGTCTACTCCTCCGAGCGGGGCACCGTGGCGTTCACGGTGCCGCACTTCGGGAAGTTCCTGCGCGCCCAGCACGTCTGATCACGCGGAGTCCGCCTGCGGCCGCCCTGGCCGGCCGATGGTGCGCCGCGGCGTACTCCTCACGACGGCGCAGCATGACCGCCCACATCACCGGCAGCATCAGGAGGTGCCCGAGCAGCATCACGGTGCCGCGACCGACCAGGCCGGCCCAGAGAGGGACGAACATCACCAGGAACGGCGCGAACATCGCCGCACACATCTCCAGCGTCGGCGCCCAGCCGTGCCCGCGGAACCGCATCCAGGCCGCCATCCCGATCGACATCTGGGTGGCCATCGCCAGCGCCATCGGCACGGTGCGGTCGAACGTCGCCGCCCATCCGAAGGCATGGGTGGCCAGCATCCAGAGCGGCTCCAGCACCAGCATGCCGATGCCCATTGCGGCCACCATCTCCACGAAATGCCGCACGAACTTGCGGTTCACCACCCGCGTCTTGACCGGCACTCGGGCCTCGGTCATCCGGACCACACTCCTCCGACAACTCGTACAACAGTGTTCGGGTTACCAGGTGTAGCATAAGTCGAACAGGGATGTACACCTTCGTGGAGGCGTGATGGCGCAGCAGCACACCGAGGGCCCGCCGGTACGCCGTGCGGACGCCCGCCAGAACGTCGACAGGATCCTCGAGGCGGCCATCACCTGCCTCGGCCGCGACGCGCACGCCACGATGGGGGAGATCGCCGCGACCGCCGGGCTCGGCCGGGTCACCGTCTACGGACACTTCTCGTCCCGAGAGGCGCTCGTCGAGGCGGCGCTGACCCGACTGCTCGACCAGGGCGACGCGGCGCTCGCCGACCTCGACCTGACCGGCGACCCGCGGGCCGCGTTGCGCACCCTGATCGAGGCCAGCTGGCTGCTCACCGCCCGCGCCGGGGCGGTGCTCGAGTCGGCCCTGGAGACGCTCCCACCCGGGCGCGTCCAGGAGCTGCACGCCAAGCCCGCGCGCCGGGCCGAGGCACTGATCCGGCGTGGCCGCCGCGACGGGGTGCTGCGCAGCGACCTCCCCGTGGACTGGATGGTCGGCGTACTGCACCACGTCATGAAGGGCGCCGCGGCCGACGTCACCCAGGGGCGGCTGGCCGCCAACGACGCGCCCCGGCTGATCGCCGAGACCCTGCTGCCGGCCTTCGCACCGCCCGGCGGCCCGGCCGACCGATGATTGTCGGACCTGCCGACGGTCCGACTGCCAGGCACCGATCCCAACCGGAAGGACACTTCACATGGGCACCATCGCAGTCCACGAGTTCATCTCGCTCGACGGCGTGTTCGAGGATCCGTCCTGGACCTTCGACTACGGCTTCGACCCCGGGATGGGAGTGACGCTCGCCGGCATCACGAACGCCTCGAACGCCATCCTGCTCGGCCGCCGCACCTACGAGATGTTCGCACCCGCCTGGTCCACCCGCACGGTCCAGGACGACCCTGGCGCACCGTTCTTCAACGAAACCCACAAGTACGTCGTCGGCGCCCAGGAGCCCGACGTGGACTGGGGCCCGTCGACCCGCCTCGGCGCCTACCACCCGGACGCGATCCGCAAGCTCAAGGACGACACCGACGGGGTGATCTACATCAGCGGCAGCGGACAGCTGGTCCGGGCGTTGCTCCAGGAGGCGCTGGTGGACGACCTGCACCTGTTCGTCTACCCCGTCGCCCTGGGGCAGGGCCGCCGGCTGTGGGACGACGGAGTCGACACGACCAGGCTCGCCCTCAAGGCCCACGACGTCTACGACAACGGCGTCGTCCACCTGGGCTACGGACCCGCCTGACCCGCGGCCGGGCCGCCGAGCCCGGCGAAACCGGGTGGCGGGTCACCGGCCGCCGCAGGATCATGGGCGACGTGCATCCCCCGCGGACCGACCAGGACGGTGCCGTGGTGGAGATCGCCTGCGACGAGTCCGGCTCCGAGGGCGAGAAGCTGATCGGTGGCACCACCGACGTCTTCGCGCACGCCAGCCTCGACGTGCACCACGACGTCGCGGTCGCCTGCATCGACGAGGTGCGGGTCCGGGCCCGTTCGCCTGCCGAGGAGCTGAAGGCCAGCGTCGTGCTGCGTGAGCAGAACCGGGCCGTGCTCGAGCACCTGCTCGGTCCCGAGGGCCCCTTCGACGGCAACGCCCACGTCCACCTCACCGACAAGGAGCTCTACCTCGTCGGCAAGCTCGTCGAGCTTCTCGGCGGCGGGGCCGTGGCCGACGTCGGGCCCCTGCACCACGAGGCCACCGCCGTGCTCGGACAGAGGTGGATCGGGCTGCTCGCGTCGTTCAACGACCTGATGCGCGCCCGGACGGTGGAGGACGCCCGGTCGTTCGCGGACCGGTTCTTCGCCGCGGCCGACGAGGTCGCCCGGTCGGCCGACGGTACGACGGTCGGGGCGACCGTGGCCGGGCTCGCGACGGCTCGCCCACGTGACGACGCGGCGCTTCTCCATCTGCTCGACAAGTCCCGCGGTGTGACCGTGCTGGACCCGCTGGTGCCCGCCCTCGCCGCCGCCGTCCGGCACTGGGCCGCGGACGGCCGCACCGTCTCGGTGGTCCACGACGAGCACCGCGCGCTGCGGGAGGCCGGGCTCGGCCACCTCCGGGCGCTGAGCGGAGTCGACGGTGCGCTCGCCGGCATCCGGTTCGTGGACTCCCGCGACGACCCCCGGGTCCAGCTCGTGGACTTCCTCGCCGGGGCGGCCCGGCGGATCGCCTCCGACGCGCGGAACGGCCGGGCGGACCCGGTGCTCTGCGACCTGCTGCGTCCCTATGTGGACGCGGCCTCGGTCTGGGTGGACCTGCCGGACGGCGTCACGCTCGTCGGACGCGCGTCCGACGGCGCGACCGCGTCCCGCACCTGACATCGGCTCCCTGCCACGATGGGCGCATGCACCACGCAGTCGGCCGCCCGCAGGTCGTCGCCCACCGAGGCTCCAGCTTCAGCGCCGCCGAGCACACCCTCGGCGCGTACGTGAAGGCGCTGGACGAAGGGGCCGAGGGTCTCGAGTGCGACGTACGCCTCACGGCCGACGGGCACCTCGTCTGCGTCCACGACCGCCGCGTCGACCGGGTCGCCAACGCGCGCGGCGTCGTCTCGGCGATGCAGCTCGCCCAGCTCGACGAGCTCGACTTCGCCTCGTGGAAGAACCCGTGGGCGGACCTCGACGACGAGGCCCCGGAGATCGACGAGGAGACCCGGCGGGTGCTGACCCTGCGGCGGCTGGTGGAGGCCGCCCGCGACTACGACCGGCCGGTTGACCTGGCCATCGAGACCAAGCACCCGACCCGGTACGCCGGCCTGGTGGAGCGCCGGCTGGTGCAGCTCCTCGACGAGTTCGGCTGGGCCGGCGCCGACTCCCCGGCCCGGGTGATGAGCTTCTCCTGGCTCGCCCTGACCCGGGTCAAGAAGCTCGCCCCCGACCTCGACGTGGTGTTCCTGCTGGACCGCCAGCACTCCTGGCTGCTGGCCAAGGAGGTCACCTCGGAGGGCTGGGCCGCAGGGCCGGGCATCGACTTCCTCAAGGAGAACCCGCGGGTCGGAAAGTGGCTGCGCAAGCTGGGGCGGAGGATGCACGTGTGGACGGTGAACACCGAGCAGGACCTCGACCTGTGCATGGACCTCGGGGTCGAGGTGGTCATCACCGACCGTCCGGCGATGGCGATCCGGCACCTGGACGGGGGAGGCGACCCGACCCGGCCGTCGGGGTGAGGCAGGCCACGGCCGCCCCTGCGTTTGCGCCCGGGGCGGGCGGGCACACTGTCGTCGGGAGAGTGAGACCTGACCAGACGGCATTGGGGGTTGAATGTGGGCACCAGCTCGCTACGAGCCGGACGCGCGCCCGTGACGATGCGTGTGCCCTTCGCGGCCTCCTCCGTCCCCGTCGCACGACAGCGCCTCAGGTCCTGGCTCAGCGAGAGCGGGACCCCCACCGACGTCATCGACGACGCCCGGATCATCATCTCCGAGCTCGTGGCCAACTCCGTCCGGCACGCCCAGCCGCTGCCCGGCGGTGACATCGAGATCACCTGGCGTCTCGAGCGACGGGGTCTCGCGATCGCGGTCAGCGACGGTGGCGCCGGGACCCGCCCCCGCAAAGTGCAGGCGGCGTCGTCGGCGCTCGCCGGCCGGGGCATGGCGATCGTCGAGTCCCTCGCGGTCACCTGGTGGTCCGACCAGAGCCGCTCCCGGTCCACGGTGCACGCCATCCTGGCCGTCTGACCCGCGGCCCGTCCCGCGGTTCATCGCGCCCGGCAGTGGCTCAGTAGGGTCGGGCGCATGGGTAAGAAGTCACGGGTCAAGAACCGCCAGGAGCATGCCGACCGTCCCGAGGGCGAGGTCGGGCCCCGTCGGCCGTGCCCGTGCGGGTCCGGCCGCCGCTACAAGGCCTGCCACGGCAGCGCCGACGGCCCGGCCCCGACGTACGTCGCCCGTCCCTTCGAAGGCCTTGCCGGCGAGGCGGACATCATCGCGATGCGGGAGATCGTCCCTGCGGCCACCGCGCCCGTGCGGCTGCGCGAGGGCGACCGCTCCGTGGTGCTCTGCTCGCTGCTCCCGGGGGCCGCGCCCGCCCTGGTCCGGCAGGACGGCACGATCTGGCTGGGCCTGCAGGTGCAGCACGCGTTCGGCGACCCGAGCCGGGACCTCGCCGCGGTGCTGGAGAAGGCGCTCGACGCCGAGCCGGGCGACGTCGTCGGGCTGACCACGGCGCCGGGCGAGGGCGACCGGCTGCAGGACCTGCTCACCGACGATCCGGTCGAGGTCACCGTGCACGGCGGGTTCGACTTCTGGGTGGCCGACGTGGACGACCCGACCGGCGCGGTCGCGGCATCCCTGGAGGCGGCCAACGCGGCGGCCCACCCGAGCGTCCGGCTCGAGTCCGTCGACGCGGCGTACTGGACCGACGTGACCACCAAGGAGCACCTGCGCTGGGTGATGCCGCACGACGACGAGGAGCGGCTGCTGACCGGCCTCGCCCGGCTGCACGCGGCCGGCAAGGACTCGCTGGTGGAGGGGGCCCGGCTGGTGGGGATGTTCCGCACGCAGGGCGTGCTGGTGCCGGTCTGGGACCTGCCGCTCGGCACCGGCGCCGAGGCGCTGGAGAAGCCCGCGGCCAGGTTCGCCGAGGACCTCGCCGCCGCCCTCGCCGACGACGGGCCGCTCACGCCGGAGGAGCGGTCGGCGCGGAGTGGACTGGCCAACCGGCAGCTGACGATCCGGTAGCGCATGACGACGAATTCCTCGCAGTCGGACTAGACCGGCTGAGGAGAATCGGCGTGACACCCGCCATATTGCGCCGGTTCAGTTGATCGACAGGTCGCGTCCACGTAGATTTCTTCTTGCCCGGTCGTTGTTGTATCCCCCGTCAGCAACGGCCGGGTTTTCATTTTGCCGCCGGCCGGATTCAGCCCCGCAGCGGCTCCCGCGAGACCGGGCACGACATGCAGCGCGGCCCGCCGCGGCCGGACCCCAGCTCGGAGCCGGCGATCGCGACGACCTCGATGCCGGCCTGCTCGAGCCGGCTGTTGGTCTCGATGTTGCGCTCGTAGGCGACCGCGACCCGGGGCGAGATCGCGAGCGTGTTGTTGCCGTCGTCCCACTGCTCGCGCTCGGCGGTCACGGGGTCGAGGCCGGTGTCGATCTGGTGGAGCGTGTCGATGCTCATCGCCTTCGCGGCGGCGACCAGGAACGGCTCCGCCACGGCCGTCCGCAGCACCAGGTCGGCGTCGGTGTCGCCCTCGCGGCCGACGCAGGTGACGGTGTAGGCCCGCAGGCTGTCGGCCACATTGGGGTACATCACGATCTTGTCGACGTCGACCATCGTGCAGACCGTGTCGAGGTGCATGGTGGCGCGCTCCTGGGCGATCGGCACGGCCAGCACCGTATGGGCGAGGTCGGCGGCGAACACCTGGCGCGCGAGCCGCTCGGCACCAGCGGGCGTGGTGCGCTCGCCGACGCCGATGGCGATGACGCCGGGAGCGAGCAGCAGCACGTCGCCGCCCTCAACGTGCTCGCGCTGCCAACCGTGCAGCTTCGGCGTACCGGCGAACCGGGCGTTCTCGCTGTAGATCAGGTCGGTCAGCTGGGTCTCGCGCTCCCGGGCCGGCATGGCCAGCGAGGTGATCGCGACCCGGTCGCCGATCCACACGCTGGAGTCGCGGGTGAACAGCAGGTTGGGCAGCGGGTCGATGAGGAAGTCGTCGCTGGCGAGGAGGCTGGTGACCAGCCCGTGGCCGCCGCGCACCTCGTCGTTGCGCACCCCGGCGGTGAGGAACGCCGCGAGCTCGTCGGGGGCCTGGTCGTGGAGCGCCTGGTTGAGGTAGCGGCGCAGCGTGTCACCCAGGTGCAGGCTCGCCATCGCGCCGGAGATCGCGCGGTCGCGGGCGTCGGGGCTCTGCAACGTCTCGACCAGCAGGTCCATGAGGTACAGCACTTCGACGTCGCGGGCGCGCAACGCCTCGGCGAACGCGTCGTGCTCGTCCTGCGCGCGGCCGATCCAGGGGATGCCGTCGAAAAGGAGCTTGTCGTTGTTGCGTGGGGTGAGCCGCTTCAGCTCGGGACCGGGCCGGTGCAGCATCACCGTGCGCAACCGGCCGACCTCGCTGTCCGCCCCGTGGAGTCGGTCAGGTGCAGCGGCGTCCGTGCTCATGCGCGAAGCGTAACGGCCGATCCGGGCCACCTCGGCTGCCCGGTGTCGGCGTCAGGCGACCACCAGCTCGTACACCGTCAGGGCCGCCAGGACCAGGCAGACCGCAGCACCGACGTAGTGCAGCACCGAGAGCTTCAGATAGCGCAACAGCACCCTGCCGGCGAGCACCGCGAGCCCGGACACCGTGAGCAGCGCCGCCCAGGCGCCGAGGAACACCGACAGGTTGTCCTCGTACTTCGTCACCAGGCTGATCGTCAGCAGCTGGGACAGGTCGCCCCACTCGGCGGCGAACAGGATCAGGAACGAGGCCACGGCCGCCTTGACGAACGACTTCGTCCCCTCGGCGCCGGCCTTCGCGGCGTACTCCTCCTCCTGTTCCTTCTCGCTCGCGTCCGCCCCGGGCGCGGTGCGCACGAGCACCACGGCGCCGGCGAGGAAGATCAGCAGCGCCGCGGTGCGGATCACCGCATCGGGCAGCAGGGTGGCGAGCGCGCCGGCCGTGACAGCCACCCCGGTCTGCACGGCGAACGCGAGTCCGACGCCCACCCACACCGCGAGCGGCCGGAACCGCGTCGACAGCACGAGGGCCGCGATGAAGGTCTTGTCGGGCAGTTCGACGAGGAAGATCGTGCCGAAGGCGATCGCGGCGACGGTCAGGTCCACGCGCGCCCCTCGGTGGCGGCGACCGCGGCGGCGAGCACGTCCCTGACGGGGCGTCCGGTGCTGGCGGCGACCCGGGCCACGTCCTCGTACTCGGGCTGGGCGTTGACGACCTGGCCGTCGAGCCGCGCGAGCTTCACCGCGATGTCGTGGCCGTCCACCTGCACGGCGCGCATCTCTCGGTCGAGCGCGACCTTGCCGATGCGCACCTCGCGGACCCCGATCGTCGAGGTGTGCCGGAACACCGCCCGCCGGACCGCGTCGGCCCGCTCGGCCGAGACGAGGGCGTGCAGCGTGTGCGCCGGCCGGCCCTTCTTCATCAGGATGGGGGTCAGCCAGGCGTCGCTGGCGCCGGCCTCGAGCAGGGCGGCGAGGACGCTCGGCCACAGGCGCGGGTCGAGGTCGTCGACGTTGGTCTCGATGACCAGCGGCCCGGCTTCCGAGACAGAGCCCGTCGCGGTCTCCTCGCCCACCAGCAGCCGCAGCACGTTGGCGTGGCCCGCGGGGTCGCGGCTCCCCGCTCCGACCCCGATCGACGTGACGGTCATGGCCGGTTGCGGGCCGTACGCCGTCGCGTGGCTGACCAGCAGCGCGGCTCCGGTGGGGGTGCACAGCTCCATCGCCGGGGCGGTCGCCGGTCCGGCGTACGACGGGACGCCGCGGAGCAGCTCGGCGACGGCCGGCGGCGGCACCGGCATCGATCCGTGCGCGCCCCGGACGCTGCCGGAGCCGACCGCCACCGGCGAGACGACCAGTCGGTCCAGCCCGAGGTGGACGAGGCCGGCGCTGACGCCGACCACGTCGGCGATCGCGTCGAGGGCGCCCACCTCGTGGAAGTGCACGTCGTCGGGGTCGGTGCCGTGCACCGCCGCCTCGGCGACCGCGAGCCGGTCGAAGGTGTCGTGCGCGCGCACCCGGACGTCCTCGTGCAGTCCGGCCTCGGCCAGGAGGGAGCGGACGTCAGCCCAGGTGCGGTGCGTGACGCTGTCCGCCACCTCGACGTGGCACCGGGTCGCCGCGAACCCGTTGCGGTTCACGCGTGCGGGGACGATCGCGATGTGCTCGGGCGCCACCTTCTCGACCGCCTCCGCGACCACCCCGACCGGCACTCCGGCCCCCACCAGCGCACCGAGCAGCATGTCGCCGCTCGCCCCCGACGACGCGTCCACCCAGCCGATCACGGCGCCGAACCCCGATTCGTCTGCGACTCATGGGGTGATTCACGCGGGTGGTTCGCAGACGAATCGTGGTGGGGGCGCGCGTTGCGGGCCACCCGGGCGGCGAACACGCCGGCGCCGAAGCCGTTGTCGATGTTCACGACGGTGACTCCCGGCGCGCACGAGTTGAGCATCCCGAGCAGCGCGGCGATCCCGCCGAACGAGGCGCCGTAGCCGACGCTGGTGGGGACCGCCACGAGCGGTGTGCCGGTCAGGCCGCCGACCACGCTGGGCAGCGCGCCCTCCATGCCGGCCACCACGACCAGGCAGTCGGCCGCGTCGAGGTCCGCGCGCACCGCCAGCACCCGGTGCAGGCCGGCCACCCCGACGTCGTTGACCCGGATCGTCCCGGCGCCGTAGACGCGGGCGGTCAGGGCCGCCTCGGCGGCGACGGGCGCGTCCGACGTACCTGCCGAGAGCACCGCGACCAGACCGGCCGGCTCGGGCAGCGGACCGACGGTGACGGCGCGGGCCTCGGGGTCGAGGACGGCGTCGGGTACGTCGGAGGCGACCGCGGTCATCGCGTCGTCCGCGAGCCGGGTCGCCAGCACGGCCCGCTCGGGATGGGCGGCGCGGAGCGCGCGGAGGATGCCGACCACCTGCGCGGGGGTCTTGCCCGCGCCGTACACCACCTCGGGGTCACCCGTGCGGGCCGCGCGGCCGGTGTCGAGCCGGGCGTAGCCCAGGTCGTGGATCCGCGAGTCGGGGGAGTGGTCGGGCACGGCCCCGAATCTATCCGGCGCCCGGGCGACCGCGGTGCGGGGATCTCGACGGGTCTGGGAGACCGACCCCTACGCTGACGGCATGCCCGGAGTCCCGCCCGCCCGCTACGCCTACCTCGGTCCCGAGGGGACGTTCACCGAGCAGGCCCTGCGCGGCCTCCCGGCGGCCGCCCGGGCCGAGCTGCAGCCGTGCTCCACCGTCACCCTGGCGCTCGACGCGGTGCGTGGCGGCGAGGCCGACGGCGCGGTCGTGCCCATCGAGAACTCCGTCGAGGGGTCCGTGCCGGTCACGCTCGACGAGCTCGCCACCGGCGAGCCGCTGATGATCACGCGCGAGATGACCGTGCCGATCGCGTTCAGCCTGCTGGCCCGGTCGGGCACCAAGCCTGACGACATCCGCCGGGTGGCAACCCACCCGCACGCCGCCGCCCAGACGCGCCGCTGGGTGGCGCTGCACCTGCCGGCCGCCCACGTGATGCACACCACGTCGACCGCCCAGGCGGCGTTCATGCTCACCCGCGACGACGCCGACTGGGACGCCGCGATCTCCGCGCCGGTCGCGGCCGAGCACTACCGGCTGGCGACATTGGCCGAGGGGATCGCGGACAACCCGGACGCGCTGACCCGGTTCGTGCTGGTCTCCCGGCCGGGGTCGCCGCCACCGCCCACCGGCCGCGACAAGACGTCGCTGGTGGCGTTCATGCGCGACGACCATCCGGGCGCGCTGATGGAGATCCTCGACCAGCTCACCATGCGCGGCGTGAACCTGACCCGCATCGAGTCGCGACCGACCGGTGCCGTGCTCGGCGACTACTGCTTCTCGATCGACTGCGAGGGCCACGTCGAGGACGCCCGAGTCGGTGAGGCGCTGATGGGGCTGCGCCGGGTCTGCGCCGACGTCCGGTTCCTCGGCTCCTACGAGCGCCACGACGGCGTCGCCCCGACGATCCGGCCGGGTACGTCGGACCGGGAGTTCCTCGACGCGGCCGCGTGGCTCGCGCGCCTCCGCAACGGAGGCTGACCCCGGCTCTAGCCTGAGCAGCGATGAACGACTCGCTCCTCCTCGCGCTGGCCGTGTTGGCCCTCCTGCTGGCGCTGGCCGCACTGCTGGTCGCGCTCTCCGCGTCGCGCCGGGCCAGCCGCCGCTCCCGGCGTACCCGCCGTGCCCCGGAGCTGCCGACCGACGTCCAGGGCCTGCGCGGCGAGGTGCACGCCCTGCGCGCGGAGGTGTCCGACGCGCTCCGGCACCTGTCCGTGGTCCGCTACGACGCCTTCGGCGACATGGGCGGACACCTGTCCTGGTCGCTGGCGCTCGTCGACGACGCCGGCACGGGAGTCGTCCTCACGTCGATCCACGGGCGCAGCGACGCCCGCACCTACGCCAAGGGCGTGACCGAGTGGAGCTGCGACCAGCAGCTCTCCCCGGAGGAGGAAGAGGCGATCAAGCTCGCCCGCACCGGCTGAGCCGACACGGCGGGCACACTCACGGTGATCCCTCGGTGGCCAGCCGCCGCCACTCGCTGGGGAGGAGTCCGTACGCCGCCCGGAACCGGCGGGAGAAGTGACTGGGGTCCTTGAAGCCCCATCCGTAGGCGACCGACGCGATCGGCCGGGGACGAGCCGAGCGTGCGGCCAGCTCCGTCCTGGCGCCCTCGAGGCGTTTGCCGATGATGTACTGCTCGAGGCTGAGCCCGGCGCGTCGGCACACCCGGAACAGCTGGCGACGGGAGACGGCGAGTGCCGCAGCCACGGAGTCCGGTGCCAGCATCGGGTCGCGCAGGTGCTGCCGGACGTAGGCGTGCACCTGGCTCAAGAGCGTCTCCTCGAAGACGTCCCGGGTGCGGGTGTCGCCTGGATCCGCAGCGTCCGCCAGAAGTGCCCGGACGAGGTGCGTGCTCGACTCACCGAGGTCGGCGGCCAGAGGTGACGCGCTCAAGGTGTCCGCGTCGGCGGTCAGGTCGACGACGTGACGGCTCACGATCCGATACAGCGGACTGCTGCGCAGCCGCCCCGCGGCCCGTTGGACGACCCGCAGCGGGAGCCCGAGGTCGGAGATGGGCACCTGCAGCGACGTGGACGAGCCGATGCCGCTCCAGGAGAAGTCGAACGGTCGGGTGATGTCGACCATCATGAGCTCGCCGCTGCGGACGATCCGTTGTCCGGAGCTCGACTCATGTCGCCCCGAGCCCAGCCCGTGCACCGCGACCGCCACTGCCTCGTACGAGGCGCCGCGGGCCGCCCTCGCGTCGCGCACCAGGGTCACGCCGGTGCTGCGTGCGGTGAAGACGCGTGCACTCCCGAACTCCCAGAGGTCCAACCGCGCCGACACCCCGCTGGGCCCGGTCTCCAGGTCGACGTGGGTGGACCCGGAGGCCGCGAGCATCGCGTCGCGGAACGCGTCCGGCCGGTCGCCGGAGGGAACGTCTTCGGTGTCGAGCAGGACTGCCACTGGCCTCACCTCTGCTGGAAGGGAAGGGGTGCACCTCGAGCGACGCTAGGGGCGGGCGTCGCACCCGAACAAGACAGGTTCGGGCCATTGACCACTTCGTCAAAATGGCACTCACAGCCGGAGTCATGGCGCGCACGGCCGGTTCGGGAGGCGGTCGAGCTCCCTAGCTTGAGTGCTCAGGGAGGCGACCGGCCTCACCCCGACCGAGCGGAGACCCATGACCACGGAACAGAGTCCCGGCGCCGGCCCGGACACCGTCGTACTCGTCCACGGCCTGTGGATGACACCGCGCTCCTGGGAGCACTGGGTGTCCTACTACGAGGCCCGCGGGTACCGCACCCTGACCCCTGCCTACCCGGGGTTCGAGGTGGAGGTCGAGGCACTGCGCGAAAACCCGCAGGTGATCGCCGACGCCACCGTGCCCGAGACCGTCGACCACCTGGCCGGCGTGATCGGGGGCCTCGACAAGCCGCCGATCATCATGGGGCACTCCTTCGGTGGCACCCTCACGCAGCTGCTGCTTGCGCGCGGACTCGGCGCCGCCGGGGTGGTGATCAACTCGGCCCCGACGGAGGGCGTGCGGGTCAACCCCCCGTCGCAGATCAAGTCGCTCTTCCCGGTGCTGAACAACCCCGCGAAGCGGCACCGGGCCGCGGGGTTCACGCCGGAGCAGTTCCACTACGCCTTCACGAACACGTTGAGCCGCGAGGAGTCAGACAAGGTCTACGAGCGGTACCACATTCCGGCGCCCGGCAGCTGGGTCTGGGCTTACGGGCTGATCGCCAACTTCAAACCAGGTCACCAGGAGACCTGGGTCGACTACGGCAACGACGCCCGCGCGCCGCTGCTGTTCATCACCGGCGGTGAGGACCACATCATGCCCGCCTCGGTGAACAGGTCGAACGCGCGGCACTACGCCAAGTCCGCCTCTCTCACCGAGGTCTTCGACTTCCCCGGGCGGTCGCACTGGACCTGCGCCGAACCGGGTTGGGAAGCCGTCGCCGACAAGGCCCTCGACTGGGCTGCCACCCACGCGCGCACGGCGGTGAGCAGCGGCTGACGGTGCCGGCTTGGTCAGGCACCTGCCATCGAGGCGGCCGGGTGCTGGCGGTGCCCGCAAGGTCCGTCCGCGCGCACGTCGAGCGTTGACGTCTCCACGTCGATCGCGACGGTGGCCAGCGTGCGGTGCCAGAGCACCGGGTCCATCGACCGGTCCGGGTGGCAGCAGATCCCGCCGACGTCACCCTCGGGCTCGTGGTCGGTCATCGCGTCCAGGACGGCCTGCGGCGTCGCGGGCGGGCCGTCGGCAAAGGCCGACTCGAGCTTGTCGAGCCGGGTGGCGCTCGAGGTGCTGATCGTCGCGGCCAGGCAGCCGTCGCGGCCTTCGGGTGAGACGAAGCTGTTGGTCCGCACGAGCAGACCGTCCCGGGTGTCGAGCCGGCCCGGCCCTCCCGGGAACAGCTCGAAGGTGGCGCCCGCACCGCTGCGGTCGAGCACGGTCAACGAGGTCGACGCCGACGTCGACTCCTGCACGATCTTCGCGGCGTCGTCGAGACAGGTCGCCTCGTCGAGGATCCGGCGGCTGAGCAGGTGCACGGGGTAGCCGACCGTGCCTTCGGCGACCCGCTCGGCGTCGTTGGCGTGGTGCAGCATGTTGAGCATCACGCCGATGCCCTCGGCGTTGACGCCGATCTTGGCGAGCATGCCGTACTCCGTCACCGTCTCCACGACGCGGCCGTCGGGCTGCTGGAAGCGCCAGTGGAACCAGCCGTCCGACATCGCGTCGTACCAGTCCCAGGTCTGCACGGCGAACGGCGCCCCGCCCTGCGGCACGGAGATCACCGAGGAGCACTCGGTGACGCCGGTCGGGTTGGCCGCCACCAGGATCTCGGTGCGCGCGTTGATCGCGGCGATCTCGCGGACCGCGCGGCCCGACCCCTCGGCGATGCCGGCGATCTCGTCCGCGTGCTCGGGTGCCAGCCGGGTGATGGCGTCCCAGGCGCGGTCGGCCCACAGGTCCACGTCGAAGGGGCGGCCGGCCCGGACCCCGAACAGGCGGCGGTACGCCGCGACCGTCGTACCGATCTCGGAGCGGAACCGCTCGCCGAGCTCGATGCCGCGCTCGCGGGGCGGCAGGACGGAGGAGGTGAACGTCACGGTGCGGGTCACTCCGCCACGATATCCACCCCGATATCGGTAGCCCGACCGTGACCCATGGCTCACGCCACCGCTACCGATATCGGTTGGTTCAGCGTGGGACGCGAACGAGGAGCCGGCCGTGCAGCACTTCGCAGTGCATCTCCTTGCCGGCCCCGATGGAGTCCCCGTCGAGCTGGCGCGGCGTCTCGGCTCCGGCCCGGATGCTGACCTTCTTGCCGGTCATCCGGTTCACCAGCTCGTCGGTGCGCTTGCCCTTGCGGAGCACGCGCAGCGCCAGCGGGATCCAGGACAGGAACCGGCTCGGGTGTAGCACCACGATGTCGAGGATCCCGTCGTCGATCGAGGCGTCGGGCAGCAGCGGCATCCCGGCCGTGAGGTAGCCGACGTTCCCGACCACGACGGTGCGGGCCCGGTGCCTGGTCCACGGGCCGTCGTCGACGGAGATCTCCAGCCGCACCGGCGGGAACATCAGATTGCGCATCCCCGAGACCACGTAGGCCAGCCAGCCGACCTTGGCCTTGATCTCCTCGCTGGCCCCCTCCATGATCGCCGCGTCGAATCCCATCCCGGCCATCACCAGGAAGTGCTCGTCGTCGGCGATGCCGTCACCGGAGATCCGCACCAGGTCGATCGCCCGGTCCTGCCCGTTCAGGGCGACGTCGATCGCAGCGTTGAGGTACAGGGGTACGTCGAGGTTGCGGGCGAGCAGGTTGCCGGTGCCCGCGGGCAGCACGCCCACGGCGACGCCGGTGCCCGCGAGCTCGGCGCACACGGTCCGCACGGTGCCGTCGCCGCCGCAGACGAGCACCAGGTCGGCACCGTCGATCGCGGCCCGCTCGGCCATCGCCCGGCCCGGGTCCTCGATCGTGGTCTCGTGCCACATGGGACGGCTCCACCCGGCCTCGGCGGCGAGCTTCTCCACGAGTGCCTTGAAGACGGTGATGTCCTCGACCTTGATCGGGTTCAGCACGACCGCCAGCCGCTTCGACGTGGGCACCGAGCCACTGAGCACCTCGGGCGTCCGCGGCCGGTGGGACGGGTCGTACACGGCGGCGCCGGCCAGCACCCAGAACGCGCCCACGGCGTAGCCCGCGATCACGTCGGTCAGGTTGTGCACGCCCAGCAAGATCCGGTCGGCGCCGACCAGCAGCACCAGCGTGAGGGCGGCGACCGTCAGCCCCCGGCGCACCGACGCGCGCCGCACCAGCATGGCGCTCAGCACCAGGACGACGCCCGCACCGGAGGCGATCCCCGAGGCGTGCCCCGACGGGAACGAGTAGCTGGTCAGCAGGTGCAGCGGGTCCTCGAACACGGGTCGGTCGCGCTCCACCCAGCGCTTGAGGAAGAACGTCGTGAGGGACGCGCCGAGCATCACCCCGACGGTCCAGTACGCCGCCCGCCGGTGCTTGCGCGCGAACAGCATCACCGCGCCGACGCCGGTGTAGACCGTCATCGCGAGCGTGCCGAAGGCGGCGTCCACGAAGAGCAGGAAGCGCACCAGGCCGTCCTGGGGTGCGGTCCAGGTGTACGCCGCGTCGCCGACCTGCTCGTCGACACCGCCGAGCAGGTCGTAGTGCACGGTCAGGGCCAGCGCGGCCACCACCAGCGCGCACAGCACCGCCCACACCCAGAGGGCGCGGCGGGTACGGGCACTGATCGGCACGGGGTTGCTCCGGCGGTCGGGGGCAGAACGGCGTAAGTATGACCGGTGGCCGGGACCCGGCCGGGCGGCGGGCGCGGCACCGGTTCGTACACTCGACAGTGCCCGAACGACTCACGATCCAGTCGTGGCCTTCGCGGCCCAGTCGTTGTCCGAGCGAGCCCACCCGGGGGTGCCGATGTCCACCCTCCTCGCCACGCTCGGCACGGCACTGGCCGGTCCGGCGCTGCTCCTGGGCGGCACCTACCCGGGCTACGGCACCCTGGCGGGCCCGACCGTGCCTGCGACCGTCGAGGCCGCCGTCGCCGCGTCGGACCCGGCGCCCGAGACCGGCGGGGCGGTGCGTTTCAACGACCCGAGCGGCGGCAGGTCCCGGCAGTTCACGTTGGTGCGCCGCATCGACCGGGCGATCCGTGGCGCCGACGCCGGCGCGACGGTCCGGCTCGCGGCGTACTCCTTCGCGATGCCCTCCACGGCACAAGCACTCCTCGCCGCGCACGCACGCGGCGCGCAAGTGCAGGTCGTGGTCGACGACCACTCTTCGCACTGGGGCGCGGTGCGGCGGCTGCGCGACCGCCTGGGCACCGACACGTCGGCCGCGTCCTTCGTCAAGGTGTGCCGGCTGTCCTGCCGCGGCGGTCGCGGCAACCAGCACGCCAAGTTCGTCACGGTGTCGTCCGGGTCGATGGGCGACGACCTGGTGATGGTCGGCTCGCTGAACCTGACGAACTTCAGCTCGCAGCGGCAGTGGAACGACCTGTACGTCGCGTCCGACCGCGGCGCGCACGACCAGCTCGTGGACGTGTTCCGGCGGTTGGCAGACGACCGACCGCAGGGGCGGCTCGCAGTGCGCGAGACGTCGAAGGGTTTCGAGACCGACCTGGCGCCGTACACCACGGGCGCCGGCGGCGACCCGATCAAGCGCCGCCTGGACCGGGTGCGCTGCCAGGGCACGTCCCTGCTGTCCGGGAGGAACGGGCGGACCGTCGTGCGCGTGGCGATGCACGCCTGGAACGGTGACCGCGGCATCGACCTCGCCCGCCGCGTCGCCCGGCTGCACCGGCGCGGTTGTGACGTGAAGGTGCTGTACGGCGTCGGCATGGGCCGTGCCGTCGCGACCATCCTCCGGACCAGCGGCGTACCCGTCCGCGACAGCAACAACAACGGACGCCGGGTCCACCACAAGGTGATGGTCCTGTCGGGGGTGCTGGGCAGCCAGATCGACGCCAACTACGTGTGGACCGGGTCGCACAACTGGTCGGACCGCTCCCTGCGCAACGACGAGATCATGTTCCGCATCGCCGGACGGCACCTCGTGCAGGCCTACCTCGCCAACTTCCGCACCATGTGGCGAGCCGCCGCCCGCTGACTCCCCACCGATATCGGTATGCCTACGGTGATCCATAGGTCACGGTAGGGAAACCGACATCGTGGATAGGCTGAGCGGATGATCGACCCACGACTGCTCCGAGACGACCCCGACCGGATCCGCGCCGCCCAGACCAAGCGCGGCCTCTCCGCGGACGTGGTCGACCGGGCCCTGGCCGCGGACGAGCAGCGCCGGTCGTCCATCGCCGAGTTCGAGCGGCTGCGGGCGGAGCAGAAGCAGCTCGGGGCGCAGATCCCGAAGGCTCAGGGCGACGAGAAGCAGCAGCTGTTGGCGCGCACCAAGGACCTCGCGGCCGCGGTCAAGAAGGCCGAGCAGGCGCAGGGTGAGGCCGAGGAGGCCTACCGCGCGGCGATGACGTCGATCCCCAACCCAGCCGCCGACGAGGCACCGGCCGGTGGCGAGGACAACTTCGTGGTGCTCGAGGAGATCGGCACTCCGCGAGACTTCGCCGCCGAGGGCTTCGAGCCGCGCGACCACATCGAGCTCGGGCGGATGCTCGGCGCGATCGACCTCGACCGGGGTGCGAAGGTGTCGGGCGCCCGGTTCTACTACCTGACCGGCGCCGGCGCCGACCTCGAGCTCGCGCTGGTGAACCTCGCGATGGACCAGGCCCGACAGGCCGGCTTCACCACCGTGATCCCGCCCGCGATCGTGAAGCCACGCGCCATGGACGGCACCGGCTTCCTCGGCCAGGCCGCGGACGACGTCTACCGGATCGAGGGCGAGGAGCTCTACCTCGTCGGTACGTCGGAGGTACCGCTCGCGGCGTACCACTCCGACGAGATACTCGACGTCGAGTCGCTGCCGCGCCGTTATGCGGCGTTCAGCCCGTGCTACCGGAAGGAGGCAGGCTCCCACGGCAAGGACACCCGCGGCATCATCCGCGTGCACTGGTTCGACAAGGTCGAGATGTTCACCTACACCACCGTCGAGCAGTCCTTCGCCGAGCACCAGCGGCTGCTGGCCTGGGAGAAGGAGTTCCTCACCAAGCTGGGCCTGGCCTTCCGGGTCATCGACGTGGCCGCCGGCGACCTCGGGCTGTCCGCGCAGCGCAAGTTCGACTGCGAGGCGTGGATCCCCACCCAGGGCCGCTACCGCGAGCTCACGTCCACGTCGAACTGCACCGACTTCCAGGCCCGCCGGCTCGACATCCGGGGTCGCTTCCCGCAGGGAACGCGGCCGCTGGCGACCCTGAACGGCACGCTGTGCGCCATGACCCGCACCATCGTGGCGATCCTCGAGACCCACCAGCAGGCCGACGGGTCGGTGCGCGTCCCCGAGGCGTTGCAGCCCTACCTGCAGGGCCGCGAGGTCCTCACCCCGGTGGCGCGTTGAACACCCCACGCGGCCGCGCACGCTTCCGTGGGGACGTCGAGTGAGCGCCGACTGGACCGGGTTCACGCCGAAGCTGATCGCGCTGGACATCGACGGCACCCTCTACGCCAACGTGCCGTCGACGGGCGGGGTCGCGGAGGTGATCACTCCGGCGGTGAAGGACGCGATCGACCGGGCCGTCGACGCGGGTGCGCACATCGTGCTCTCCACGGGCCGCTCGGCGTTCAGCATCACCGAGGTCTGGGACCAGCTCGGCCTGCCCCGCAGCGGGGACGGCACGGTGCTGACGGTGGCGAGCAACGGCTCGGTGGTGTTCTCCTACCCGCCGGTCGAGGTTCTCAGCACGATCACCTTCGACGCCAGCCAGATCGTCTCGATGCTGATGGAGCACGTGCCCGATGCCGCCGTCGCGGTCGAGGAGATCGGTGTCGGCTACCGGATCAACCGGCCGTTCCCCGACGGGGAGATCACCGGCGAGATGAAGATCGAGCCGGTCGAGAACCTCGTCGCCGAACCCGTCACCCGCGTCATCATCCGCGACCCGCACTCCTCGGAGGCGGAGTTCGTGGCGCTCGCCGAGAAGGTCGGCCTGCAGGGCACCAACTACTTCATCGGCTGGACCGCCTGGCTCGACCTCGCGCCGGACGGCGTCTCCAAGGCCTCCGCCCTCGCCGACGTCGCCGAGCGGCTCGGTGTCGACCGGGCGAACGTGCTGGCCATCGGCGACGGCCGTAACGATGTCGAGATGCTCGAGTGGGCCGGCCGAGGGGTCGCCATGGGACAGGCGCCGCTGGAGGTGCAGGAGGCCGCCGACTACGTCACCGAGACCGTCCACAACGACGGCGTCGCCCTCGAGCTGTCCCGCTGGTTCTGACCCCCCGGATACGACGCGACGTTCTTGCGGTTTCCCGGGCCCCAACACAGCAAACCCGTCGCGTCGTATCGGGGTGGGGCCGCGGGTGACAGACTCTGCGCCGTGCTCAAGCTCGTGGCGACCGACCTCGACGGCACCCTGCTGCGCAGCGACGGCACCGTCTCGCCGCGCACCCGGCGGACGCTCGACGCGCTGGAGCACCGCGGCGTCACCGTCGTCTTCGTGACCGGCCGGCCGGTGCGCTGGATGGACTCGCTCTGGCAGCACGTCGGCGGGCACGGCCTCGCGGTCTGCTCCAACGGCGGCATCGTGTACGACGTCGCGACGCACCGGGTGCGCAGCTACCGGCCGATCCCGGTCGACGTCGGGCTCGAGGTGGTGGCACGGCTGCGCACAGGGATCCCCGGCAGCACGTTCGCGCTGGAGCGCACGGACGGGTTCGCCAAGGAGCCCGACTTCCGCGAGCGGAACCCGCCACCGGACTCCCTCGACGTCGGGCCGATCGAGGAGATCTTCGACGAGCACACGGTGAAGCTGCTCACTCGGCACCTGGACCACGACCCCGAGGACTTCTGGCTGTCCGCCGACCGGCTCGTCGGCGACCTGGTCACGACCACCTGGTCGTCGGTGGGTGCGCTGGTGGAGATCAGCGCCGCCGGGGTCACCAAGGCCTCCACCCTGGAGCTGCTCTGCCAGGAGCAGGGCGTGCAGCCCGACGAGGTGGTGGCGTTCGGCGACATGCCCAACGACCTGCCGATGCTGGCCTGGGCCGGCACGTCGTTCGCGATGGCCGACGCACACCCGACGGTGCTCGACCTCGCCGACCACATCGCGCCCGGGCACGACGACGACGGTGTCGCGGCGATGCTGGAGGACCTGTTCGGCCTCGATCCCGGCGAGACTCGCGAGGACGCTTCCTGAGAGCGGCTGGCCGTGGTCACGCCGGCTGCTGGCGAGGCGTTCCGGGGGTGGACGTGCGACGTCCCTTCCAGACCAGGTCCAGGACCACGCTCAGCAGCAGGATCACGACGAGGGCGATGGCGGTGCCCGGCTCCTCGACAAGCGTGGTGGCGGCGAAGGCGACTAGGACCACGACAGTCGTGACGTCGGCGACGATCAGCAGCCACGCCTGGGCACCGGTCTCGTGGCGGATCCGGAAATGGCCGAAGGTGACGAGCGTGAACACGACGAGCGCGACGGCGCTTCCGATGGAGGCGATCGCGTTCAGGTCGAAGAACAGCGCGAGTACGGCGGCCGCGACGGCCGTGACGACGATGCCGACGGGTGCCCGCCCACCGACACGGCCGCCCATCATCGGTGGGAACTGGCCCACAGCGGCCATCTCGTCCCCCAGACCGGCAGCCGGGTAGAGGCCCGAGTTGGTGGCACCAGCCGTCGCGAAGAGAGCCGTGACCGTCATGAGCCAGTAGCCGGCGGCGCCGAGCACCGGCTCCGCGGCCACGGCGAGCGCGGTCCCTCCCGAGGACACGACCTCGTCGACGGTCAGCGTGCCGAAGACGCCGATCGCGACCGCGACGTACACGACCGTGGCGATGCCGAGCGCCAGGTAGACGGCCCTCGGCAGCTGCCGGCCGGGGTCGCCGAGGTCCTTGGCGGTGAACGTGATGACACCGAAGCCGAGGAAGGCGAAGAACGTCAGGGCGACGCTGGACACGATGTCCCGGAAGGACGGGTAACCGGAGAACGCCAGCAGGTCGATGTCCAGGTTGGTCAGCGTCGCGATCGAGAAGACCGTGAGGATGCCGACCACGACGACCACGACCAGGGTCTGCGCCTTCGCGACCGCCTGCGAACCCATCACGTTCAGGCCGGTCATCACCAGCAGGACGAGGAGGGCGAACGCGGTGACCCAGTCGGCGTTGTCGGCCACCGCCGCGCTCGCGTAGCTCCCGAAGGAGACCGCGACCATCGCGGTGATGATCGCGTTGACCGCCAGGAGCATCCAGGCGATGACCCCGGTGAAGTGGCCCTGTCCCCACCCCCGGATGACGTACTCGAGGAACCCGGCCGCGGAGGGGTAGCGCGCACCCAGCTTGGCGAAGGAGTACCCCTGCAGGGCCGCGACTGCGCCCGCGAGCAGGAACGAGATCCAGACCGCTGAACCGGCCACCTCACCCGCCGCGCCGAGCAGCGCGAAGATGCCGGCGCCCACCATGGAGCCGACCCCGATGAA
Organism: Nocardioides sp.; assembly: GCF_035697785.1. GTDB lineage: Bacteria > Actinomycetota > Actinomycetes > Propionibacteriales > Nocardioidaceae > Nocardioides_B. Next base: position 30,075 of record NZ_DASSCL010000012.1, read on the forward strand.
CGCCGCCTGCCGGACCGACAGGGTCGGTCTGCCCTGGCTCTCCGCGCCGACGTGCGTCCGGGGGCTCGGCTTGCCGGTGTCGGCCATGCCGCCAGGTTGCGACCCGGGGATGCCGACGGCATCCCCCGCAACAGGCGAACTGTCCGATGGACGGAATGACCGGCTCACAGGGCACACCGGGCGGCTTCGGGCGTGGCCCCTTCCGATATCGACGTTTCCGCGCAAGAGTGGCCTTCCAGTCGAAGTGGCCCAGGCCACGCTCCTTCCTGTTGGAGGTCTTCGGATGTCTTCGAACGATGCGGTCGGCGCGACGCGAGAGGCGCTGACCACCCTGGCGGCGGCGGTGCTGCGGATCCGCAACGAGTACGGCGACACCCTCGGCGTACGACGACTGACCTCGGACATCGACCGCCTGCACGCCGACCTCGACGAGCTCGGCGACCCCAAGCCGGGGCACACGCCCGGCGTCGACAAGGACGAGCTGATCGCGATCCCCGACGACCCCTACGACGAGAGCATGTGGCAAGACGCCCAGTCCGAGGCGCAGCACGCACTCTGAGAGGCACCGTCCATGTCGACAGGCGTCCGCAGTCCGAGTCGCGCCCGCATCGAGCAGAAGACCCTCCGGCAGGACCGTTGGTGGATCTACCCGACGGCGACGTTCGTGGTGTTCACCGCGTTCGTGGTCTACGCGACCTGGCGCGCGTTCGTAGGTGAGTTCTACTACTCGACGCCGTACCTCTCGCCGTTCTACTCCCCGTGCCTGGCCGGCAGCTGCGTCGAGGGGTCAGCCGACTTCGGTACGCCGTTCGAGTTCTGGCGGCTCTCGCCAGCGCTGATCATCTTGATCTTCCCGCTCGGCTTCCGGATGTCCTGCTACTACTACCGCAAGGCCTACTACCGGTCGTTCTGGCTGAGCCCGCCGGCCTGCGGGGTGGCCGAGCCGCACGGGAAGTACACCGGCGAGCGGCGGTTCCCGCTGATCCTGAACAACATCCACCGGTACTTCTTCTACGCCGCCGTGCTGGTCGCGCTCGTGCTCTCGTTCGACACGGTGCTCGCGTTCCGCGACGAGGACGGCGAGTGGGGCCATATGGGCCTCGGCACGTTGATCTTCCTGGTCAACATCGTGCTGATCTGGGCCTACACCCTCGGCTGCCACTCCTGCCGGCACGTCGTGGGTGGCCGGCTGCGGCACTTCTCCAAGCACCCGATGCGCTATCGGGCCTGGACGCTGGTGTCGCGGCTCAACACCGACCACGCCCGCTATGCCTGGCTGTCGCTGTTCTCCGTGGCGATCGCCGACTTCTACGTCTACCTCCTCGCCACCGGCACCATCTCCGACCCGAGGTTCTTTTGAGCCACCCCACGACGCTGCACGCTCCCCCCGCTGCGCCCCTCCCGCTCGCACGGCCGCGGGGACCCCGGAAGGCTACGAATGACTGAGTCCCAGACGGCCGACGAGCGCCACCCGATGACCGGCAACCGCATGGATGCCGGTGTCTCATCAGGCCTCGAGCGCCACGCCTACGACGTCGTCGTCATCGGCGCCGGTGGCGCCGGGCTGCGCGCCGCGATCGCCGCCCACGACGCCGGCGCCAGCGTCGCGATCGTGTGCAAGTCCCTGCTCGGCAAGGCGCACACGGTGATGGCCGAGGGCGGGATCGCCGCGGCGATGGGCAACGTGTACGCCGAGGACGGTTGGCAGGTGCACTTCCGCGACACCATGCGCGGCGGCAAGATGCTCAACAACTGGCGGATGGCGCAGCTGCACGCCCAGGAGGCGCCCGAGCGGGTGCTGGAGCTCGAGGAGTGGGGGGCGCTCTTCGACCGCACCGAGGACGGACTGATCTCCCAGCGGGACTTCGGTGGCCACCGCTACGCGCGGCTCGCCCACGTCGGGGACCGCACCGGGCTGGAGATGATCCGCACCCTGCAGCAGCGGGCGGTGGACCTCGGCATCGACGTCTACATGGAGTGCACGATCACCGAGCTGTTCCGCGAGGCCGGACGGATCAGCGGCGCCTTCGGCTACTGGCGCGAGACCGGACGGTTCGTCGTGTTCGAGTCGCCGACCGTCGTCCTCGCCACCGGCGGGATCGGCAAGTCCTACCAGGTGACCTCGAACTCCTGGGAGTACACCGGCGACGGGCACGCCCTCGCCATGCGCGCCGGGGCCAGCCTGATCAACATGGAGTTCGTGCAGTTCCACCCCACCGGGATGGTCTGGCCCCCGTCGGTGAAGGGGATCCTCGTCACCGAGTCGGTCCGCGGCGACGGCGGCGTGTTGAAGAACTCCGAGGGCGAGCGGTTCATGTTCGACTACATCCCCGAGTACTTCAAGAAGGAGACGGCCGACACGATCGAGGAGGCCGAGGGCTGGTACACCGACAAGAAGAACCACCGCAGGCCGCCCGAGCTGCTCCCGCGCGACGAGGTCGCCCGGGCGATCAACTCCGAGATCAAGGCGGGCCGCGGGTCACCGCACGGCGGCGTCTACCTCGACATCGCGTCCCGGCGCAGCGCCGAGTTCATCCGCCGCCGGCTGCCGTCGATGTACCACCAGTTCAAGGAGCTCGCCGACGTCGACATCACCGCCGAGCCGATGGAGGTCGGCCCGACCTGCCACTACGTGATGGGCGGGGTCGAGGTCGACGCCGACACCGAGCAGAGCATCGTCGAGGGCCTGTACGCCGCGGGTGAGGTGGCCGGCGGCATGCACGGCTCCAACCGGCTCGGCGGCAACTCGCTGTCGGACCTGCTCGTGTTCGGTCGCCGCGCCGGCCACAACGCGGCGTACCACGCCTACCGCGCCCGCGACTCCCGGCCGAAGGTCACCGACGAGCAGGTGCGGGCGGCGTCTGCGGCGGCGCTGCACCCGTTCGAGGTCGAGGGCGGCGAGAACCCGTACACCATCCAGAAGGACCTGCAGGACGTCATGCAGCGACTGGTCGGCATCATCCGCAAGGCCGACGAGCTCAAGGAGTCGCTGGGCGAGATCGAGAAGCTCAAGGCGCGGGCCAAGCAGCTGTCGGTCGAGGGACACCGGCAGTACAACCCAGGCTGGCACCTCGCGCTCGACCTCACCAACATGCTGGTCGTCAGCGAGTGCATCGCGAAGGCCGCGCTCGAGCGCGAGGAGTCGCGCGGCGGGCACACCCGCGACGACTACCCGAAGCCCGACGACCGGTGGGGCGCGCTCAACCTGGTGCTCACCCTCCCCGACGGGGAGACGGTGGACCTGAAGCACCAGCCCCTGCCGGTCATGCCGGAGGACCTGAAGGTGCTGTTCGACCAATGACGAGATCGGTGGTCGAGCCCGTCGAGACCCACCCGTTGAAGGAGAGTTGATGGGTTACAACCTGCGGATGAAGGTCTGGCGCGGCGACGCGACGGGCGGCGCGCTCGGCGACTACAACGTCGCGGTCGAGGAGGGTGAGGTCGTCCTCGACGCGATCCACCGGCTGCAGGCAACCCAGGCCGGCGACCTCGCGGTGCGTTGGAACTGCAAGGCCGGCAAGTGCGGCTCGTGCAGCGCCGAGATCAACGGACGGCCGCGGCTGATGTGCATGACCCGGCTCTCCGACTTCGAGGAGGACGAGGTCATCACGGTCACGCCGATGCGTGCGTTCCCGGTGATCCGGGACCTGGTCACCGACGTCTCGTACAACTACGAGAAGGCCAAGCAGGTGCCCTCGGCGCGGCTCACCCCGCGCGACCCCGACGGCAAGCGCCGGATGCAGCAGGCCGACGTCGAGCGCGGCCAGGAGTTCCGCAAGTGCATCGAGTGCTTCCTGTGCCAGAACACCTGCCACGTCGTGCGCGACCACGAGGAGAACAAGCCGGCCTTCGCCGGCCCGCGGTTCTTCCTCCGGTACGCCGAGCTCGACATGCACCCGCTCGACACCCACGACCGCCGCGCGCTGGCCCAGGAGGCCGCCGGCCTTGGGATGTGCAACATCACCAAGTGCTGCACCGAGGTCTGCCCCGAGGGCATCAAGATCACCGACAACGCGATCATCCCGATGAAGGAACGCGTCGTGGACCGCAAGTACGACCCCGTCGTCTGGCTCGGCGAGAAGATCTTCAAGCGCTCCGACCGTGCCTCCCGCGAGGAGACGCCCTAGCGCCGAGGAGTCAGACAGTAAGGCTCGTGGACGGCGTGTCGCTGCACGAGTGACCCCTCGCCGTCCGGCGCGGCCGCGGCGTACGGTCGAGCCATGGCACTTCTCGAGAAGCAGGAGATCGACAGCGCTCTCGCCGGCGACCTCAGCGAGTGGTCGCGGGAGGGCGACAGCATCGTGCGTTCGGTCCAGGCGTCGTCGTTCCTCGAGGGCATCGAGCTGGTACGCCGGGTCGGGGAGGCAGCCGAGGCCTCCGACCACCACCCGGACATCGACATCAGGTGGCGGACGGTGACGTTCCGGCTGTCCACGCACAGCGAGGGCGGCATCACCGACAAGGACGTGGTGATGGCCGGGACGATCGACAAGCTCGTCTGAGTTGACGGCTCAGAGGTACATGCCGCTGCGGCCGTGGTCGTCGCCGTCCTCGCCCTGCTGAGCGGCCCGCGCGGCGTGGGCCTGCTGGGCGGCCCGGAGCGCCTCCTCGGAGGGCACCATGCCGGGCGGCAGCGCGCGGCGCATCTGCTCGAGCTGCGCACGGGCCGCGACCTGCTGGGCGTATATCGCGGTCTGGATGCCGTGGAACAGCCCCTCCAGCCAGCCGACCAGCTGTGCCTGGGCGATCCGCAGCTCTGCCTCGGACGGGGTGTCGGAGCTGAACGGGAGCGACAGCCGCTCCAGCTCCTCGACGAGCTCGGGGGCGAGGCCGGCCTCGAGCTCCTTGATCGACGAGCGGTGGATGCCGGCGAGGCGGGCCCGGCTGGCCTCGTCGAGCGGTGCCGACTTCACCTCCTCGAGGAGCTGCCGGATCATGCTGCCGATCCGCATCACCTTGGCCGGCTGCTCGACCAGGTCGGTGATCTGCCGCTCCGCCTCTTCGGCGTCGTCGTCCGACAGGTCGGCGGTGTGCCGGCCACCCGCCGTGCCCATGCCGTCGGGGCCGACCACCATCACGCGGGGGTCGTCGGTCTCGGGGGCGGCCTGGGGGTGCGGGTGCGACTCGGTCATGCATCCCACCCTAGACGGGGCGCCGTGAGGGCAACGGGGTCGGTCAAGCGCCGGTGGTGAGCAGGATCTTGCCGGTGTGTCCGCTCTCCTCCATGAGCCGGTGCGCGTCCGCGACCCGTTCGAGCGGCAGGGTGGTGTGCACGACCGGCTTGACGGAGCCGTCCGCGACCAGCGGCCAGATGTGCTCGACGACGGCCGCACAGATCGCGGCCTTCTCCTCGACCGGGCGGGCCCGTAGCGACGTGGCGACCACGGCACCGCGCTTGCGCAGCAGCTTGCCGAGGTCGAGCTCGCCCTTGGCGCCGCCCTGCATCCCGATGACGACCAGTCGGCCCTCGGTCGCGAGCGCGTCGAGGTTGCGGTCCAGGTACGACGCACCCATGTTGTCGAGGATCACGTCGGCCCCGCGACCGTCGGTGGCGCGGCGTACCTCCTCGACGAAGTCCTGCTCCCGGTAGTTCACGACGACGTCCGCGCCGAGCGACCGGCACAGCTCGAGCTTCTCCGCCGAGCCGGCCGTCGTCACGACACGGGCGCCCAGCGCGTGCGCGAGCTGGATGGCCATCGTGCCGATGCCGCCGGCACCACCGTGCACGAGCAGGGTCTCCTCGGCCCGCAGCCCCGCCACCATGAACACGTTGGACCACACCGTGCACGCCACCTCGGGCAGCGCGCTGGCGACCGCCAGGTCCACCCCCTCCGGCACCGGCATCAGCTGCCCCGCCGGCACCGAGACCTTGGTGGCGTAGCCGCCGCCGGCCAGCAGCGCACAGACCGGATCGCCCACCGACCAGCCGCTGACCTCGTCGCCGACCGCACTCACGGTGCCCGAGCACTCCAGCCCGAGTACGTCGGAGGCGCCCGGTGGTGGCGGGTAGAAGCCCCTGCGCTGCAACGTGTCCGCACGGTTCACCGCGGTGGCGACGACGTCCACGACGACCTCACCGGGCGCGGGGGTCGGGTCGGGCAGCTCGGAGATCTCGAGGACCTCGGGGCCCCCGGGCTCGGAGGCGATGACGGCACGCATGGTGCCGACGCTAGCCCAGGCGCTGCGACGAGCTACTCGACGTCCACCAGGTCCTCGTCCACCTCGACCTCGACCTCGACCTCGGCCAGCTCGTCCTTCTCGCCGCCCCACTTCTCGGCGAGCTCGGACGCGCGCCCCGCCAGCTCCTCGACCTTCTCGGGGCTGCCGCCACCCAGCGCCGCCGCGTAGCCCAGCAGGTAGGTGGTGATCGGTGCCGCGACCCGCTCCACCGAGTGGGCGGCGTCGCGGGCCAGGTCCAGGATGATGCCCTCATCGACCTCGGCGTCGATGTCGAGCGCATCGCACAGTTCGTCTATCCAGTCGTGGAGCGTCACGCGTTCCAGCGTCGTACGAGCACCGGGAAGTTGCAAGGTCCGTCCCGGCCGGACTGGCGGGTCCGGGCGGACCATCCGGGCCAAACCAGGCCGGCCACCCGGAAGGTCGCTCGAGCCACAGGTCAGCCGCCGAGGTCGCGCAGGTCCGTCCAGGAGTCGATGTCGCGCGCCTCGTCGCCCACCGCGGCCACGTCCGCGAGGTCGAGCCCGTCCACCAGCCGGCGCACCGCCAGACCGTGCTCGTCCTGGCGCGACACCGGTCGCGCCGCCTGGAGGGACGAGACGCGGTACACCGCCGCCAGCGGCTGTCGCCGCCCGCCCGGGTCCACGAGCACGGCGCCGTCCGATGCGGGGTCGGCCTCGACGGCCCAGGTGAGCCGGGCCACCGTGCCGGCGTTGACCTTCGGCATGTCCACCGCCAGTGCGCACACGAGGTCTGGTGGCCGCGCGAACCGGTCGAGCCCCGCGAGCAGGCCGGCCGCGGGACCACCGCCGACCGGGTCCTCGCGCGTCCACGTGACAGGGCGGCTGGTCGGCACCTCCGCCCCGACCACCACCACCTCGACGGCCGGCAAGGTGGCGGCCAGGGCCCGCTCCAGCAGGGTCACGCCGTCGAGCTCGATCGAGGCCTTGTCGACGCCGCCCATCCGGGCGGCCGTCCCGCCGGCCAGCACCACGGCGCCGAGCCGCAGCGGGGTGCCGGCAGCGGGACCTTCCATGCCGGCAAGTCTGGCAGGCTGGGGTGATGGCCTCGCCGCGTTCGGACGACCTCACCGTCTGCCTCGTGCAGCGTGCCTCGGGGCTCGAGCCGGCCGAGAACCGCGCCGCCCTCGAGGTCGTCGCCGAGGTCGCCGCCGGCCGCCCGAAGCCGCTGCTGGTGGTGTTCCCCGAGGTCTTCGCCCGCGACTTCGGCAAGCCCGGCTCCGACATCTCGTCGTACGCCGAACCGCTCGACGGCCCCTTCGTGCAGCGGCTGAGCGACCTGGCCGGTGAGCACGACGTCACCCTGGTGGCCGGGATGTTCGAGGTCAGCGAGGACCCCGACCGGCCCTACAACACCCTCGTCGTGGTCGGCCCGGACGGCCTCCGGGCGACGTACCGGAAGATCCACCTCTACGACTCGTTCGGCTACCGGGAGTCCGACCGGCTGCTCGCCGGCCCGATCGACCCCGTCGTCGTCGAGGTCCACGGGATGCAGGTGGGCCTGATGACCTGCTACGACCTTCGGTTCCCCGAGCTCGCCCGTGCGCTGGTCGACCGCGGCGCCGAGCTCGTCGTGGTGCCGGCGGCCTGGGTGGCGGGGGAGCGCAAGGTGGACCACTGGCGCACGCTCGTCATCGCGCGGGCCGTGGAGAACACCGTGTACGTCGCGGCCGCCGCCCAGCCGGGGCCTCGCTACAGCGGCCACTCGATGGTCGTGGCGCCCACCGGCGAGGTGCTCGACGAGGCCGACGAGTCCGACGGCCGGGTGGTCGCGGCGCCGGTCGGTGCCGGCCTGCTCGCCGAGGTGCGCTCCACGAATCCGTCCCTGGTCAACCGCCGGATGTGAGCCGCCGGCCGGGAGATATCCTGCGGGGGTCCGCTGCGGGACATGCCGGCCCCGACCGGCCTCCCAGCAACCGACTTCCCGAGGGGTCGCACCGTGGCACGTCCTGACCAGAAGCCTGGTCGCCGCCGCGCCCCCGAGCCCAAACGGCGTCTCGACCGCAGGGCGGCCGCCCGCGAGCCGCGCCGAGCCGAGGTCGGTCGTGCCTCGACCCCTCCGGCCGGCGGCGGCACGTCGACCTCGACGCCCGCGGCGACCGTCCCGCCCGCCTCCGTCCAGCCGACCCAGCCGCCTCCCGGGTCCGTTGCGGCCCCGGGTCAGCGTCCGCTCGAGCTGCACCCCGACGTCCCTCTCGTGCCGGGACCGACGGCCACGTCTCCCGAGATCCCCGACCACACGCAGAAGCGCACCCGGTGGCGAGCGATCTCGCACGGCGGGCTGACGGTCGGATGGCTGGTCGTCACGCTGGCGGCACTGGCCGCGCTGCTCACCGGCTGGGTCGACGTCGAGCTGCCCTCGTGGCTCGAACCGTGGCTGCCGCTCGCCGGCGCGGTCGTGGTGACCACGACCTACGCGTTCACGCTCGCCGTCCGCACCGGCGGCCGGCCGTTGCTCACCCTGCTGCTCGCCGCCGGGCTCTCCACGGGGGCGGTGGTCAGCGGTGTCCCGGTGCTCCTCGCCGCCGCGACGGTGGTGACCGCGGCCATGGGTGCGGTGCTCGGCGTCGTCGTGACCGTGCCGGCGGCCAAGTACGTCGCCGTGGTGCGCGAGTGCCTGATCGCCACCTTCGTCGCGGCCGTCGCGGCCTTCGCCGCCAACGCCTACGGCGCCAGGATCTCGGTCGAACGCAGCGAGTACCTCGCCCTGGCGCTGGCCCTGCTCGGCACGCTGGCCCTCGTCTACCGGCTCGGCGCCGGGTTCCAGGGCCTCGGCACCCGCGGCGCTGTCGTCGTGGTCGGCGGGCTCGGCCTGCTCGCGGTCTCGCTCGCCTACACCGAGGCGCTGACCCGGTGGGGGTCCACGGAGATGATCGAGAGCCTGGAGACGACGTGGTCGGGGCTGCGGGACACGTTCGGCGCGGTGCCCCGACCGCTCGAGGCGCTGCTGGGCTTCCCCGCCCTCGCGTGGGGCATCTCCACGCGAGCCCGCCGTCGGCAGGGCTGGTGGCCGTGCGCGTTCGGCGCCGCCGGGCTGGCCGGCATCGCCACCAGCCTGCTCGACCCACGGGTCACGTTGATGGAGGCCGGCCTGCAGCTGGCCTACGGCCTGGTGATCGGGCTCGTGCTCGGCTACCTCGTCGTACGCGTCGACGCGTACCTGTCCGGCACCCGCGGTGCGCGGGCCCGGCGCGCCGAGGAAGCGACCGCGCACCGTCCCGAGCCGCGTCGCACCGCCGCCCTGCTCTGACCCCCGCGGCGGCTCGCCAACGGCACCTGGGGGCAGGCGTCCGGACCTCGGTGTAGCGTCGCCGCCATGGCGCGTGAACCTCGCACAGCGGACATCGTCGCGGAGATGGTTGCCAACGTGATGACGGTCGCCGTCGAGCCCGGCGACTCCGTCGCGGCCGGCGACACCGTGGTGCTGCTCGAGTCGATGAAGATGGAGATCCCGGTGCTCGCCGAGCATCCGGGCACGGTCAGCGCCGTCAAGGTGTCGTCCGGCGATGTCGTCCAGGAGGGCGACATCCTGGTCTCCCTCGACCTGGTCTGACCGGCCGCGCTCCCAGGACCTGCCCACGATCCGGACCCCCGGGGCATACACTCCCCTGCGTGCACCGGGCCACCGGTGTCACGGAGGGGTGCCGGAGTGGCCGATCGGAACCGCCTTGAAAGCGGTCGCTGGCAGAGATGTCAGCCGCGGGTTCGAATCCCGCCCCCTCTGCGCAGCCCGGCTCCACGCCGGCGCATCTGGCGGCTCGGGGGAGTGCGCCTGGAAAGGACCAGATGGCACGGCGCAGGATCTTCGCGCTGGGTGGCGGCGGCTTCTCGATGGAGCCCGACAACCCGGTGCTGGACGACTATTTGCTCAAGCTCTCCGGAGCGTCCCGCCCCAAGGTGTGCTTCGTGCCCACGGCGAGCGGCGACTCACCGGAGTACGTCGAGGCGTTCCACGACGCGCTGGGAGACCGGGCCGAGACGAGCGTGCTCTGGCTGTTCACGCGGGAGCAGGAGGACCTGAGGCGGCTCGTGCTCGCGCAGGACATCCTGTACGTCGGAGGGGGCAGCACGGCCAACCTGTTGGCGGTGTGGCGCACCCACGGACTGCCCGAGATCCTCGCCGAGGCGGCCGAAAACGGGACCGTCCTCGCTGGCATCAGCGCGGGCATGAACTGCTGGTTCGAGGCCTCGGTCACCGACTCGTTCGGGCCCGGCCTCGCCCCGCTGCACGACGGCCTCGGCTTCGTGCCCGGCAGCGCCTGCCCGCACTACGACGGTGAGGAGATGCGGGCGGGCACCTACCGGGACCTGGTCGCGGCAGGGTTCCCGTCGGGGTACGCCGCGGACGACGGCTGCGGCCTGCTGTTCGAGGACGGCCGGCTCGCCGACGTGGTCTCCTCACGCGTCGGGGCGGACGGCTACCGGGTCGAGGTGACGGCCAACGGGGTGACCGAGACGCCGCTCGAGGCGACGTTCCTCGGAGTGGCGCAGCCGCGCAGGACGGGCTACTCGGACCCGCCGAGCTCCAGCGAGACGCTGTCGTAGACCAGGTCGTTGAGGTGCTGCCGGTAGCGCTCCAGGGCGCCCACCAACTTGGTCAGCTCGAGGCGGACGGCCTCGACGTCGTGGGACTCGAGCACTGCGGGCCCCAGGTCGGTGAGACGCTGGAGCAGCGCGGTGCGCTCCCGATGGAGGGCCGACTCGCGGCTGGCCAGCCAGGCCTCGCCGCCGCGGGCCCCCTCGGGGGCGAGGGCGTCCTTGACGGCGGACATGCGGTGCCGCACCAGCCAGCGCCACATGTGTTGACGACGAGGGGTGTCGAGGGCCTGCTGCAGCCCCTGGATCGCGCTCTCGAGACCAGTCATCGCGACCACCTCTAAGCAGTGTGGGGGATTCCGAGTGTGAACCCGCCCCCATGGTTGTGACAAGAGCCATCGGCGCCCCATTTGGCGCTCAGGCGGGCCGACGGGTTGAATCGACGCCATGACCGGCATCGACCCCTCCGACTATCGGCTATCGGGACCGTTCGCCGTCCGGATGTTGGGGCTCGTCCTCGCGATCGGGGGCGGTCTGGTGCTGCTCGCCGCCGCGCTCGTGGTGCTGCTGTCCTGGCCCGCCGCAGTGCTCTCGACGGCGCTCGTCGTCGCGGTGCTCGGCCTGCTGGTGGCCGGGTTGGGGCTGGCCCGGCGGGCGACCGTCGTACGGCTCGACGAGACCGGCTACACCGTGCGCTTCGTGCGTGGCGCCGGGGTGCGGTCCGGCCGGTGGAAGGACGTCGAGGACGTCGTCGCGACCAGGCTCGAGGGCACCCGGTGCGTGGTGCTGCGCCGCCGCGACGGGCGCACCACCACCATCCCCGTCGACATCCTCGCCGCGCCCGCTGACGACTTCGTCCGGGACCTGCAGCGGCACCTGAACCGGGGTCACGGCTACCGTCCGGTCGCCTGACGACACGGGCGTTCCGGGCGGCGGTTGAACGCTCGGGCCGATTGGATCCGCTCGCGACCCGACCGGTAGCCTGTGCTCGCTGTCTGGAGGTGTCGCCTAGTCCGGTCTATGGCGCCCGCCTGCTAAGCGGGTTGAGGGCAAACCCCTCTCGCGGGTTCAAATCCCGCCACCTCCGCCAGTCACACGCGCGGCCTCGCCCCTCATGGTGCGGGGCCGTGCGTCACTCCGAGCCCTGCGCCTCCGACTCCGGATCGTCGAGGGTGATCTCGGTGTAGTCGCCGACGACCAGCTCGCCGGTCGTGCGCACCACCACCGGCTGCACCCCCGCCGGCCGTCCGTCGCGGTAGGTGACCAGGGTGACCTGGGCGTCGCGGCGAAGCTTGCTGCCGATGGCGACCGCGAACGCCGCGCCGCCGGTGGTGCCGTTGGTGTAGGTCCAGCCGCTGCGGCCGTTCTCGCCGATCACCTCGCTCGGGCCCACCTGCACGTGCAGGTGGCCGCCGAGGACGAGGTCCACGCAGCCCCGGGCCAGCGCCTCCCGGCCGCTGTTCGCGTCGTGCACCAGCAGCGTGGACACCCGCTCGCCGCCGGCGTCCTGCTCGCAGGCCAGGTCGGCCAGCAGGCCGCTCTGCTCGGCGAAGGAGATGCCACGCTCGTCGCGCCAGCTGCCCAGGCCACTGCTGCGTACGTCGCTGGCGCCCAGCAGCCGGATGCCGCCCGGGCCGTCCACGACCTCGCCCTTGAGGGTGGTGAAGCCGAGCTTCTCGAGGTGCTCGACCACGAAGTCGCCGTTGTCGTGGTTGCCGGCGATCGCGTAGCGGTCGTCCATGTCGGCGAACGCCTCGTCGAGCGACTCGAGGCTGAACGCCTCCCACGAGCTGCCGGTCGACGTGTCGTCGCCCGCGTCGAGGAGGAACGTCGCCCCGCCCGCGTCCGCGATCGCCCGGGCGACCGGGTCCATGCCCACGTTGTCGTGGCGGTCGCTGACCAGCAGTCCGACCACCTCACCCTCCTCCGGCGTGCGCAGCTGGGCCGTCAGGGCCGGGGCGGCCTCGACGATGCCGCGGTAGAAGTCGAGGCTCTTGCGGTAGGTGTCGAGCGCGCTCTCGACGAGCCGACGGGTGCCGCTGGTGATCAGGCCCGACTCCACCTGGATGGCGGCCGCCTCGGCCGGGATCACCAGATCGGGCACCGCCTCCTGCAGGGGGACCCAGCTCCCGGTCTCGACGGCCGGCTCGTCGTCACGGATCACGACGACGGACCCCGCGACCACGGCCAGGCCGAGGAGGGCGAACGCCGTCCGGCGTACGTTCCAGGGGTGGGCCAGCTGGCGCCAGCGTTCGCGACCGACCAGCAGCACCAGGGCCGGCGCGAGCAGTCCGCCGAGGGCGCCCATGATCGCGCTGTCCACGGCGAGGTCGGCCAGCGTGGACCGGACCTTCGCGACCTGACCCTCCGGCTGGCTGGCGATGAACGCGTAGCGCTCGATCAGCGCCTCGTAGCTGCTCAGCTCGGTGGCGCCCAGGTCGATCGAGGCGCCCAGCCGCCCGCCGGTGGGCAGCCGGAAGCTCGGGATGTAGGGACCCAGGTCGAGGGTCGCGTAGCCGTCGACGGTGGGCCGGACCGTGGCGTTGTGGCCGGCGACCACGGTGCTCCGTGAGCCGGTGAGGAACAGCGCGACGGCCAGCGGGACGGCGAGCAGCAGCCAGGAGAGGCTGAGGGCTACCAGGTGCCGCCGGCTGGTGCGCGGGCGGCGGAACCGTCCCGACCAGCGCATGCGCCGAGCATAGTTAGCGGTTCCGATACCGGACTCGGTTGGGGTCTGGCGCTGGTTGCACAATTACGCAACCATAGATGACGTTCAGTCCGCTCCGCGCTCGGGCCTTCGGTACGGATTGTCCGGTTCGTGGCGATTTCACGGTCCGCTCGGGCGCTGGGTGCAGTATGACCCATCGCAGTGCTCGGCGTCCCGAAATCGTCGGTTTTGCAGAAACGTGCAGTGCATACTCCTGCGGGTACTTTTTGTGGCCCGCGTCGCATGGAGTAGCCGACACTAATAACAGACGGGAAACCGTCGAACCCCTGGGATTGAGAGCACGAGGTAAAGATGACCAAGCGCACCGTAGCCAAGTTCGCCGCTGGCATGCTGCTGGCGTCGAGTGGCGTGGTTGCCGGCCTGGCCACCCCCGCTGTTGCAGTCGAAGACTCCGGCTGGAACGGCACTCGCGTCGCCAAGACTTCCGACAGTGGTTGGAACGGCACCAAGGTCACGAAGGACAAGAAGCAGAAGGACGGCAAGGTACGCCGCGCCGTCAAGACGGACTCCGACAGCGGCTGGAACGGCACCCGCGTCGGCACCACCTCGGACTCGGGCTGGAACGGCACGTAGTCCGACAGACGCCGGCAGGCGTCGACCCCACAAACGCGGTTTGGCCCACCTCCCCCCCGGGCCTGATCGCCACAGAGGCTGAGACGAGGACGAACGAGTCAACCCCCCCGGCAGTTCGATCCCAGCGCCATCCCCCCGGCCCGTCTCAACCGCGATGCGAGGGCAGTTATCGTCAGGGTGACTGCCCTCGCACTCTGTCCAGCTCCCCCGTGCCGACGATCTCCCAAGGCGTCGACATGGGGGAGTGGCATGTCCGGGCCCGCCGGGCGACCGGTACGACTCGCTTCAGCGCTCTCCGTCGGGGGTGGCGTCGAGCTCGCCGATCTCGACGTCCTCGCCCGGGGTGGCCGACGACGGTGTCGACCGCTGGCTGTCGTCGCGGCCCATCGCGTAGCCGAGCTGGAACCGGGTCTGCACGTCGTACTCGTCCTTGAGGGCGGCGATGTAGCCGGCGTAGGTGCGGGTGCTGACGCCGAGCCGCTTGGCACTGGCGGGGTCGCTGTGCCCCTCCACGAGCAGCCGGATCGTCATCGCTCGGACGTCCTCGGCGATGTGCCGCTCCGCCTGGGTACCGCTGACCGTGAACGGCTGCCCGCGCTCCCAGGCCCGCTCGAAGATGTCGACAAGGTAGGCGATCAGCGACTTCTCGTAGATCGCGATCGCGACCTCGTGGTTGTCCGAGGCGGGCACGACGGCCACCTGCCGGTCGCAGACGATCAGCCGGCGGAAGAACTCGTCGAGGGTGCGCACCTCGGCGCCATGGGCGGTGATGTCGGCGACGTACTCGCGGGTGGCGGGGCTGTGCCGTGCGGAGTGCTGGTAGAGCGTGCGCATCCGGGCGCCGCGGTTGAGCAGCTTGACGTCGCGCTCCTCGGCCACTGCGAGGGTGCCGGCCGGCCGGCGGCCCAGCGGCTGGGCGGTGAGCATCTCGGTCCGGGTGTCGTTGACCGCGGCGGCGAGGAAGTTGTTGATGTTGTCGAGGCCGTGGATCTCGGTGATCGGGTTGACCGCTGCTCGCGGGGAGGTGCGGAACACCTGGCCGAGCTCGCTGAAGGCGTCCGCCCAGCGGGCGGACTCCGCGAGCAGGTCGGCACCCTGCTGGCCGAGCGGTACGACGATCTGGGCCTGGACGGCGGCCGGGTCGGTCGGCACGTAGCGGCGGGCGGTCTCGTCGTGGCGGAGCAGGCCGATGTCGAGGAGCAGGTCGAGGGCGGGCCGGACCCCGTCATCAGCGAGACGTGGGTCGTCCTCCGTGAGCCAGCCGTGGGCGACGGCGTTGCTGTAGATCCGGGCGGCGCCCGTCTCGAGCAGGTGCCGGTCCTCGGCGCCGTACGTGCCGCGGGGAGCTCCCGACTCTCTGGTCACGGGCGCAAGTATGCCGCCTGCCGCAACGGCGAGGGCCCCACCCTGTCGGATGGGGCCCTCGTCGTACGGCGGATGCGTTACATCCCGCGGCAATCTGGCGGTTCCCGTGGTGACTTCGCCACGGGGGGCGGGCAATTCACTGGGGACCCAGTGAATTGGCCCCCCGGCTACACGCCCAGCCGAGCCTTCAGGCTGTCCAGTTCGGTCCAGAGCACGGCGGGCAGGTCGTCGCCGAACTTCTCGAACCACTCGGTGATCTGCGGGATCTCGGCCTTCCACTCCTCGACGTCGACCTCGAGCGCGGCCTCGAGCTCGGCGGCGGTCATGTCGAGCCCGTCCGTGTCGAGGGCGCCCGGGGCCGGCACGTGGCCGATGGGGGTCTCCACGGCCTGCGCCTGGCCGTCGATGCGCTCGACGATCCACTTCAGCACGCGGCTGTTCTCACCGAAGCCCGGCCAGAGGAAGCCACCGTCCTCGTCGCGGCGGAACCAGTTGACGTAGAAGATGCGCGGCAGCTTCGCGGCGTCGTGGTTCTTGCCGACGGTGATCCAGTGGTTGAAGTAGTCGCCGGCGTTGTAGCCGATGAACGGCAGCATCGCCATCGGGTCGCGACGGACCACGCCGACGGCGCCGGTGGCGGCAGCGGTCGTCTCCGAGGAGAGCGTGGCGCCCATGAACGTGCCGTGGGTCCAGTCGCGGGCCTCGGCGACGAGCGGGACGGTCGTCTTCCGGCGGCCGCCGAACAGGATCGCGTCGATCGGCACGCCCTGCGGGTCGTCGTACTCCGGAGCCAGGATCGGGCACTGCTTGATCGGTGTGCAGTAACGGCTGTTCGGGTGGCTGGACACCTCCGCGCTGTCGGGCGTCCAGTCGACGCCCTTCCAGGAGCGGGCGTGGGCCGGGGTGTTCTCCATGCCCTCCCACCAGATGTCGCCGTCGTCGGTCAGCGCGACGTTGGTGAACACCGAGTTGCCCAGGTCGATGGTGCGCATCGCGTTGGGGTTGGTGAGCTCGTTGGTGCCCGGCGCGACGCCGAAGAAGCCGAACTCCGGGTTGACGGCGTACAGCCGGCCGTCCTGGCCGATCCGCATCCAGGCGATGTCGTCGCCCAGCGTCTCGACCTTCCAGCCGGGGATGGTCGGCGCGAGCATCGCGAGGTTGGTCTTGCCGCACGCGCTCGGGAACGCTGCGGCGATGTACTTCACGACGCCCTCGGGGCTGGTCAGCTTGAGGATGAGCATGTGCTCGGCGAGCCAGCCTTCGTCGCGCGCCATCACCGAGGCGATGCGCAGCGCGTAGCACTTCTTGCCGAGCAGCGCGTTGCCGCCGTAGCCGGAGCCGTAGGACCAGATCGCGCGCTCCTCGGGGAACTGCACGATGTACTTCGTCTCGCTGCACGGCCACGCGACGTCCGGCTGGCCGTCCTCGAGCGGCATCCCGACCGAGTGCAGCGCGGGCACGAACGGCGCGTCCGTCTCCTCCATCTTGCGCAGCACGCTGCTACCCATGCGGGCCATGACCTTCATCGACACCACGACGTAGGCGGAGTCGGTGATCTCCACGCCGAACATCGGCTTCTCGGCGTCGAGGTGGCCCATCACGAACGGGACGACGTACATCGTCCGGCCCTTCATGCAACCCCGGTAGAGGTCGCTCATGATGGCCTTCATCTCCTGCGGGTCCATCCAGTTGTTGGTGGGTCCCGCGTCCCGCTCGTCGACCGAGCAGATGAACGTGCGGTCCTCGACGCGCGCGACGTCGGTCGGGTCGGACTGGGCGAGGAACGAGTTCGGCTTCTTGTCGGCGTTCAGGCGCGTGAACGTGCCGGACTCGACGAGGGAGTTCGTCAGCGACTCCCACTCGGCGTCGTCACCGGTGCACCAGTGGATGTGGTCGGGCCGGGTCAGCTCGGCGACCTCCTGCACCCAGGCGACGATGCCCTGGTGGGTGGTGGGGGCGACGGCGTCTTGTCTGCCGATGGGGGTGGTCGTGATGTCGGTGGTCATGCCAACCGGGGTCCTCTCGCGCATCTCGCCCGTCGGCAACGACGGACGGCCACCGAGCGTGTCAGTGGTGTGGTCGGGGGAGATGTGTGATCGCCGCACCGTTGCGGCGACCTCGGGCCTCGTCGGCGACTCCGTGGCGGTACGCCGTCGAGTGCTGGTGAATCTACGCACAAGGTCGGCGGGCTTGCCATTGGATCGGTCCAAGGTGTGACCGGGGACAACAAGGTTGTGTGGGACCTTCTCCGACCGTGCCCGACCGGGTGGGAACGTGTGGGAACCGGAACGTGTTTCCGCAGGTCAGCGGTCACCGGTGCGAGGCGCGGCCGGTCATTCCCACGCAGACTCACATGCCGGTTCGGGTGTCGTATCTGGCCCGTCCGGGTCTGCCGTGGTCGGCCGCGACGAGGTTCACTGGGGCGGGGCCCGTCGACGCCATGGGGGTGTCTCGCACCGGCGACGTCTGCCCCGTTGGAGCGTCGCACCTTGTCCAGTCGTCCCTCACGCCCCGGTCGTCCCGTCCCACGCCCAGGTCCAGCCGACCGGGATGCCGTCGTCCTCGGCGCCAGCATGGCCGGCCTGCTCGCCGCCACGGTGCTCGCCGAGTCCTACGACAACGTCGTGCTGGTTGAACGCGACCGGCTCGTCGGCGACGGGGAGCCGCGCCGCGGCGTCCCGCAGGGGCGGCACGCGCACGTGCTGCTGCCGCGGGGTGCGTCCGCCCTCGACGAGCTGATGCCCGGGTTGCTCGCGGAGCTGACGGCCGACGGCGGATCGTTCGCGCCGCTGCTGAGCCAGCTCCACTTCGAGCTCAACGGGCACGTGCTGAGCCAGGAGGACACCGGGGACGAGAAGCCGGTCTACCAGCAGAGCCGACCGTTCCTCGAGGCGCACGTGCTGCGGCGGGTACGGGCGCTGCCGAACGTGACCGTGCTCGACGGCCACGACATCCAGGGCATCCGAGCTGAACGATCGGGCCAGCGGATCATCGGAGCCACGGTCGTGGCGCGGGAGGGCTCATCGGCCCCTCGTGACCTCTCGGCGGACCTGGTGGTCGCGGCGACCGGGCGCAACGGCCGCGTCGGCGCCTGGCTCACCGACCTCGGGTACGACGCCGCGCCGGAGGAGGAGCTGCGGGTCGACATCGTCTACGCCACCAGGATCATGCGACTCGACCGGACCCTGATCACCCCGATCGAGCTTTGCCTCGTGGGCCCGACCCCGACGCGCCCCTGTGGCATCGGCGCTTTCGCACAGGAGAACGACGCCTGGGTGGTGACCCTGGCAGGCTTCCCCGGCCATCACCCCACGACGGACCAGGAGGAGTGGCTGGCGTTCAGCGACTTCGTCGCGCCCGGGAAGCTCGCGAAGGCGATCAGAGAGGGGGAAGCGTTGACCGACATCGAGCGGTATCGCTTCAAGTCGAACCTGCGGCGTCGCTACGACCGGCTCGACCGGTTCCCCGAGGGTTTGATCGTCGTCGGTGACGCCGTGTGCTCCTTCAACCCGATCTACGGCCAAGGCATGACGGTGGCCGCGCTCGAGGCGCTGGCGCTGCGCGACGTGCTCTCGCACGGCACGGGTGGCCTGGCCCGGCGCTTCTTCAAGGCCGCGGCGCGACCGGTGGGGGCTGCCTGGCAGTTCGCCCTCGGCGCCGACCTCGCCATGCCGCCGGACGTCGTACCGGGGTCGCGGCCGCTGCCGATGCGCGTGGTCAACGCGTACCTCGACCGCTACCAGGCCGCCGCCGAGCTGGACCCGGTCCTCACGCGGCACTTCCTGAACGTCACGGGTTTCGACGAGCCGGTGCGCGTGCTGTTCGCCCCGAATGCGGTGGGGAAGGTGGTCGGCCAGCGGCGACGGCGGGTGCGAGAGGACGCTCCGCTGCCCCTGATCTCCGGCTGAAACGCTTGCCTCGCTGGATCGGTTCGGCCGATTTCGTCAGGCGTGGGGCCGCACGCTAAAGTGTGCGAGGCCAATCGGCCGTGCGCCTGTAGCTCAACGGATAGAGCATCTGACTACGGATCAGAAGGTTAGGGGTTCGAATCCCTTCAGGCGCGCTCCACACGAACCCCAGGTCCCTCCCCCGTGGCCTGGGGTTTCGTGCGCCTGCGACCCCAGCGCGGAGGCGACCGGGACGCTGGCCGCCTCCAAGCAGCGCCGGTTGGCTGAGCGCTCCTCACCCGCTCTGGGCGTTGCCGCGCCGAGGATCCCGCTCGTAGCGTGCTAGCCACTGGGTCGGCCCGCGAGGGCTGACCGAGCAACACTCACGTGAACGAGGAGGCCGGAATGGACCTGGTGGAGATCTCCGAGAACGAGCGGCTCGGCCGCGAGGAGGCGGCCGCACGCCTGATCGCCCTGGGCGAGGCGCTCGCCAAGAACAACGAAGTCGAGTTCGACCGCGGTGGCCTGAAGTTCAAGGTGCGGGTGCCGGACGAGGTCGACTTCAAGCTGGAGGTCGAGATCGGGGATGACGAGCGAGAGCTGGAGATCGAGCTCAAGTGGTGACGGCGTGCCGGTGCATGCGGGCGCCGGTACGGTGGCGCTGAGCTACTCGCCCGCAGCGGCCTCGACCCGGCCGGAGGCGACGGCAGCCTCGAGCGCGGCGTAGTCCCTCTCGTTCTGGTCGGCGTACGTCTCGGCGAAGACGGCGAGGCCCTGGTCGAACACGTCGCTGCTGCCGAGGTACGCCGCGATGGCGACCGGGTCACCGGACCGTGCGTGTGCGCCCGCGAGCGTCCGGCCACAAAGTCGCGCGTACCTCTCCAACAGCGATGGACTCATGGCTTCGACGACAGCGGACCCCTTGCCGTCCCAGAGCTGCCGCACGTAGAAGTGCCGATCCTGCTCGTCTATCCCGGTCGTGCGGATCCAGCCCAGGAAGATGTCACTGGCGGCCTGCATGGTCCGCTGACCCTCCACGACGCGCTGGCCGTGGTTCTCGTAGGTGCTCGGCCCGAGGAACGGCTCGAGCACGGACGCCTCCGCCTCTTTCGCCTGCAGGAACAACGGATCGTGGACGTCGTTCCCGAGCATCAACAGGATCCAGGCGCGAGTGCCGACGCTCCCGACGCCGACCACCTTCCGGGCGGCGCCGGCGAAGTGGAAGCCCTCCAGGAGCTTTCGATGGTCGGTGCGCAGGGTGCTGCCGTAAGAGCGGACCAGCGCCTGCAGGCCTTCCTCGATGTCCCGGCGGTCGTGGTCGGGCAGCAGATCCTCCAGCGGGACCACCAACGGTGGGTCGCCGATCAGTCGTGGGCGTCCGTCGACGACCTCGACGAGCTTGTCGAACGCCTTGAGGCTGTCCTTCGCGCGAGCCTTCGCCATGTTCTTTTCGAACTGCTTCACCTGGTCGGGCTTCATCCGTTTCCTGACCAGCGCAGCGAGGTCCTCGACGTCGAGGCGGGCGTACCAGACCTCGAGCCTCCGCATCCGGGCCAGCTCGCGCATCGCCTGCCGATAGGACTCGCCCACGGCCAGGTTGGCAACCGCGCGCTGCTCGGCGTCGAAGCCCCGGTCCCGGCCGGCGACGGCGAAGCTGGCCGCCAGTCGCTTCACGTCCCACTCGAACGGGCCGGGCAGCGTCTCGTCGAAGTCGGTGAGGCTGAAGACGAGCCGGCGGTCCGGCGCGGCGTACGTCCCGAAGTTGGACAGGTGCGCGTCGCCGCACAGCTGCACGGTGAGGCCGGTGCGTGGGGTGTCGGCAAGATCCGCGGCCATCAGGTACGCCGCACCACGGAAGAACGTGAACGGGGAGACCAGCATGCGCGAGTACCGCAGCGGCACCAGCTCCGGCAGTCGGGTCCGCGCCTGTTCCTCAAGCAGCTGCACCGGGTCCGGCCGGTCCGGGGACGGCTGCCACTCGCCGTGCACCCCGCGAGGCACGGCCGAGCGCACTGCCTTTCCCTGCGCCGCTCGATCCGCCCGTGACGGCGACTCGGGGCGGGGGTGTTGCCCGGTTGGCGGAGTCGTCATGTTTGTCGGGTCCTGGACCGATGTCACTCCTTCATCCCAGGGCATTCGGCGCGCCGGCGCATCACCAGGGCGAGGTGATTCGGCGCCGGGTCTCGACGGGCTGACCCTCCGGAACGTGGGCGTAGCATCCGCGCATGGGCCAGCGGGCGAGCGCGGCGGTGGCGGCGTGATGCCGACCGGCTTCTTCAGCGCCGTCGAGCCCGGGGCGCCCGTCCGCCCGCTGCTCGAACGGCTGCGGCCACTGGTCGAGGCCGAGGTCGAGCGGTACGACGGCCGGGGTCTCACCGTGCACGCCGAGCTCCGGGCCGTGCGTGGGTCGGGCGGCGCTGCCGAGATGGAGCGGTTCTACTGGTCCATGCAGGGGGCCGATCCCACCACCGCCTGGGGCTACGGCGCGCGCACGCTGTACTGCCGGGACGATCCCGAAGGTCTTCGCGTCCACGAGTTCCCGTCCGAGCCGGTGTTGTCCTGGCTCGACGACCCGGACGGACCGCTGCGACGGGACGGGCGGGCCGAGCAGGTGGAGATCCTGCGCTACATCCCGCTGCGTCGGCTCACCTACCGGCTGCTCGACGGCGCCGGACTGCCCGACCGGGTCATCGCGAAGACCAAGCGGACCGGCGGCCTGAACCGCGCGGCGGTCGCGTTCCTGGCCGTCAACCAGGCCGCCGCCCGGCGCCCGGCCGCGCCGCGCGTGCCGCGACTGCTCCGGCTCGAGCCCCCACGGCACACGCTCTACCTCGAGGAGCTGCCGGGCCGGCCGCTGCACGTCGCGATCGCCGGCCTCGACCTCGGCGACGCGATGGTCCACCTCGGCGGGCTGCACCGCTCGCTCCAGGAGCTCGAGGTGAAGGGACTGCCGGTGCGACGCGTCGCGGACTGGCTGCGCGACGCGCGGGAGGCCGTCGACCGGATCGCGATGTTCGTGCCGTCTGCCGCCGGCCGGGCGGAGTCGATCCGCGCCGACCTGGCGCGCAAGGCGCCCGATGACCAGGGCCTCAGGTTCTGCCAGGGCGACTTCCTGCCCGGCCAGATCCTCTGCGACCCGAGCGGCTGGTCGGTCATCGACCTCGACGACAGCAGGTACGCCGACCCCTTGTCCGACGTCGCCGCCATGTTCGTCGGGATGCCGCGCGAGCTGAGACTGGCCGCGGTCGAGGCCGGGCAGGCGCGACGTACCTATCTCGACGCGTACGCCGCCCGGGCCGGCGAGCCGGTCGACCGCGACCGGTGGCGGTGGTACCTCACGCTGCTGCAGCTCAACGAGCTTGGGAAGCGGCTGATGAAGGGACGGGTCGCGCCGGGCGAGGCGGAGGCAGTGCTCGACCGGCTCGTCGACCTGGACGACGGGCTCGGCTGACCTCGCCGCTCACCCGCGCAGCAGCGCGACCACGTCGGCGTGCCGCTCCAGCTCGGCGGTGAGGGCGTCCTGCCATCCGTTCGCGTGCCGGCGCAGGTGCCGGTAGCAGCGGTTCACGAACTCCGCGTCCGCGCAGGTCTCCAGCAGGGCCTGGTCGATCTCCCTGTCGGCGGCATCGGCGTACGACGCCAGCAGCCTTCGTCCAACGCTGCGGACGACGTCGTCGGGCAGCCCGCGCAGCGCGAGGTCGACGAGGAACTCGGCCAGGTCCACCTCCTTCGCCCCCCGCACCATCGAGTCGAGGTCGACGACCACCGGTCCGGCGTCCGAGGACACGAGCTGGTCGAGGTGGAAGTCGCCGTGCAGCGTGACGACCTGTTCGTCGCGAACGTGGGTCCGGCGCCGCGCGGCCGCGGTCACCATCCGGGAGACGGTCGGGCCCACCGCCGGATGGGCTCGGGAGAGCTTGCCCGCCTTCTTGTCCATCTCGGCCAGCAGCGCGTCGACGGTCAGCAACGGCGCGTCGGTCGGTGTGCGGTGCAAGGCGGCGAGGGTCGCACCCATCGCGACTGCCAGGTCCACGAGCTCGGACGGTGCGACAGCGGTGGTCAGCGGGAGTCCTGGTACGCCCCGGGTCCACAGCACTCCGAGGTGGTCATCCGTGGCGAGCGGCTCTGCCACCCGCAGGTGGTCGTGGTCGCGGGCCGCGTGCCAGACGGCCTCGTGACGCGTGCCTGCGGCCTTCACCTCCCCGTCGGCGAGGTGCTTGGCGAAAACGGCTGGCGCGCCGTCCCCACCGGTGTCGAGGCGCAGCGTGATGCTGGCCTCCGGCTGGTAGCGGACGACGGTCGTCCGCGGCTCGCCCGCACCGAGGACCTCGCGGACCGGTGGCGGAAGCACGTCGGCGACCCGACGCGGGTCGACGAGGATCGGTACGGACGGGAGATGCGGGTCGTCGGGGAACGGCCACACGACCAGGTCGTGCCCGGGCAGCCGCACGCTGCGTGCGTGCGGTCGGGTGACCCGGTCCCGTCGCCAGGCCTCCTCGGTGGTGTCGTCGTCGGGGAAGCCCTTCACGTAGAGCTCAGCCGCGGCGCCGTCCCGCGGGCTGACCACGCATGTCGCCCAGCCCCGGCACAGCGCTGACTCGGGGCGATGCGGATGCGTCAGTCGCGCATCGAGCAGCCGCACGGAGTCGACCGGGCCGGCCACCCCCAGCGCCGCCGCGTGGGCCGTCACGACGTCGGCCAGCCACGACTCGTCAGCCAGGTTGGGCAGCCACACCGGCGTCTCCCGTCGTACGGACTCCCCGACCACCGGGGAGCCCCATTCTGCAACGGACCTGAGGCCGCACCACACGTCCTAGGACCAAAGTTCACTACCCGCACCTCCGGGGCCGGGCGAGACTCGAACCGTCCTCAGGAGGTGGTGTCGTGACGCCGAGAAACGTGTGCGTCCTCGGTCTCGGGTACGTCGGACTGCCCCTCGCGTGCGCGGCGGCAGGTGCCGGGCACCGGGTCGTCGGGTACGACCCCGACCGGGGCCGGGTGGCCGGGCTGCGCCAGGGAAGGAGCCCGGTCGAGGACGTCGAGGACCGCCTGCTCGAGAAGGCGCTCGCCAGCGGGCGGCTGTCGTTCACCGACGACCCAGCCGAGGTGACCGGCAGCGACACGTTCGTGATCTGCGTGCCCACGCCGCTGGAGGAGAAGACCCCCGACCTCTCGATGGTGGACGCCGCGGTCGACGTCGTCGCCGGTGCGCTCCGGCCGGGCGGCATGGTGATCCTGGAGTCCACGACCTACCCCGGCACCACGGAGGAGCGGGTGGCCCCCCGGCTGGCGGCGGCCACCGGTCTGCGTGCTCCGGACGACTACCACCTGGTCTTCTCGCCCGAGCGGATCGACCCGGGCAACCCGGTGTACTCGCTGGAGAACACCCCGCGCGTCGTCGGCGGCCTGGGACCCGCGGCCGGCGACGCCGCCTCCGCGTTCTACTCGTCGTTCATCGACCACGTGCACCGGGTGTCCGGACCGCGCGAGGCCGAGATGGCCAAGCTCCTGGAGAACACCTACCGGCACGTCAACATCGCACTGGTCAACGAGATGGCGATCTTCTGCGACGAGCTCGGCATCGACCTGTGGGAGTCGATCGGCGCGGCGTCCACCAAGCCGTTCGGCTTCGCACCCTTCACGCCCGGCCCGGGTGTCGGCGGGCACTGCATCCCGGTCGACCCGTCGTACCTCTCCTGGCGGGTACGCCGCCTCGGGTACCCGTTCCGCTTCGTCGAGCTGGCCGGCGAGATCAACGACCGCATGCCGGTGTACGTCGCGTCGCGGATCGCGGACCTGCTCAACGGCGTGCAGAAGTCCGTCTCGGGCTCGCGCATCCTGGTGCTCGGCGTCGCCTACAAGAAGGATCTCGGTGACATGCGCGAGTCCCCCGCGCCGGTACTGATGCGCCGGTTGGCGAGCCACGGCGCGCTGGTGCGCTGGCACGACCCGCACGTGAGGGCCGACCAGGTCCCCGACTCGGGGGGCGTGGCGGTGGACGGTGAGCTGACCGCCGAGGAGCTGGCCGCGGCGGACCTCGTGGTGGTCCACACCGACCACGCGGCCTACGACCCGGCCATGATTGTCCGGCACAGCCGACGGCTCTTCGACACCCGGAACCTGACGGCGGGGCACCATGCCGAGCACGTGTTCCGGCTCTGAGCGGATCTGTCTCGTGCGGAGACTCCGCGTCGGGCGGGCACGCGCGCGTGGGCGATGGCACCGCGTGCCAGGGTGTCCGGATGATCGAGCAGCTGCCCGAGCAGCAGGGACGTCTGCTGGAGCGCTGGCTCCCCGGTGCAACGTTGGTCGCCGACCACAGCTGGGGGTCGGTGGGTCGCCGTGTTCTCGAGATCGAGCACGAGGGACAGCGGTACGTCGTCAAGGCGGGCGCTGAGTCCGACCACCACATCGACCGCGAGGTGTGGGCGCACCGGCACTGGCTCGAGCCGTGGACGTCGCGTGGCCGCGCCCCACTCCTCGTGGAAGCGGACGTCGAGGCGAAGATGCTGGTAACACGGCACGTGCCGGGGCGACTGCTCCTCGACAGCCCGCACGTCGACGACCCGGACGCCTTCCGGCAGGCCGGCGAGCTTCTCGCGCTGCTGCACGGTCAGCACGCCGTGACCGACCTCCACCAGCAGCGACGCGAGGCCGAGCGGGCGCTGCGCTACCTGGACGGAGAGCACCGCATCGCGCCAGCGGGTCGGTGAGGCGATCGGCACGGCCTGCTGGGCGCACCAGGTCGGTGACCCCACGTTCGAGGCACAGGGGCACCGGATGATCGCGGAGGTCCTCGCGGACCTGTCCGGTGGGTGATCAGCGGACCCGCGTGAGCGCCAGCCGGTCGAGGTGATCGGTGGCAGCCGCGGTGTGGCCGGCCACCAGGTCGAGCAGGTCCGCCAGATCGGCACGGTCGTCCTCGCCCATCACCTCGTGGTGCAGCATCAACCCCACCGGGCCTGGGCCGGCAGCGCTCTCGGCGAGCAGCTCGCCACGGCCGGCGCGGTCCACGGGCACCTTCGTGCGCTTGGCGTACCAGTCGACCGTGATCGGCAGCTCGACCAGCCCGTCCACCCCGGCCAGGCCCGCCGACAGGTCCCGGGACAGTACCGCGAACCCGAGGTCGCGCAGCACCTCGGCGGTCCACGGCGCGCACCGGTTCCACGGTGGCGTGAACACCGCCGGCAGGTCGCCCATCATCGAGTGCAGCAGGTCGCGGCCGCGGGCGATGTCGTCGGCCTGCTGCTCGGCCGACCGGCTCGGCCCGAACTCACACTTGCGGCCCTCCGGCTCGTGGTTGACGTGGGCGAGGCCGTGCTGGTGGACGGTCAGGTCGTTGCGGCCGCTCTCCCGACGACTCGCGAGCAGGTCCACGGTGTGCGGGCTCATCGCCTCGGGGATGGCCGCCACGTCCAGCGGTACGCCGGACGTGCCGAACACGTCGAGCAGCGCCGCCAGTGCCTCGTCGTCCCAGCCGGCGTCGTCGTCGCGGAAGAAGAACGTCACGGGCCGTTCGGCGGAGTCGAGGACCGCCCGCAGCGGGTCCAGCCAGCCGGTCACCGGACCGGCTCCGCGTCCCGGGCCGGGAGCAGCGAGCGGAGCAGCGCCGGCGTACGGGTGCGACCGTCGAGGGCCAGCGGGACGGACAGCGGCGACCAGTCGAGCGCGGAGCCGACCGCGTCGGCGAGGGTGTCGCCGGACAGCCGGTCCGGGTCGAGCACGCGGAGCGCGCCGAGTCGCTCCAGCCGACCGGCGCGTTCGGCCTGCTCGTCCTCGCGCCCCTCGCCGTACGGCACGACCACCGCCGGCGTCGTGCTTCCGAGGATGTCCATCGTGGTGTTGTAGCCGGCCTGGCTCACCGACACCGCCGAGGCGGCCATCTCGCCGCCGAGGTCGGGGAGGTAGCGCACGACGTCCAGCCCGTCGCTCGCCGCGGCGCGGACCGCGAGCTCGTCGACCACGGGCTCGGGCAGGAACGGTCCGGTGACGATGAGGGTGCGCAGCCCGTGGTCCGCGAGCCACCGGGGCTGCGCGTCGACCGCGGCGCGGAACAGCGGCGCGCCGACCAGGCCACCGCCGGCCGAGACCAGCACCCGCGGTTCGCGGGCGCGCGTCGGGTCGCGGTCGACGGGACCGCGGACGAAGCCCGTGTAGTGCACCGGTGTGCGCAGCGGCACGGTCGGGTGGAAGGTCTCCTCGAGCGTCGCGAACCGGTCGTCCGCATGCACCAGCACCGCGTCGAAGAACTCGTTCGTGATCCGGCTGGCCCGGTCGTCGTGGCCCTGCTGGTCGCGACGGCTGCCGACGAGGATGTCGCGGAGGCTGCAAGCGACCAGCGGCGCGGGGCGGGTGGACCTGGCCAGCTCCAGCAGGGGCATCAGCTCGGTGCGGAACTTCTTGCGACCGAACGGGAACAGCTCGACCAGCAGCACGTCGGGAGCGGTCGCCCGGAACGAGTCCAGGACCATCGACCGGCGAAGGTCCACCGCCTCCTCGACCGTGTAGCGCTCGTCACGGCTGACCAGCGCGTAGTCCGCGTCGAGGCCCAGCGCCGGGAGGTGCACGATGTCGACGCCGTCGGGCTGCGGCAGGTCGGTCGGCCACGGGCCGCCGTTGAGCAGGGTCACGTCGAAGTCCTCGGCCAGCCCGTCGACCAGGTTGACCGAGCGGACCAGGTGTCCCAGCCCGACCGAGTGCTGGCAGTAGAAGAGCAGTCGCGGCCGGGTCATCTCGGGTGCGCCCCCTCGGTCGCCCACTCCAGGGAGGTGCTGAGCACCCGCTCGAGCTCGGCCAGTGTCGCCACGTCCACGCGGCTGACCGCGCGGACGGCGCGCTCGACGAGCAGCGCCGCGGCGGCGAACCAGCGCAGGTCGTCCGCACTCGGCGGCCGCGCGTACGCGGCGAGCAGCGCGTCGGCGGCGGCCGCCGCAGTGTCCGGGTCGATCGGGTCGTGGGGGCGCGGGCACCACAGCCGGGCCAGGGTGCCGCCGAGCTCGGCGCCGGCGGGTCCGGCAGCGGCCTGGTCGAGGTCGACGAGCCCGATGCCGGTGTCGTGGACGAGCACATTCTTGGGGTGCAGGTCGCCGTGCAGGAGCGCGGCCGGCGCCGGGCGGCGCGGGGCGGCCAGGAGTGCGGACACGACGGCTCCGGTGAGGTCGGCGAGGTCGGGCCGCGCCGTCTGCAGGAGTACGCCGGCCGTGGTGAGCCGGTCCGGGTCGAGGCGGGTGAACGGCGGCAGCGCGGCCACCGACCCGCGATGCAGCATCGAGAGCGTCTCGCCGAGCGCCGCCATCGCCGCGGGCACCTCGGCGCGCGGCAGGTGGTGCAGCGCCTGGCCGGGCACGGGGGACAGCAACGACATCCGCAGGTCCGACAGGTAGCCCACCGGCTCCGGCAGGGTCGGCCCACCGGCCGGCGGCAGGCTCCGCCGCACGGCGGCGAGGGTGTCGACGCTGTGCCGACCATCGTCGCCGGCGTGCACCTTGGCGAAGCCGACCGTGACACCGCCGGCGTCGGAGCAGCGCACGGTCGCGGCCTTCTCCGGGGTGTAGGCGACCAGCTCGCTGCGCAGCCACGGCCGGCCGAACACGGCCCGCAGCTCCTCGGGCGGGTCGGTGAGCCGGTCCAGGCCGCGCAGCTTGCGGTCCTGCGGGAACACCCAGAAGACCGTGTTCATGGGCTCGTCGAGGAGCACGGAGTCGTCGGGTGCGCCCTGCCGGGCGGCCTCGTCGCGCGCGAGCAGGAACTTCGCGGGAGCCTTCGCGGCGG
Source organism: Nocardioides sp. (assembly GCF_035697785.1). Lineage (GTDB taxonomy): Bacteria > Actinomycetota > Actinomycetes > Propionibacteriales > Nocardioidaceae > Nocardioides_B. Next base: position 59,132 of record NZ_DASSCL010000012.1, read on the forward strand.
TGAACATCCGGGCGCTCACCAGCCGGCTGTCGCCGCGTTCGTCGACGAGCCGGTAGGTGGTGCGCAGGCTCTCGCCGGGGCGGTACCTCGCCCGGACCCGGACGCAGCCGGCGACAGTGCGCGGCTCTCGGTCCAGTCCCTGGAGACGCGCGGCGACGAGCTCCTCGTCGAGCAGGTCGTCACGCCGGGGTAGGGCCGGGTCCCGGGCCAGCCCCGGCGAGGTGCGGAGGGTGGCGGTCACGGTGTCGCCGCCTCGGCGCGCGGGGCCAGCGAGAGCTGCGGGGCATCCGGACGGTCCGGGTGCCAGTGGATCCGGTCGGTCGTCCCGTCGGCGAGCTCGACGACCACGGCGCCCGTTGCCAGGTCTGCCGACCGCAACCGTGGCGAGCGTCCCGCGCGGCGGGGCGTCAGCAGCGTGAGCAGCGTGACTTCATGCGCGCGCTTCGGGGACGCGACGACGACGGGCGCCGGGGACTTGATGCCGTACTCGGTCGAGACCCAGCCGGGTTCGACGGCGACGGGCAGGGACGACCGCGGAGTTCCGGTGAGGTCGAGGTGCACGGTCGGCGTGCTCACCCGGGTGATGCCGCCGGGCAGCCGCTCGACGGTCGGCGCGTCGTCGTACGCCAGGTGCCAGCGCAGTGCGTAGTCGTGCGGCTGCTCGCCGCGGAGCCGGTCGAGGACGAGCCAGTAGTCGCGTGCCACGAAAAGGATCGCCCGCCGGTGCACGGCGTCGTACGACGGGCTTGTCACCTCGCCGTGCAGCAGGTCCGCGCCGTCGAGCGAGCGACGGTCGAGGAGCCGGCAGCTGAGCTTGGGGCCCTTCGGCTTGCCGAGGCGGTAGGGCTGCTGGTCGAGACCGTCGACGGTCACCGTGTTGTGCGCGGCGGTGCCCTTGAACCAGTGTCTCCAGTTCGGCTCGCCCTCGGCGTAGGTGTAGCGACCGGGGTCGACGACCAGGGGGTGCCCGAGGCCGTAGGCCTCGAGCGACAGCGCGTCGTAGTGCCCGTGCCCGCCGTCGCCCAGGGGACCGCAGCCGAACATCAGGAACCGCTCGTCGGCGTACGGCTCGCCGCGCTCGCCCCACCCGCTGCGTTGCACGTGGTATCCGGCCACCGGGAAGTCCGCGCAGCGCTCGGGAGGCGGCGTGCCGGCCCGTCCCCGGGTCGCGACGTAGCGGATCTCGTCGTCGTCGAGCACGTCGGCCGCGAGCGCGAGCAGGTCGAGATAGCTGCCTGAGTCGCTGTCGGACCAGGCCGGGATCTGGCCGTCGGGGCGGTGCAGGTGCAGGCCGAAGCGGCAGGCGGCGCGCAGCCGCTCGTCGTACGCCGGGGGCACCCGGCCGCCGAAGCGGGTCACGTTGACGCGCGCACCGAGGAAGGAGCGCAGCGCGATGAGGTGGTAGTGGGTGGACCGTTCCCGGTGCACCCCGTCCGCCCACACGTCGGTGAGCAGGTTGTCCTGCAGGGCCGTCCAGGCCTGCTCGCCCCGGTCGCCGTCGGGGTCGAGGACGGGCAGGCCGAGGGAGACCACCAGGAGCGCGAACAGCTCGAGCGTGCGGTGGTTGCGCTCGGGGGTCAGCTCCGCGGTGACGTGGTCGAGCTGCGCGGACATGCTGGCGAGCACCCGCTCCTGCACGGCGGGGTCGAGGCCCGGGAAGCCGTCGACGCTGTCGAAGCCCTGCCAGGCGTAGAGCCAGTTCTGCAGCCGGCGGGCAGTGATGTCGCTGGTGTCGACGTCGGGCGCCTGTTGGTCTATCCAGCTCGACACCAGGGCCTGCCAGGCGTCGAGGTAGGCCGGGTCTCCCGTGGCGCCGTACGCGTGCGAGAGGTCCAGCCCGAAGTAGAACTTGCTCCACTCGATGTGCCACTCCTCGTCGTGGGCGAGGCCGCCGGTGCGCCAGTCCGGTGGCATGCCCAGGTCGAGGGTCTCCCCCGCGTACCGGAACCGGCCGGTCACGGCGTCGGCGGCCACCTGCGGGTCGCGGTAGAGGTGCGCGATCGGGGAGTAGACCTGGCGGGGTCGGACCCGCCCGGCGGCGACCGCCCCGGTGTGCGCGGGGACCGGTGAGGCGGATCTCATCGGCGCCGCTCCGGGCCGGTCGGGGCGCCGGTCAGCAGCGCGGCCATCCGGGCGGCCGTCGCCGAGGCGTCGAAGTGGTCGGCGATGGTGCGGCGACCCTCGTCGGCGAGGTGCTGGGCGAGATCGGGGTCCTTGACCAGCCGGTGCAGGGCGTCGGACAGCTCGGCGGGGCGGTCCGGCTCGACGATCAGGCCGTTCTCGCCGTCGTGCACCAGCTCGGTGATGCCGGAGACTCCTGTGGTGACGACCGGCAGGCCGCAGGCCATCGCCTCCATCAGCACGTTCGGGATCCCGTCGCGGTCGCCGTCCGCGAGCACTCGGCAGGGCAGCGCGAACACGCTGGCCCGGGAGTACTGCTCGAACAGGCCGCTCTGGGTCAGCGGACCCAGGAACGAGACCCGGTCCCCCAGGTGGGCCTCGTCGACGCGCGTCCGGACCTCGGCCTCGTGGTCACCGCTCTCCCCGGCGATCACCGCCTCGAAGTCGACACCGCGGCCGCGCAGCAGCGCGCAGGCGTCCACGAAGGTGTCGAGCCCCTTCTTGCGGACCAGCCGGCCGACGGCCAGCAGCCGGACCCGGTCCGGCTCGACGCGGCGTACCCCGTCGGCGACCAGCTTCTCGAAGTCGGCGTTCAGCCCGTGGTAGACGACGTGCACCGGGGTCCGCGAGCCGAGCGCGTGGAGGTGCCGCCGGTTGGCCTCGGTGCAGGTGACCACGAACGATGCGGCGTCCATCTTGCGGCGGAGCAGCCCGGCCGGGTTGAGCTCGTCGGTGTAGATGTCCTTGGCGTGGCCGGTGAACGAGAACGGCAGTCCGGTGATCGTGGCAGCGAGCCAGGCCACGGTGGTCGCCCCGTGAGCGAAGTGGGCGTGCAGCCGGGCCACGTCCCCGGCCGAGTCGATGCGGTCGGCCAGGTCGACCGCCAGCAGCAGCTCCTTGACGTAGATCTTGCGGGGCGGCGCCAGGAGGCCCTTCCGGGCCCGCACTGCCTGCGCCAGCGCCAGGCCGGCGGCACGCAGCAGCCGCAGCGGGTGCCGGCGCGCGGTCCGCAGCAGCGCGGGCCGGAAGGTCGCCAAGTTGTCCGCGAGCCAGCGCGGCGCACCGGCGGCGGACAGCGAGGACGTCTGGTGCAGGTACTCCGGGGCCGTCCGGACCCGGCGTACGACGTCGTGGTGGACGTCCTCGTCGGCCGCCTTCTGGACGAACAGGCGCAGCGGGACGCCGAGCCGCTCGACGCGGTAGATCTCGCTGGCGATGAACACCTCGGAGAGGCGGGGGTAGCCCTTCAGCACGTAGGCCACCCGCCCGGTGGTGCCGGGGATGTCGGGAGCGGCGGGTTCAGGCATCGGCGTGCTCCGGCGTACGTGCGTGCAGGTCGGCGAGGTGCTCGACGAACAGCCGGGTGCAGGTGTCGAGGTCGAAGTGCTGCTCGACGTAGCGGCGGCCGGCCGCGCCCAGGGCGGCCCGCAGCCGCGGGTCGGTCAGCCGGTGCAGGGCGGCTTCGAGCGCCGCGCTGTCTCCCGGAGGTACGACGAGGCCGCCGCGCGCGGCCCGCACCGTGCCACCGAGCGCGGCCACGTCGGAGACGACCAGCGGCCGGCCGGACGCCATCGCCTCGAGCGCGACGTTGGGCAGGCCGTCGCGGTCTCCCGCGCGGTCGACCACCGACGGGACGGCCACGACGTCGGCCCAGGCGTAGTGGCCGGGCAGCTCGGCGTGTGACCGGCGGCCGGCGAGCACGACGTGGCCGGCCACGCCCTTGCGGCGCACGGACTCGGCGAGGGCGGCCTGCTCGGCGCCGGTGCCGATGATCCGCAGCTGCACCGGGACCCGCAGTCGGGCCACGGCGTCGACCAGGGTGGGGAAGCCCTTCTTCTCGACCAGGCGGCCGACGGCCAGCACCCGCAGCGGTCCGCCGCCCGGGGGTCCGGCCTCGGGGCGGAACCTCCGGAGGTTGACGCCGTGTGGCAGCAAGCGCACGGCCGCGCCGGGCACGCGGACGTGCTGCGCGACGTCGGGGTTGCAGGCGACCACGCCAGCGGCGCCGCGGGCCCGGGCGGCCAGCTCGTCGGCGGGCACCTTGCGGGCGTCGAGCGCATGGGTGCTGAAGCTGTAGTCGACGCCGAGCCTGGCCGCGGCGTGCGCAGCCACCTCCGCGGGACGGTGCGCGAAGTAGCCGTGCACGCCGTGCACGCGTTCGTCCCCGAGGTCGGCGACGAGCGCCGCGGCCTGCTGGGTCGCGTCGCCGTCCGGCAGCATCCGGAGCAGCGGACGCAGCTCGTCGACGCCGGGCTGGGGGGTCGCGCCGTCGCCAGGCTTGGTGGCGTAGAGGCGGGTGAGCATCCCGGCCCGTGCCAGGGCGACAAGCTCGCCGACGGCGAACGTCTCCGAGGTCCGCGGGAAGCCGCTCATCACCACCGCGACGCGGGCGGTCATGCGGCCCCCGCCTCCATCGGCTGCCGGGCCTCCACCCAGGCGAGCTCGGCGGCCAGGCCGTCGTCGAGGGACACGACCGGGTTCCAGCCGAGGTCCCGGCGGGCCAGCGACACTTCGGCCGAGGTCCTGACCACGTCGCCCCGTTGCGCGGGCTGCCGGTCCAGGTCGAGGCGGCGCCCGGCGATCCTCTCGAGCGTGGCGATCACCCTCGAGAGGGTCGCCTCCTCACCGCCGCCGACGTTGTAGACGTCGGTGCTGGTGGTCTCCGCGTGTGCGGCGCGGACGGTGGCGTCGACCGCGTCGGTCACGAACGTGAAGTCGCGCGACTGCGACCCGTCGCCGAACTGCGGGAACCTGCCGCCGGTGACGAGGGCGTCGCAGATCCGTCGCATCGCCATGTCGGGACGCTGTCGGGGGCCGTAGACGGTGAAGTACCTCAGGCCGACGGTGGCCAGGCCGTGGCTGCGGTAGACCCGGGCCAGGTCCTCGCAGGCTCGCTTGGTCACGCCGTACGGCGACCGGGGCCGGGTCGGCGTCGAGGGCTCGCGGCACGGATGTGCCTCCGCGTCGCCGTACACCGACGACGACGACGCCCAGACGACGCGGGCGACGCCGGCCGACTCCGCGGCCTCGAACACGCGCTGGGTGGCCACGAGGTTGTTGCTCGCGTAGTAGCCGAAGCTGGCACCGAAGCTGTCCCGGACGCCGGCCTGGGCGGCGAGGTGGAACACGGCCGTCGCGCCGGCGAACGACTCCTCCCAGCCCTCGCGGACCAGGTCCCGTTCGAGCAGGTCGAACCGGGGCTCCCCGGTCAGCTCGGTGAGGTTCGCCAGCTTGTCCGCCCGCGGGTAGTAGTCGGTGAAGCAGTCGATGCCGGTCACCGACCAGCCGTCCGAGAGCAGACGCTCGCAGAGGTGTGAGCCGATGAAGCCGGCGGCGCCGGTCACGACCGCCCGTCGTCGAGGTGTGCTGGTCATGTCCGCTCCACATGTTTGTCGTCGGGGACGCGGGCCGCGAAGAAGGCCGAGTCCGTGCCCGTGAGGTCGAGTCGTTGTTGGGTGCCCGTCAGCCGGGCGAAGGCGGAGTCGTCGGCGAGCAGCTGCGCCGGGGTCCCCTGCTCGAGGACCATCCCGTTCGACATCACCGCGACCTGGTCGGCGCTGCGGGCCAGCGCGGTCGAGTGCGTGATCAGGATCGTGGTGCGGCCCTCGATCAGACGCTGCAGCCCGGCCATCACCTGCTGCTCGCTCTCCGCGTCGAGCCCGGTCGTGGGCTCGTCGAGCACCAGGATCGGCGGGTCGCGGAGCAGCACCCGGGCGATGCCGATGCGCTGTCGCTGGCCGCCGGACAGGCCGAGGCCGCCGGGCCCGAGCATCGTGTCGAAGCCGTCGGGCAGGGAGCGGATGAACTTCAAGGCGTCCGCGGCGCGCGCGACCGCCTCGATCTGCTCGTCGTCGGCGTCGGTGCCGTAGGCGATGTTCTCGCGCACGGTGCCGCTGAACAGGATGGTGTCCTGGAGCAGCACGCCGACCTGGGTGCGCACCCAGCGCAGCGGCCACTCGCGGGCGTCCCGGCCGTCCACGCTGACCGTGCCCTGGCTCGGGTCGTAGAAGCGGGCGACCAGGGCGCCGACCGTGGACTTGCCGGCGCCGGACTCACCGACGAGGGCCAGGCGGGACCCGCTCGGGATGTGCAGCGTCACACCGTTCAGGGCCGGCCGGGTCTCGATGTAGCGGAAGTGCACGTCGTCGAGGTCGATCGTCCCCGCGGCCCGGTGGTCGGGCATCGGACCGTCGCTGCCGTCGACGAGGACCATGTCCGAGGACAGGATCTCGGCGATCCGCTCGAGCCGGGCGAGTGCACGGGCGGCCCGGCTGGCCTGCTTGGCGATGTCCTTCAGCGGCTTGTAGAGCTTGTTGGTGTAGGCCACCACGACGACGAGGTCGCCGGGGGTGATCCGGCCGTCGGCGACCGAGAGCACCCCGAGCGCGAGCACGAGCGCGGTGGCCACGGCGCCGAGGATGTCGACCCAGGCCCCGAACCGGGCCTCGACCCGGGAGCTCTGCACGCCGACCGCGAGCCGCTCGGCGCTGCGCTGCTGCACCCGGTCGTGCTCGAATCGCTCGGTGCCGAACGCCTTGATCACCTGCATCGCGGAGAGGGCCTCGGTCGCCAGCGAGGCGATCTCACCCTCCTTGGCCCGTTGGCTGCGGGCCATCTGCCGGATGCGCTTCTGGTAGTGCATGGTCGTCACGAACAGGGCCGGCGTGACGAGGAAGGCGACGAACGCGAGCAGCGGGTCGAGCCAGAACGTCACGGCGAACATCCCGATCAGCACCATCGACGCCGACGCGAGCGTCCCGAGGGTCTGGGCGAACAGGTCGCCGACCGCGTTCACGTCGCCGGTGACCCGGGCGACCAGGTCGCCGGTGTGCCGGCTGGAGTGGAACATCAGCGACAGCCGCTGCAGGTGCTCGTAGGTGGCGGTCCGCAGGTCGTGGACGATCTGCTCCCCGGACCGGTTCAGCCAGAACTCGGAGAAGAACGCGGCCGCGGCGTTCACGGCGGCGATCCCGAGCACCAGCGCGGCCAGTCCCAGCAACAGTGAGATGTCCCCGCTGTCGAGCTCGAAGCGCGTGCCGCGGTCGGTGACCAGCGAGTCGATCGCGATCTTCAACGGCCACGGGGCCGCAAGCTGCGCGGCGGTGAGCGCGACGGTCGACGCCGCTGCGCCGGTGAGCGCCGGCCAGTGCCGGCGGGCGTGGTCCCAGAGCAGCCGCAGCGCGGGGCTCCGCGGGGGCGCCGGGGTGGCCGCTGTCCGGGTCATCGGTGGCTCCGAGCCGGGCCGCACAACCAGTGCGCGAGGAGCACCACGAGACGTCGCGCGTGGCGGGCCGGGGAGACGCGAGTGCTGATCACCGAGCCCCCTCTCATGGCGACGGTCGAGCCGGCCCGGGCGTTCGGAGCCGGTCTGCGTGCTCGTCACAGAGAGCCCCGGGTGCTGTCGTGGTGGCTCGGCTTTCATCATGCGGCGGTGCTCGTCGCAGCAGCCATTGGACGAAGGTGCTAGCACTGTCGGAACCGGGTGGAACCGGGCGAGACTGGCCGGCATGGACGTCGTCTCCGAAGCTGCGACCGCCGCCGGCCGCGCGCCGTACCGGCACCGCCTCGAGCTGCTGGCGGCCGGAGCCGTCGAGCCCCATCTCGACGCGTGGGCGGTGCAGCGCGGCCTCGATGTGGCCGGACCGTGGCGCCGGACCTATGGGAAGCTTCGGCCGAAGCGTTCGCCGTGGGCGCTGCTGGTGTACGACGCACCGGGTGTGCCGACCGTGCAGGTCCGGCTGCTCGAGGCGGATGACGACCGCGCGGTGGCAGCCGCGGACGCCGGCGACCTCGGCCGTGTCGAGGTGGTGGCCTGCGCGGACGACTCGGCCCTGCCCGGACTGCAGGAGGTGCTGTCGTCGCTGGACAGCCCCCGGGTCGCGCGCTACCACCCCGGGGACCGGTGCACGGTGCGCGGTGGCACCGACGCCGGGGCGCGCTTCGTCAAGGTGTTCTCCGACGAGGCCGACGACCAGGTGGAGGCGGCCGAACGGTGGCAGGCGTCGGTGTCGGGCGTGCTCTCGTTCGCGGTCGCCGAGCCGCACGGCTGGGTCGAGCGCACCCGGTCGAGCTGGTACGGCGTGGTGCCGGGCGCGCCGCTCGAGCCGTTGCTGGCCGGCCCCGAGGGTGAGCGCCTGTCGCGTCGGGTGGGCACGTCGCTCGGCGAGCTCGCCGTCTCGGGGCTGCTGCCGAGCCGGGTCGACGACTCCGCACGCCAGCTGGCCCGGACGCGGCGACAGCTCGGCCGCGGGGCCGACGCCGTGCCGGCCCTGACCGACGACTTCATGCGCGCGCTCGAGGTCCTCATGAGCGCGCATGAACGCCTCGGTCCCGCGAGCCTCGTCCCGATCCACGGGGCGGCACACCTGGGGCAGTGGCTCGTCGACGACGCCGGCCGGCTGGGCCTCATCGACTTCGACCGGTTCGCGATGGGGGAGCCGGAGTTCGACCTGGCGACGTTCGTCGTCGAGCTGCTCGCCACGTCGGGCGCGCGTGCCTCGGGTGCCGCGCTGCGCGACGCGGTCCTCGACGGGTTCCGCTCGGTCGCCGGTGAGCCCGATCCGGCACGGCTGGAGCTCTACCTCGTGCACAAGGGTCTCGGCCGCGCCGCGCGGGCGGCCGCCGGGCTCGCCCCTGACGGCGAGGAGCGGGCCCGTCGCCAGCTTGGCGAGCTCGCCCCGTCGTTGGCCGCCCTGCGGTGACGCTCGCGTGAGAGCCGTGCGTGGTCGGCGACACAATGGCCGCCATGCGTGCTGAGGACCAGGACCGGGTCGGTGTGGTCGTGCTCGACGACTACCAGGACGTCGCGCTGTCGGTGGCGAACTGGTCACCCTTGCGTGCCCGGGCGGACATCACCGTGCTGCACGAGCACCTCGGGGGTGAGGACGCGGTGGTCGACCGGCTCTCCGGGTTCACCGTCGCGGTGGCGATGCGGGAGCGGACGCCGTTCCCGCGCAGCGTGCTCGAGCGGCTTCCGAACCTGCGTCTCCTGGTCACGACCGGGATGCGCAACGCGGCGATCGACCTGGAGGCCGCGCGCGACCTCGGCGTCACGGTGTGCGGCACCGGCGGCGGGGCGTACGAAGCGGCCGAGCACACCTGGGCCCTGTTGATGGCAGCCGCCCGCCGGCTCGACGTCGAGATCCAGAACGTCCGCGAGGGTGGCTGGATGACCACGCTCGGCACCGCGCTGCAGGGCCGGACCCTCGGCATCGTCGGGCTGGGCCGCCTCGGTGCCCGGGTGGCGGAGTACGCCCGCGCCTTCGGCATGGACGTCGTGGCGTGGAGCCACAACCTGACCGACGAGCGCTGCGCCGAGGTCGGTGTGCGGAGGGCCGCGTCCCTCGACGACCTGCTCGTGGAGTCGGACTTCGTGTCGTTGCACCTGGTGCTGGGTGACCGGTCGCGCGGCCTGGTGGGCCGGCGCGAGTTCGGCCTGATGAAGCCGACCGCCTGGCTCGTCAACACCAGCCGCGGGCCGATCTGCGACGAGGAGGCCCTGCTAGACGCGGTGCGTGACGGTGTCATCGCCGGCGACGCCCTCGATGTCTTCGCGCAGGAGCCACTGCCTGCCGACCACCCGCTGCGGACCACGCCGAACGTGATCGCCACTCCCCACATCGGCTACGTCACCGAGCAGGCCTACGCGCAGCGGTACACCGAGGCGGTCGAGGACGTCGTCGGCTGGCTCGATGGTTCGCCGTTGGGGGTGCTCACCTGAGCGCTACGCCGATCGCGCGTCCGGGTCGTCGCCGGGTGGCGGCCGTAGCAGTCGCGCCAGCACCGGCACCAGCAGCAGCGACCCGAACAGCCGCAGCACCTGCAGCGTGAACACCAGACCGGTGTCGGCTCCCGTGGAGATCGCCACCGCGACCACGGCGTACAGCCCGCCGGGAGTGGTGGCGAGGTAGGCGTCGAGCTGGTCGATGTCGGTGAGCCGGGCCATCAGGTAGCCGATGCCGGCACAGGTGAGGATCGTGCCGGCGACCTGGACCAGGGCGAGGGGCATCAACCGGGCGATGATGCGCAGCGTCGCGGGGGTGAACTTGAGGCCGACCTGTGCCCCGATGGCGAGGTAGCCGGCGTTGAGCAGCGGATCGGGGACCACGGGGTCGGCGAACCAACCGGTGGCGACCAGTACCGAGGCGACCAGCATCGGGACCAGCACGGCGGCGCCGGGGAAGTCGAGGAACCGCAGCACCGCGAAGCCCAGTGCGAGGGTGACCGCGGTGAACAGATAGGCGCCCCACGTCGTACCGACCGCCGCCGGGCCGCCGCCGGACGCGCTCGCCGCCGGGTCGAACAGCTTCGCGACGACCGGCATCGTGAAGAGCACGACGAGCACGCGCAGGTACTGGATGGTTGCGACCACGGGCTCGTCGGCGCCGACGTCGCGCGCGGTGGCGACCACCCCCGAGGCGCCACCGGCGATGGACGCGAAGCTCGCCGTCACGGCCGAGACGCCCGGTTGGTAGCGGAGCACCTGCCCCCAGGCGAGGCTGGTGGCCAGCGTGCCGACGAGGGCGAACCCGATCACCCAGCCGTGCCGGGCCAGGTCCCCGAGCAGGTCCACGGTGACGAGCGTTCCTACGGAGGCGCCGATCATGACCTGGCCGAACGTGCCCGCCGCCGCGGGGATGTCCGGAGCCGTCGCGAACGCGGCCACCAGGAGACCGCCGAGGAGCGCGCCGATCAGGAACGGTGCCGGCGCCCCGACCAGGTACAGCACCGCCGTTGCCGCCGCGACCAGGCCCAGCAGGAGCATCCAGCGCTTCAGCACCCGGCCCACCCTAGGGCGACGATCGATCCCGACCGGGAGACCGCGTGGTGGTGAGACGGTTCGGGGGGCGTGCGGGGGCCAATTACCACGGTCCCGTGGTAATCCACCCCTTCCCGCGGGGAGTTCACCACGGGGAGCGGGAGATCCCCTGGGGAGCTAAGGACAAGCCCCAACCGGAACGGGACAGGTTGCTTTACAACCGTGGGGCCGCGGGGTGACAATCGCGAGACCAGAGTGGACATCGGGGGTGCGACGACGACGAGACGTCTCTCGAGCTCGCACCCGGGTTCCGAGGGCGCCGCTCCCGACCGTTCCTCCCGTCGCCTCCCACTACGGGGAGGTGTGCCATGGACGACGCCGAGCGCGAGGGGCTCGACCTGCGGGCGCAGGAGATCGAGCTGCAGAGGACCCGCCTGGTCTTCGAGATGGATGTCGAGCGGCAGCGGACGGAGGCGACGCGGACCCAGGCGGTCGCCGCCTCCCGGCAGGCAGGTACGGCGATCGTGGCCATTCTGGTCACTCTCGTGATCAGCATGTGGGCCCAGGTCACGGCGGCCTCGACGGCCGAACGCACGCTCACCACTCAGGTCTTGCTGGCGAACAAGCAGCTTCAGCACGACAGTGAGCAGTTCCTCCAGCGGGAGCGGCGCAGCGCCTACCGCGAGCTGGTGCGCCAGGCGCGGACCACGCGCGTGGCCCTGCGAGACGTGCAGCTGTTCGTCGTCCAGGAAGGTCGGCTTCCCGACGGCTTCGACCGGGCCGACGTGGTCGCGCACTACGAGTCCGCACAGGCGGCGGCCGCCGACGCCCGACTCGTCGGCACAGAGGAGACGAGTGCGCTGGCCGAACGCGTGGGCCAGCTGTGCTGGGAGGTGAGAGGGCTGGCCGTTGACCTCGTGAGGGACCCGGACTCGGCCCACGACCAGGCCTGGGACGCCACGGTCCGACAGCTCGGCGACCTCACCCGCGAGTTCCTCAAGCTGGGCCAGCGGCAGCTGCTGCACGGCACCGAGGAGGTACCGGTCAGCGGCTAGCTCAGCCCACCAGCAACCGGATCGCGACGGCGTACCCGAAGACGACGACGAGGATTCGGAACACCGTCGGGTGCAGCCGACGACCGAGATGGGCACCGAGCCAGCCGCCGACGAGCGACCCCAACGCGATCAGGCCGATGATCACCCAGTCGAGCGGGGCCGCGAAGACGAACACGACGGTCGCGGCGATGTTGGCGGACAGGATCGCGAGGTTCTTCAGCGCGTTGATCGACTGCAGCGGGATGTCGAGCCCGAGCGCCAGGAA
>NZ_DASSCL010000013.1:0-52607 GCF_035697785.1 Nocardioides sp.
GCGGACGTAGCTCAGTTGGTAGAGCGCAACCTTGCCAAGGTTGAGGTCGCGAGTTCGAGCCTCGTCGTCCGCTCGGAGAAGGGTCGCAGGTCCCCTCCTTGGTGGAGTGGCCGAGAGGCGAGGCAACGGACTGCAAATCCGTCTACACGGGTTCAAATCCCGTCTCCACCTCGATTGCTCATTACCCGCGGAGTGTGGGAACTTGGGCCGTCACGGGCGATTGGCGCAGTGGTAGCGCGCTTCCTTGACACGGAAGAGGTCACTGGTTCAAACCCAGTATCGCCCACCATCAAGACCCGCAGGTCAGCACAACAAAGGAGCCCCCCAGCCAACAGGCGGAGGGGCTCTTCTCACGTCGCCGTCGGCTTACCTGTCGACTTATCCCTCGTCCGGTGACCCTTTCCGGTCCCGCGGGCAACTCGAACAGCGTCTCCATGACAGAAGTGTCCTCGGTGAGGACGGGCCGCAACTGCTTCGGGTAGACCAATTCGCCGGCGTGCCGCTCGAGGCCATGGCGCGGGTGGTCGGACACAGCAGCACGAAGGTGACCGCCTGGCTCGCTGTCGGTCCGTGTTGTGATCTCCTGACCGAGTACTTCGGGATTTGTGCGGAACGATCGCTGCGAGCTAGATCAGAGCGGACCGGCGATCGTAGAGCGAGGCGTTCATGGTCGCTCCGCCGATCACGAGTCGCCCGAGGAGGTAGAGCCAGAACAGCATGGTGCCGACGACACCGATGGCGCCATAGGTCTCGGTTGCACTGTCCAATTTTGGGGCGAGGAACAATGTCGTGAACAGATAGAACGCATGTACTCCGACCGCGACGACCAACGCACCTGGGAGTAGCCCGCGCAAGCCCGATCCGCGGTGCGGAAGCCACTGCGATGCGACGAGCCACAAGGCAAACGGGACAGCCACCGAGGCCAGCGTCGTGATCGCGCCGAGGATCTGGCTCTCGGACCGCACCCACCTCACGAGTGCCATCGACGCTCCGAAGGCCAGCATCGAGCCCGTGAATCCCAGCGACGCCGATAGCGGCTTGCGGATCGGAGTCGGAGGAATCCCCCATACGGTGGCGTGGACAAGCACCAGCGCCTTCCCTCCCGAATAGCCCGTCCATAGCACCAGCCACCCACCCACGAGCAGCAGCCACCACCGAGCGTGCTGTGACTGCTGCGAGACGTCGCTCATGATTGCAGCAATCACTGGGCCGACGCCCAGATCAAGAAGCACCTGTTCCGCGCGTTCGCCGTCCGCAAACCCCAGCGCACCAGTGGTGACCAGGGAGAATGAGAGGAGCCAGAAGAACAGCCGGTAGGCAACACCCCCAGCGAGCACGCTGGCCGCTACGCGCTTGTCGCGATGCGCAAGCCTGAACCCAACGTCTACTGATGGGTGCGTCTCGCGGGCCGCCATCGCCCAACTGGTAGCGCCGTCCGACATTGCCTTCGACCAGGCGAAAAGCCGCGCGCCGACCCCTGGCCGCGCGGCCGGGGTGGTGGCGAGGTGCTCGTGCGGACTCTCCCCGAGTGGCCCCGATCCGTCACGGGGGATCCGCGGCCTGCGGTCGTCCACCCGACGAGTGTGGCAGCCGCCACAGGTGGTCCGGCTCACCTACGTCGGGCGAGACTCACGGCTCTCCTGGACCAGTGACCCCCACCGTGCGCCGAAGCCAGCAAGCCCCTAACGACCGCGACGGATGAGTTGAAGCCGAGGCAGGAGGTCCGAGCATCGCTAGGCATCTGGCTAGATTCGCCGGCGACGGCGCCCGGGGGTGACGGCGGCAGCCACGACGGCGGTCTTCGCGACCGGTGATGGACCGGGTGTGACGGCCTTTGCGACGACTGCGGTCTTGGCCACCGGGTGGCCGATGACGCCGACGCGTCCCACGCGCGCTGCCCTGAGAGGCATATCAGTCTCCTTCGTTCGCAGTGTCGTCATCGGACTCGATTGAGGCGATGATCGCCTGGATGGGAATCCGGCCGTCGGCGATGAGCTGTCCACCCGAGCGCCGAGCAGCGGATGCGAACGGTGCCGCCCAGAGGTTTTCCCAGATGAGGACTCCGGCGGTGCTTCCGGGATCCATGGCGGCGGCGAGGTGGTCGACGTCGCTCGCGGCCAACAGCTCGGCCAGTTCGGTCTCGATCTGCTGGAGCGGGCCGAGGTCGGGGACGTCGGAGAGTTCCATGGCGTCGACCGAGCCGTCCTCGTCCTTGGTCAGGATCAGTACGTCGATCACCCTTATGGTTCCGGAGTCGACCAAGGCGACGAGTTCTTTCGCCATTTCGCCGGTGAAGTTGCGTGCTCCCGCGGGGAACTCGACGACGATGTAGTCGACGGGGCCTAGCTGGTCTAGCGATGTGTCTGTCATCGCTCGTTCTGCCTTCCTGTTGGAGGTCGGCCCGCTCATGGGTGAGGGGCCGTCAGACCGTTGATTTGGCTGGTGAGCTGCCGCCTGATGCATCAGGTTTGCGGACCCAGTCCGTCTACTGGCGGGCCATGGCGATGCGAAGCCGTTCCTCGGGGTCGATGAAGTGGTCGTTGTCGTCGTCGCCAAGGTCGATCTGCACCCACGTGATCCGGCCGGTGAACAGGCTGGTCGCTGGGGTGTAGTCGGGGGTGACGGTGGTTCCGGACTCGTAACCGATGTCGGTAGTCTCATCGGCGGAAAAGACCATGGGCTGGGTGATCCCCACGCGGCCGGCGGCGACGTTGTCGCCGTCGTAATAGAGGGTGACGTCGCCTCCCTGGGCCAGTCCCCCGCCGTCGTAAGCGAACTCCATTCGCACCTGGTGGGTGCCTTCGGGGATCGGCGCCTCAGCCTCGGTGGCGAACTCGTGGATGCCGAGGACGTTGTAGACGAACTTGGCCCGTCCGTCCTTTGCGTACAACGCCCACCCGCCGAACCGGCCGCCCTGGGCGATGATCACCCCGTCGACCCCACCGTCCGGGATCTCGACCTCAGCGGTCACGGAGAACGACTTGTTCTTGACGCTCAATACGCTGTTCTCCGAAAGGCGTCCCATCCCGGCGAAGAACTGCTGGGAGCTCCCGTGGATCAGGGTTGGGCGTCCGGCACTTTCGGCCACTGCCCGTTCCATGCTCCGGTCGTCCAGGGGCAACACGTTGTACTTGGTTGCCTCGATCAGCCAGAGCCGCTGCAGCTCGGCCAACTTCTCGGGGTTGTCGGCCGCCAGGTTGCGAGCCTGGCTGTAGTCGCTGCTCCCGTCGTAGAGCTCCCACACGTCGTCGTCAAACGCTGGCAGGACGCCACCGACCATGACCCAGGGTGTCTTGTGCTTGGTGACCGCGCTCCAGCCCTGGTGGTAGATGCCACGGTTGGCAAACATCTCGAAGTACTGGAGGTCGTGGCGCTCCGGGGCGTCGCTCTCGTTGAAGCTGTACAGCATGCTGGTGCCCTCCATCGGCGACTGCAGCACACCGTTGACCATTGTCGGCTCGGGCAGCCCGGCCGCCTCCAGGATGGTCGGTGCCAGGTCGATGACGTGCGTGAACTGGGAGCGCAGGCCGCCGGGCTGCTCGATCCCGTTCGGCCAGTGCACGATGGTCCCGTTTCGCGTGCCGCCCCAGTGGGAGGCCACCTGCTTGGTCCACTGGAACGGGGTGTCGTTCGCCCAGGCCCACCCGACCGAGTAGTGGTTGTAGGAGTCGGGCCCGCCGAAGGAATCCATCTTGCTGAGCATGAACTCGGGGGTCTCGAGTGCGGCCATGCCGTTGAAGTTGGCCAGCTCGTTAAAGGCGCCGTTCATCGTGCCCTCGGCAGAGGCGCCGTTGTCGCCAATGATGTAGTAGACGATCGTGTCGTCGAGGACGTCCAGGTCGGCAAGGGTGTCGATCAGACGGCCGACGTGGTGGTCGGTGTGCTCGAGGAACCCGGCGTAGACCTCCATCTGCCGGGCCAGCACCGGCTTGAGCTCCTGGGGCATGTCGTCCCAGGCGGGGATCTCTTCGTGCCGCGCGGTCAGCTCGGCGTCCTCCGGGATGACCCCCAGTTCCTTTTGCCGGGCGAAGGTGCGTTCGCGCAGGGCGTCCCATCCGTCGTCGAACTCGCCGTGGTAGCGGTCGGCCCACTCCTTTGGGACGTGGTGGGGGGCGTGGGTGGCACCGGGGGCGAAGTAGATGAAGAACGGCTTGTCGGGCATCAGCGCCTTCTGTTGACGAACCCAGTTGATGGCGTGGTCGGTGAGGTCCTCGGTCAGGTGGTAGCCCTCCTCGGCTGTGGCCGGTGGCTCGATGGGCGTGGTGCCGCTGTAGAGCGCGGGGTCCCACTGGTTGTTCTCGCCGCCGATGAAGCCGTAGAACGTCTCGAACCCGCCGCCACCCGAGGGCCACGCATCAAACGGGCCCATCGGGGATGACTGCCAGACCGGCACCTCGTGGCACTTGCCGAACTGGGCGGTCGAGTACCCGTTGAGCTTCAGCGTGGTCGCCAGGGGCGCCTTGGTGTTCGGCCGCACCGAGTTGTTGCCGGGTGACGATGTCGCGAGCTCGGTGATGCTCCCCATGCCGACCGAGTGGTGGTTACGGCCGGTGAGCAGCGCCTGCCGCGTCGGAGCGCAGAGTGCGGTGGTATGGAACCGGTTGTACCGCAGCCCAGCCGTCGCCAGCCGATCCGCCGTGGGTGTCCGGCACGGACCGCCGAACGCCGACGAGGCCCCGAAGCCGACGTCGTCCAGCAGCACAATCAGAACGTTCGGTGCCCCGGGAGGCGGAAGCAACGGCTCGATCGGCGGGAACGAGGTGTTCAGATCCTTGGCGTCGTACGTCGTCAGACCCGTCGCCGGGCGGTCAGGGATCGGCAGGATCGATCGCGCATGCCGGTCGGAACTCATACTGTCCTCCTGTTGATTGTTGGTTCACGACCAAGCGCAGCCGTACGACGCTCCTGATCGCCCGCTCGCTGCCCGCGACTCGGCTGGCCGATCCGCTCCGGAGCGAACGTATGGCCCCCAGCGGTTGCCGGTCATCGCGTAGATCGCGTGAAACCCAACGTCCATCGCCTGCCCCGCCGCGCCCGGGCGGGCCAGCGAGTGGGTGACGGTTGAGCCAGCCGGTGATTGATCCGTACGCTCAGACCGTGACCGACGATCTGCGTCACCCAACGCCGGCCAGGTTGGAGGTCGATCGGCTTCTTCTCGCCGCCAAGCTCTCGATTCCGCAGCCTCGCCGGGGTTCGGTGAGTCGCGCCGGGCTCATCGAGGCGGCCAAAGCGAGCGGTTGCCGTGTCGTCGGGATCACCGCTCCCGCGGGCTACGGAAAGTCGACTCTGCTGTCTCAATGGGCGCTAGCCGAGGATCGTCGTGTCGCCTGGGTGTCTCTCAACGGCTTCGACGACGACCCCGCAGGCCTGCTCACCTTGCTGGCCTCCGCCTACGCGCGCGTCTCGCCGGGCAACGACGACCTGGTCGCCGACATGGGGGGTCCGGGCGTGTCCGCGTTGGGACGCTCCGCTCCGCTCCTCGCCGCGGTGCTCAGCACAAGCAAAGCCCCATTCGTGATCATGTTGGACGACCTCCACGAACTCCGGTCACCGGCTTGTCACGATGTGCTGGGGGTCGTGATCTCGGGGATCCCTCGAGGGTCTCAACTCGCGGCAGCGAGTCGCTCAGAGCAACCCCACGTCGCGCGGCTACGAGCGGCTGATGACGCGTGGGAGCTCGGGGCTAGCGACCTAGCCTTGGGCGTGGAGGCGGCCGAGCAGATCTTCGCGCAAGCACACGTCAGCATCTCGCGCGGTGCGGCGGCCGCCGTCACGGAGCGGACTGAAGGGTGGCCGGCCGGCCTCCACCTCGCGGCCATGATCGCCCGAGCCAGCACCGACCATGATCTGACGGTTTCTGGTGACGATCGCTTCGTGGCCGACTACCTCTACCGTGAGTCCCTGAGCCAGCTCCCCGAGAGCACGCAGCGATTTCTACGACGCACCGCGGTGCTCGATCAACTCTGTGCGCCACTTTGCGACGCCCTCCTCGAAGATGTGAGCAGCCAAGATCGCCTCCGCGAGCTCGAGAGCTCAAACTCGTTCCTGATCCAGCTGGATCGTCGGCGAGAGTGGTACCGCTACCACGCATTGTTCCGAGAGTTCCTGCTCGGCGAGCTTCATCGCGCCGAGCCCGGCCTCATCATGAAGCTGCATCTGCGGGCCGCCGACTGGTATGAGGCAAACGGATCTCCCGCGCTTGCCCTCGAGCATCTGCTGACCACCACCACACAGCGAGACCGATGCGTCCAGCTGGTGACGCAACTCGCAATACCGACCTACAAGGCCGGCCACATGTCAACCGTGCAACGGTGGCTGACGGCGCTTGGTGATCCAGCGATCGAAGATTTCCCCCCGCTGGCCGTGCTTGCAGGCTGGTCCGCGGCGCTGACCGGCCAGACCGTCGAGGCGCAGCGATGGGCCGCGCTCCTCGACGTCGCTTCGTCTGATCCGGTGCCCGTGGAGGGCACGTCGTTTGACTCTGCGCGGAGAATGTTGCGGGCCGTCATGTGTGCCGCCGGTCCCGAGCAGATGATGAGCGAGACGAGCATCGCGATGGCCCAGGAACCGCCCTGGAGCCCGTGGCGCGATACCGCGCTCTACTTGCACGCCGAAGCGCATCTGCTCGCTGGGAACGTGGAACGGGCGTGTGTCCTGTTTGCGGAGGCCTCCTCGGTCGCAGCCACCAACTCCAACGCCGATTGTCTGGTGCTCAGCGAATCCGAGCTCGCACTAGTGGCGATGGATCATGGGCGATGGGACGAGGCGGCCTGGCGTCTCGAACGTGCCCTTGCCGTTGTCGATGAGCATCGAATGCACGACTACGCCACCAGCGTCCTCGTTGTCGCCGTGGCGGCGCGGCACGCAGTGCACCGTGGAGATCTGGAGGGGGCGGACCGCCTGATCGCGCGGGCGATGCGGGCACGTCCGTCTTGCACGTTCGTGCTGCCATTCATCGCGGTAGGTGCCCGCCTACAGCTCGCCAAGGTGCACCTGGCAAGGGGGGACGTCTCGGCCGCTCGTCACCTCCTGCGGGAGATCGACGACATCCTGCTCCATCGACCAGATCTTGGCGCCCTTGTCGAGGAGGTCTCCGCGCTGCGTGGCCTCCTCACCTCGAGCACGCAGGGTGGACGCGGTGGCGCGCCGCCGCTGACCGCTGCAGAGCTCCGGCTACTGCCGTACCTCCAGACGCATCTGACGTTGGCCGAAATCGGAGAGCGGCTGTTCGTCTCACGCAACACCGTGGGTTCGGAAGTCACCTCGATCTATCGGAAACTGGGCGTCTCCTCACGCACTGAGGCGGTGGGGCAGGCGACGGCGATCGGGCTGCTCGGCGGGTAGCCAGGGCTCGCCGTCCGGCGTTTCCCCGAGCTCCTGGATGGCCTACCCGAACTGATCCAAAGCCTCGTCGGAGTAGCCCAAGGCCAGCGCGAGCTTCGGGGCAGCCGCGACGACACACGGGATCCCGACGACGGGGACGACCCCGACCAACACGTCGACCATCTCCTCTGCACTTGCGCCGGAATCGAACGCGGCATCGGCCTGAGCTCCGTAGGACGAGACGGCGCCACCGACCGCGGCCAAGGCTGCCAGCCGGACCAGTGCGAGCGTCCTGGGATCCAGCGCACCGTGGGGCTGCGGGTCGTCCTCGTCGTCCGCTTCGGCGCGGAAGAGGTCATCGAGAACCCGTTGGTCGTTGATGGCAAGACGGCGCAAGATTTCTGTGTGGTCCAAGGCGCACCCATCCTTCCGTGCCGATGACAGCCGACGACACCACCACGACGCGGAGTGGCACGCCAGACGCGTTCCCGGGATCTCTACTCAACACACTGAGCGTCGAGGCAGGGACGCGCATCACGCACATCACGTGATTGGCCGCACCGACGTCAACTTCACGTGTTCTATGTGACGACACCCCCGGCTCCCGGCGCGATGATCGCCTGCAGCCGTGATCCCTTTTACGGCAGGAAACATGGAGGTTTCGGCAATGACCGAGCAACCAGCAACCCGTTCTGGGCGATGACGATCATCGCGCTGAACATCTTCGTCATCTGGACGCTGGCGGTCCACGGACGCGAGACCACGGCCTGACCCATCGGCACGCCCAGTCTGGTCGAGCCGGCGAGGCTCCGTCACCGAACTTGGCGTACAGGTCCCAAGTGTGATCGGAGACAAGACGGATGGACGTTCTCGCGCTGACGCTGGTCCTGGCCACCATCCTCGGCTGGTGCCTGCTCGCCGGCCGTCTACAGCGCGCCGGACTGACCGCTCCGATCGTTTTCGTCGCCGCCGGCTTTGTGCTCGCAGAGGGGCTGGAGATCCTGGACCTCGCTCTCGAACCGCACCTGGTCAAGGTGATCGCCGAGGTGACCCTGGTGTGGGTGCTGTTCGCCGATGCGTCACGGGTTCGACCGAGCCAGTTCCGGCGCGACCTCGGCCTGTACGGGCGGCTGCTCGGGGTCGGGCTGCCGTTGACGGTAGCGCTGGGAACGGCAGCCGCGCTGGTGGTGCTCGACGTCGACCTGTGGGCGGCTCTGCTGATCGGTGCCGCGCTCGCGCCGACCGACGCCGCCCTCGGCGCTACCGTGATGTCCGACCCTGCTGTTCCTGGCAAGGTTCGCCGCGCCCTCAACGTCGAAAGCGGGCTCAACGACGGCATCGCCACGCCCATCGTGTTGGTGGCGATCGCCGGGGTCGCCGCGAACGAAGGGATCGCCGGCGTCGAGAGCCCGAGCCGAGCTGTTCTCTCGCTGGTGGTAGGGGTGCTGGCCGGTGCCGCCGTCGGCGGGGCCGGCGGCGCGGCCACCCGCCTGGCCCGCCGTCGAGGCTGGCTCTCCGAGGAACTCTCCGGTCCTGCCGTCCTCGCCCTGGCGCTGCTCGCCTACACCGGGGCCCTGCTCGTCGACGGCAACGGATTCGTTGCCGCCTTCGCCGGCGGCCTGGTCTTCGGCGCGGTCGCGGGGCGCGGTGGCGAAAAGGAGGTGTACTTCGTGGAGCAGTCAGGCTCCATGGCCTCGATGATCAGCTGGCTGATCTTTGGCGCGCTGGCTGTTCCGGTGATCGGCGACTCTTGGACTCCGCGGCTGCTGGTGTACGCCGTCCTCAGTCTCACTGTGGTTCGGATGCTGCCTGTGGCGCTCGCCCTGGCTGGCGCCGGCTTCGACCGGTTCGCGGTGGCGTTTGTCGGCTGGTTCGGGCCCCGCGGCCTCGCCTCGGTGATCTTCGCGCTGCTGGCCATGGAAGACCTCCACGATGCAGGCAAGGACCTCGTCGCGGTGATCGCCTTCACCGTCCTGCTCAGCGTCATCGCGCATGGCTTCAGCGGCGGCCCGCTCGCAAAACAGTTCAAGGGATCACCAAACCGCAGCACGACACCCACTGAAGCCTGAGTGCTAGGGCGGTGCAACCGGAAGGCCCACAGGAACGGTCCCTCCCGGAGCGGACGGTTCGGATCGCGCATCGGCCTGCGTCAGAGTGCCGGTAGGCCCCTCGCCTTGTCGCGCTGCATTTCACGCGAACAACGTGATTCGACACCGGCGCTTTGGCGCTTGGCTGGGCTCCACCAGCCAGTCGATGAGGGTCGCGTCCAGAGGAGTTGAGCATGCCCGAAGAAGAACCCGCTGGGCCCAGCGACGCGCAGCCCACCGTGTCCCTCGGAGCCCCCGGGCCGGCCGCGACTCCCGGCCCTTCGCAATCGACGGTCCTGGAACGTCCTTCGAGGGCAAGATCGATCGCCGCGGTCATCTGCGTCGTGCTGGCGGGTCTGCTCACCACGCCGGCAGCTGTGGCGTATTGGGGGCAGCGCACCCTCAACGACACCCAGAGGTACGTCGACACCGTCGAGCCGCTGGTCAACTCGCCCGAGGTACAGGACGTGATCGCCACCAAGGTCACGGACGCGATCGAGCAGCAAGTCGACATCGAGGCGCTCGTCAACGACGTGTTCGCCGGGGTGATCACCGACAGGCCAAGGCTTGAGCAGCTGGTCGGACCCCTGTCGGCGGCGATCAATGGCCTTATCGACCGCGAAGTGCGCGCCTTCGTCGCCTCGGATGAGTTCGCCGACCTCTGGACCCGCGTAAACACCCGGGCCCAGCAGGCCCTCCAGCGCGTGCTGAAGGGTGAGTCGCAGGGCGCCGTCTCGCTCCAGGGCGACCAGGTCGTCCTCGACGTCGACGAGGTCATCAACCAGGTCAAGGAGCGACTGGTCGCACGTGGCCTCACGCTCGTGCAGAACGCGCCCGTTCCGGAGACCGACCGACAGATCGTGCTGATGGAAGCTCCCCAGGTGAAGCAGCTGCGCACGATCTACGCGTTCGGCAATCCGGTGGCGCGGTGGCTGCTCCCGATCGTCGGGCTGCTCTACCTGGTCGCCTTCGGGCTGGCTCGCCGCCGCCCGCGAATGACGGTGGCGATCGGGGCGCTCCTGGCGGCCAACGCATTGCTGGTAGCCCTGACGTTGTCGATCGGGCGCCAGCTGTTCGTCGACCAGCTCGCGGGCACGGCCTTCGCAGCGGCCGGCCGGGTCTTCTTCGACACTCTGCTTGCCTATCTCGAGCGTGGACAGCGGGTGCTCCTCGGGCTTGGCCTGGTCCTGGTTGTCGCCGGCTGGTTCGCCGGGTCGAACAGGTCCGGCACCGCCGTACGCACCAGCCTGACCGGCGGCCTGGAGGACACAGGTACACGGCTGGCCGACGGCCAGGTCGGTGGAGCCGGCCGCTGGGTGGCGGCCAATGTCGGGTGGTTGCGGGCAACCGTTGGCGTGCTCGGTGCCGTGGTTCTGATCTGGGGCAACACCGTGTCCCTGTCGCGGTTGTGGTGGTCGCTGGCGTTGGTGCTCGTCCTCCTGGCTCTGGTCCAGGTCCTGGTCGGCGCTGGCCGTGCCGCTGCGGCAGACGGTGTGACGCGTCCGAAGGAAGCCGCAGCACGCGTCGTGGGTTAGCGAGGACCCGCAGGTCAGCACAGCAACGGAACCCTTCAGCCAAAGGCGGAGGGGCTCTTCTCATGCCCCTGGTGCATCTAATGGGGCGCACCGCCAGGAACACGAACGCCCGCCACTGGCGCCGCGACGGGTGCCGGACCGTAGCGCCCTGATCGACAGCGTCGACGGCCGACCCGGCCCGATCTAGGGTGCGAAGCGTGAAGCCTGACCCGGCCACGCTCCGCGCCCACCTGCAAGCTGTGCTCCCCTCGGTCCGCGCTGACCTGGAAGCACTGGTAAGGATTCCCAGCGTCAGCCTGCTGCCCGAGCACGCCGAGGACGTGAGACGGTCCGCGACCGCGGTCGCCGACCTGTTCGCCCGGGAGGGGTTCGACGTGCGTCTCGTGGCGATCCACGACGCCGCTCCCGCGGTGCTCGCCAGCAGACCTGCCCCCGCGGGCCGTCCCACCGTGTTGCTGTACGCCCACCACGACGTCCAGCCGGCCGGGGCCGAGGACGACTGGGACAGCCCCCCGTTCATCCCGACCGAGCGCCAGGGCCGTCTGTACGGCCGCGGCGCGGCCGACGACAAGGCGGGGATCGCCGCCCACCTGGCGGCGATCCGCGCCCACGGCGACCAGCTTCCTGTTGGCGTGACCGTGTTCATCGAGGGCGAGGAGGAATCCGGGTCGGAGACGCTGGGCCAGCTGCTCGAGCGGCATCACGATGACCTGCGCGCCGACGTGATCGTGATCGCCGACAGCACCAACTGGGCTGTCGGCGCACCCGCGCTCACCACGTCGCTGCGCGGCGTGTTCGACTTCTACGTCGAGGTCCGCACTCTCGACCATGCGCTGCACTCAGGGATGTGGGGTGGCATCGCACCCGATGCTCTGATGGTGCTCACCCGGCTCCTGGCCAGCCTGCACGACGACCGCGGCAACGTCGCCGTCGACGGTCTGATCCGCGGACCGGCACCGGACGTGGCGTACGACGAGACCCGCCTCAGGCGCGACGGAGGCATCCTCGACGGCGTCGACCTGATCGGGGACGGGTCGACAGTCGAGCGACTGTGGACCCGGCCGGCCCTGACCGTGATCGGGCTGGACGCTGTCCGCACCGCCGAGGCGAGCAACACTCTCGCCCCGTCCGCCAAGGCGATGATCTCGGTGAGGCTGGCCCCCGGCGACGACCCCGAGCAGGCGTTCGCCGCCGTACGTGAGCACCTGGCGCGGCAGGTGCCGTGGGGCGCTCAGCTGACGATCAGCCCCGGGTACCCGCCCGGCCGCCCGGTGCAGATCGACCCGACCGGTCCCGCGTTCGACGCCGCCCGTGCCGCATTCAGCGAGGCCTGGGACGGCACCGACCTCCTGTTCGTCGGCACCGGCGGCTCCATCCCGATCGTCGACGACTTCGCCCGTGCGTTTCCCGACGCCGCCCTTCTCGTCACCGGCGTGGAGGATCCCGACACCCGCGCACACAGTCCCAACGAGGGACTTCACCTGGCCGAGTGGGAAAAGGTCTGCCTCGCCGAAACCCTGCTGCTGCACTACCTGTGACCGGTCTGTCGCGCGACAAACAGGGACAGACCCGGAGGAGCGGCCGCGGGCGTCCAAGTCCTCACCCTCGCCGGGCGATGCCGAAGCCCGGGAGCGCGAATATGTTCGTCCGCGGAGCATTCGTCGCAATCTGGTCGGGACCACACCGCGAAGAAGCACCGTGCGCGAGGAGGGTCCACGTGCTGGGAGACGCACGACGACGCCACGTTCTCCAGGACAGGGTGCCTGCCGGACTGGTGTCGGCCGGTGCCGCGCTGATACTCGCGCTGGCGGGGTGCGGCAGCGAAGGGGACGACAGCGGCGCGCTCGCGGTGGCCGAGGCCCGTGTCTCGGCGAAGGAGAAGGACCTCGCCGAGGCCAAGTCGGACCTAGCGGACAAGTCGGCGCAGTTCTGCCAGGCGAGCCAGACCTACATCAGGGCTCTGGACCGCTACGGCGACGTGCTCAGCGAGACCACCACGACCGTCGGCGACGTCGAGGATGCCGGCTCCGAGCTGGAGCAGCCTCGGGAGGACACCATGGACGGCGCCGAAGAGGCCGTCGCGGCGCAGCAGGTGGTGGTCGACGCGAAGGCGGAGCTGGCCGAGGCCGAGGCGGCGCTCGCGGCGGCGAAGCAGCCCGGTTCGGCGGTCCCGAGCACGCCGGCGGGCACGAGCAGCCCGAGAGCGCTGGCACCGGCGGCCACGGTCAGCAGGGTCCAGCGGGCCGAGACGGAGTTCAACGCTGTCACGGAAGGGTTCACCGATGAGACCCCGTTGTCGCAGGCCTCGCAGCAGTTCAACGCCGCCGCCGTGGCCCTGGAGATCTCCTGGCTGCGGCTGTTCGCGGACGCCGGCTGCCTCACCGACGAACAACGGGTGCAGGCCGAGGCGGCGATGCGCGACTACACAATGACCCTGCAGCAGTCGTTGCTCGACGCCGGCTACTACGACGACGAGGTCGACGGCGTGTACGGCCCGGCAACGGTCGACGCCGTCGAGGCTCTGCAGCGTGCCCACGGTCTGCCGGTCACGGGCACGGTGGACAACGCGTCCGCCGCCGCTCTCGAGCGCGACCTGGCAGCCAAGGGCGGGGCCACTGAACAGGAAGCGGCGGCGTCGACCGCCGCAGTGCAGCAGACGCTCAAACTCGCCGGATTCTGGGATGGCCCGGTGGATGGAGAGTGGACCGAGGCGCTCACCGGGGCTCTGAAGGACTTCCAGACCGAACTCGGCGTCGAACCGACGGGTGCCGTGGACGCGGCGACCATCGCTGCAGTCGAGCGAGCGATCGCCGAAACCGAGCAGGAAGCTTCTGCGCCCCCGACCAACGCCTCCCCCACGGCCTCGCCCGCACCGAGACAGAGCCCGACCAGCCCACCCACGCCGAGCCGATCCTCCCCTTGACAGGTGGGCTGTCGAGGGCCGCTCGCTCGAACTCGTCCGAACGGGGTGATCCCACCCGCCGGCAGGTGTGGGCTAGATGTGACCTAGGCCATTTGAGCGGAGGGCGCATGGATCGGGTAAGCCGCGGCCTCGCCGTGTGCGTGGCACTGGTGACGGCCTCGGGGCTGCTGGCCGCCTGCTCTGGCGGCGCCGGTTCCGAGGACACCCTGACCTGGTACATCAACCCCGATGCCGGAGGGCAGGCCAAGGTCGCGGAGAACTGCAGCACCGACGACTACACGATCGAGGTGCAGGTCCTGCCTCAGAGTGCCAGCGAGCAGCGCATCCAGCTCTCGCGGCGACTCGCGGCGGAGGACCCCGAGATCGACATCATGAGCATCGACCCGCCCTACACCGCGGAGTTCGCGAACGCCGGGTTCCTGGCACCGATCCCCGACGAGCTGCAGACCAAGCTGGAGCAACAGTCCTTCAAGGGCGCGGTGGACGCGGCCACGTGGGACGGCCAGCTGGTCGTGGCGCCGTTCTGGTCCAACACCCAGGTCCTCTGGTACCGCAAGTCGTTCGCCGAGAAGGCGGGCCTCGACATGAACCAGCCGGTCACCTGGGCCCAGATCATCGACGCTGCCGCGAGCAACGACGGCAGGGTCGCCGTCCAGGCGAACAAGTACGAGGGCTATGTCGTGTGGATCAACGCGCTGATCGCCGGCGCCGGCGGCGCGATCGCCACCAACACGGAGAAGGGCGTCGACCTCACCCTCGAGATCGACTCCCCCGCGGGTGAGACCGCCGCGCAGATCATCGAGGAGCTGGCGGGCTCCTCCGCCGCACCCCCGGATCTCTCGGTCTCGAACGAGGGCACGGCGGGCGGCACCTTCGGGTCGCCCCAGGGCGCGTTCATGGTCAACTGGACCTACATCTGGACGAACTACGACGCCACCCAACCCGAGGTGAAGGACGACCTCGGCTTCGCTCTGTACCCAGAGTCCACCGAGGGCGAGGGCGCGCGACCCCCGTACGGCGGCATCGGCGTCGGCGTGAGCGCGTACTCCGATCACGTCGACGAGGCGATGCAGGCGATCGATTGCATCACCTCACCCGACAACCAGGGCGTGAACGCCGAGCTCACCGGCAATATGCCGGCCAGCTCTGCCGGCTACGACTACCCGGCGTTGGCCGACATCTATCCGCAACCGCTGCTCGACCTGTTCCAGCAGAGCCTCGATGTGGCCGCCCCACGAACGGTCACGCCCTACTGGAGCGACATCTCGGGTGCCATTCAGGCCACCTGGCACCCGACGGACGCCGTCAGCAGCCAGACCCCGCCCGACTCGCAACGGTTCGTCGAGGACGTGCTTCACGGAGGGAGCCTGCTGTGAGCACCGTGACCGCCACCGCCGGGGCAAAGCGCGCTCGGAAGAACGACACCCCCCATCGCAGCGACCGAGCGCATGCCGAGAACAGGCTCGGCCAGCGCCTGGTCGCACCCGCCGTGATCGTGATGCTGGCCGTCACGGCGTGGCCCATGATCCAGGCTCTCTACCTCTCGACATTCCGGTACCGACTCACATCGCCGGACGACAAGGAGTTCATCGGCCTCAGCAACTACGGGACCGTGCTGACCGACCAGCTGTTCTGGCAAGACACGTGGAACACCGTGCTGATCATGGTGGTGACGGTCGCGGTGGAGCTGGTGATCGGCTTCGCGTTCGCGATGGTGATGCACCGCATCGTGTTCGCCCGCGGGGTCGTCCGTACGTCGATCCTGATTCCCTACGGCATCATCACCGTGGTCTCGGCGTACGCCTGGCAGTTCACGTTCAGCCTCAACAACGGCTGGGTGAACACGTGGTTCGCCTGGCTGCCCTGGCTCGAGGCGGACACCAACTGGTTCGGCAGTCACTGGCCGGCGATGTTCGCGATCATGGTCTCGGAGATCTGGAAGACGACACCGTTCATGGCGCTGCTCCTGCTCGCGGGGCTGGCCCAGATCTCGGAGGACATGCTCGAGGCCGCGAAGGTTGACGGCGCTACCTGGTGGCAGCGGCTCTGGAAGGTGATCCTCCCGAACATGAAGGCCGCGATCATGGTTGCGGTGCTTTTCAGAGCGCTCGATGCCTTCCGCATCTTCGACAACATCTACGTCATGACACGGGGAGCACAGGACACCGAGTCCTCGTCGTTCCTGACCTACCGACAGGTGATCGAGCAGATGCAGCTCGGACTCGGGTCCGCGCTCTCGGTGCTGCTGTTCCTGTCCGTGCTGTTCCTGGCCTTCCTGATCGTCAGGCTGTTCAAGGTCGACCTGGCACAGGCGAGGGGCGAGGGCTGATGAACGAGACACGGACGAAGTTCGGCACCTGGGTGGGCTTCCTGCTGATCCTCTTGTGGTGCCTTCTGCCGGTCGTCTGGATCATCTCGCTGTCCTTCAAGGGGCCGACGGAGACCGCCGCGGGCAGCCCACAGTTCCTGCCCAAGGAGCCGACGCTCCAGAACTACCGGGACATCATCGACAACCCCGACTTCGTCGACTCACTCATCAACTCGTTCGGCATCGCGGCGATCTCGACCTTCCTGTCCGTGATTCTGGCGACGCTCGCGGCGTACGCGATCGCACGTCTCGAATTCAAGGGCAAGCGGTTGGTGCTGTCGCTCGCGCTGGCGATCGCGATGTTCCCCGTGGTCGCGCTTGTGGGACCACTGTTCGACCTCTGGCGAACGCTCGGCCTCTTCAACACCTGGCCGGGCCTGATCATCCCGTACATGTCGTTCACGTTGCCGCTGGCGATCTGGACGTTGTCGGCGTTCTTCCGTGAGATCCCGTGGGAGATGGAGCAGGCCGCCCAGGTCGACGGCGCGACCTCGTGGCAGGCGTTCCGCAAGGTGATCGTGCCGCTCGCGGCGCCCGGGGTCTTCACCGCGGCGATCCTGACGTTCTTCTTCGCCTGGAACGAGTTCGTGCTTGCGCTCTCGCTGACATCGACCACTGCGGCGCGCACGGTTCCTGCGCAGCTGTCCTACTTCGTCGGGCCCGACCCGTTCAATCCGCCGTACGGACAGCTGGCCACGGCTTCCGTGGTGGTCACCGTCCCGATCATCCTCATCGTCCTGCTGTTCCAGCGAAAGATCGTCGCCGGACTCACGTCCGGCGCTGTGAAGGGGTGACCTGATGGCTGCCATCGATATCAAGAACATCGTCAAGGAGTACGGCGACGGGTTCGCGGCGGTGAACGACGTGAGCATCGACGTGCAGGACGGCGAGTTCATGATCCTGGTCGGACCGTCGGGCTGCGGGAAGTCCACCCTTCTGCGGATGATCGTCGGGCTCGAGGACATCACGTCGGGCGAGATGAGGATCGGCGACAAGCTGGTCAACGACCTCGCGCCGCGGGAGCGCAACCTCGCGATGGTCTTCCAGAACTACGCGCTCTACCCGCACCTGACCGTCTACGAGAACATCGCCTTTCCCCTGCGGCTGGCCCGCGCCTCCGACGAAGAGATCGACAGGAAGGTCCGTGCAGCGTCGAAGACCCTGGAGCTCGACGAGCACCTGGACCGCAAGCCGGGCAACCTCTCCGGCGGTCAGCGTCAGCGCGTGGCGATGGGCCGCGCGATCGTGCGCGAGGCCGATGCCTTCCTCTTCGACGAGCCGCTCTCGAACCTCGATGCCAAGCTCCGCGGGCAGATGCGTACCGAGATCACGCGGCTGCAGAAACGGCTCGGCATCACAACGGTCTACGTCACCCACGACCAGACCGAGGCGATGACGCTGGGCCACCGCGTCGCGGTCCTCAAGCGCGGCGTGCTGCAACAGCTCGCCACGCCGCGCGAGCTCTACGAGAACCCGGGCAACCTCTTCGTGGCCGGCTTCATCGGCTCGCCGCCGATGAACTTCCTGCCCGCCACGGTCGAGGGCACCTCCGTGAAACTGCCGTTCGGCACCGTGACCCTGCCGCCCGAGCGGGCGGAAAAGGCCGCCGGCAAGGGGCTGCTGATGGCCGGCATCCGCCCAGAGCACTTCGAGGACGCCTCGGTGCGGGCCGACCACGGCACCGGCTCGACGTTCCGGGCGCAGGTCGAGGTCGTCGAGTGGCTGGGCAACGAGACCTACGCCTACATCCCGTTCGAGGCGCCGCCCGAGGTCGAGGCGCAGCTGCGTCAGCTCGAGCACGACCTGGATGGAGAGTCCATGCACACCCAGCTGGTCGTCTCCCTCGACGGCAGCAGCCGGATTCGCGAGGGCGAGGAGGCCGAGATCTGGGTGGACGGGACGAAGATCCATCTCTTCGAACCAAGCACCGGCGAGAACCTCACCGTCGACCATGCCCACGCCGGCCGGATTCCCGCGTTGGGGAACGAGGCCGCGGAGCAGCCGAGCGCCGTGGGCTAGCGGCCCCGGTTCCTCCTGTGCTCAACCGGCACACGGGGGCGCCGGGTCGCGCGCTCGAGGTGAGGAACCTGCGACGCCCGTCGCCCCCTCAGTCGCCCCCGTCAGACAAGGAGGTGCGCCATGCTTCCGGTCGGCGCGGCCCGGGGCACTTGCGTCGCCTCGGCTCTCCTGGTGATGCTGCTGCTCGTCTCCTGTGGCGGTGCTGACGGGGGCAGCGGCGACCGACCCACGATCGCTCCCACTCGGACGCCGACCGTCACGCTTCCCAGCCCCGAGCCGCCCAGCCCCACCCGCTCCCCCGACCGGACCGAGCGCCCGGAGCTGCCCAGCCCCAGCCGCTCCCCCGAACGCACCGAGAGCCCGGACGAGCCCGCCGCCCAACCGAGCTCGGCGCCTCGGGCGCCGGAGCCCGCCCCGGAGACACCCACCCCAACGATCCGGGAGACGGAGGAGCCTGCCGAGGGACCTGCCGACGAGGCTGTCGGGGAGCCGGCGGCAGACGAGGGCGCCCCGACGTGGGTCTGGTGGTTGCTGGCTGCCCTCGTCGCCGGCGCCGTCGCCGTCCCGCTGGTGGTGCGGGCGCGGCGTCGTCGCACCTGGCGGCAGGCGGTGGTCGAGCAGGCGGGTGAGCTCGCATGGTTCGCGCGTGAGCTCTTGCCCGGGTTGCGGCGGACCGGTTCCCGCGAGCAGGTGGCCGGCGGCTGGGCCGTGGGTCGGGGACGCGTAGCCGCCGCCGAGGATCGGCTGACGGTGCTCGAGTCGACGGCCCCCGACGAGGCCGGCCGCCAGCGGGCGCGGTCGCTCCGGGACGCCTCGCGGCAGGCGCGGGCACACATGGAACGGCTCACCGGTCCCGTGCCGCAAGACACGTGGGCACTGGACCTGGACGCGATCATCGCCGACCTCGAGCGGGCGTTGCGGACGGCCACAGTCTCTGCACCCGAATGAGGCGAGGTAGACGACCCCCACGACGCCTGATGCTCGGTCGAGCAGCTAGTGGCGACTGGCTTCCTCGGCTCGGCTCATCCCGGCGGCGGCGTGCCCGGCCACGGCGCCCAGGATCGCCCCGCCGGCGGAGGTGGCAGCGAGCAGGCCGCCACCCACAGCCGCGAACGGGAAGAGTGCGACGACGAGCCCGGTGGCCAGACCCGCACCGCCACCCAGAACGCCACCGACACGGGTCGGGCGGAAGGCCTCATCCGCGTCGGGCGATCCGAGCTGGCCCGTGGAGATATGCGACGCGATGGCTTACCACCAGGAACAGGTCCTCCTGAGGGCTTCAGCTCATCCCCGGACACCAGTGCCCCGCTCGGCGTGCGAGCGGGGCACTGTCATTCGCCGAACGGTTCAGCAAGCGCTCCACATGCCTCGACGGGCGGCCTTGGCCACCTGGGCCGCCTTGCGATAGCTCGCCGTCCGGTTGAACGGGTTGTGGTCGTAGACGTAGACCGTCGCGTGGCCCAGGAACACCTGCTGGCGGTTCACGTCCTTGCCGCCCTTGTGCACGTATCGCAGCAGCCGGCCGTAGCGGTCCTTGTCGTCCTGACTGACGTCCGAGAGCAGGGTCACCCGGGTGTTCGGCGGCAGGATCCTCTTCAGCGACTCGGATGCCTCGGGTCCGCCGCACTCGGTGCCGCCGTAGACCTCAGGCGTGTCGATGCCGACCAGGCGGACGTCCTTCTTCGCGCCGGTCGACAGTCGCACCTCGACCGTGTCGCCGTCGATCACGCGGATGACGCGGGCGGACTGCCTGGTCTGCTGCTTCGCCTTGCTTCTTTCCTTGGGCAGGGTGGCCGGCTGCTCGCCACCCGCGGACCTCTCGTACAGGCACGGGCACGGGTTGGACTCGCAGGCGAGGCCGTCGCCCTCGGCGTCGAGCAGGTGCGGGTCCGAGCGGGGTCCGCCGTGGTTGAGGAAGAACAGCTGGGCGGCGCGCTGCGTCGGGAAGTCCGCGCAGTCACGGTCGTAGGCCTGCGCCGGTGCGGTGCCCAGCATGGTGAGCAGGCCGGTGATGAGCGCCAGGACAGGCGCGGCGAAGAGGGCGCGTGAACGCGTCATGGTGTGGTTCCCCCAGGGTGTCGATGGTGTGGCTTCGTCGCGGAGAGGCTAGGTAGGCAAGCGCTCTCCTTGGTGCAGAACGCGCGACCACTCACGAGAAGCAACCAAACGGTCAGCCCTGATGGTCCGCTCGGGCTAGCAGGGACTGCCTACCGCAAGCTGCGCGCATGGTTTGCTTTGGGACATGCCTTCGAGCTCGTCCCCTGGCCGCGCCACGTCCGGTGCGCCGAAGGGCATGAGATGGGTGCCCGGCGGCTCGTTCCTGATGGGCTCCGAAGGCTTCTATCCCGAGGAGCAGCCGGTGCATCGCGCAGCGGCGGACGGTTTCTGGATGGACGAGCACCCGGTGACGGTCGCCGAGTTCCAGAGGTTTGTGGACGCGACCGGGCATGTCACGACGGCCGAGCGTGCGCCCGAGGCGGTGGACTTCCCCGAGGCGTCCCCGGACCAGCTCGTGCCCGGCTCCCTCGTCTTCCGGCAGCCCGGCCGTCCCGTCCCGCTGCACGACTTCCGGGCGTGGTGGGCCTGGGAGCCCGGGGCTCAGTGGCGTCACCCCGAGGGACCGGACAGCAGCACGGACGGACGTGAGCTGCACCCCGTGACGCACGTGTCGCACGCGGACGCGCGGGCGTACGCCGCCTGGGCCGCCAAGGCACTGCCCACCGAGGTCGAGTGGGAGCTGGCCGCCCGCGGTGGGCTGGAGGGCGCCGTCTTCGCCTGGGGCGACGAGTTCGCGCCGGACGGCCAGATGATGGCCAACACCTGGCAGGGGGACTTCCCGCTCCACAACGAGACGCTGGACGGCTACGAGCGCACCTCACCTGTGGGGGAGTTCCCACCCAACGGCTACGGGTTGTACGACGTCGCCGGCAACGTGTGGGAGTGGACCGACACGCCGTACACGCCCGACCACCGAGCCGCCGCGGGACGGGCCGAGGCACCCCGCTCGGCCGGGGGGCGGGCGGCCTCCTGCTGCGGGCCGCAGCGCGAGCACGTACCGCGCCCCGTTGATCTCGATGTGGCAGCGGACACCCGGGTGATCAAGGGCGGGTCGCACTTGTGCGCGCCCAACTACTGCCTGCGCTACCGGCCGGCCGCGCGCCAGTCGCAGACGGTCGACACGTCCACCAGCCACCTCGGGATGCGCTGCGTCGTCCGACCCTGAACTTGACCAAGATTTGCGTGCAACTCCCAAGTAAAACCGGCTACGGTCGGAGACGACGTCCCCGTCCGCCCTACCGCTCCCCTTGCGCAACGGCTTCGGACGGGGACGTCGTCTTGTGGGGGGCCAGCTGGTGTTCGGAGCCCGGGCCGCCGTACAGGCCGAGGCCGCTGCCGAGGCCGATCACCGTCACGGCTGCCATCGCCAACGCGGTCACCCAGCCCGTGTGCGCCGACGCGGCGCCACGTCGAGCCGCCCCGGATCGGAGCAACGCCAGGGCGCCCAGCAGAGTGACGAGCTCGAGCACTCCGCCGGCGACATCGGCGAGCGCGTAGCTCCGCATTGCCCCTGAGAGCGCGAGCGGCACGGCCGACGCAACAACCGCGGTCACCCAGGCGAGCCGCCCGGGGCGGTTGACGACCCGATCCACGGCGAACAGCTGCACGACGGCCAGCAGGACGAAGGCCAGCCCGGCGGCGGGCTCCTCCAGCACCTGCCGCGGCACGACCGCGGCGTGCACGACGGCACTGCCGACCAGCCCGGTCGCGACCAGGATCCGCAGGTCGTCGAAGCCACTGCGCCGGCGACTAGGTCGTCCGGTGGTCCGCTCGACCGGGAGTCGGCCACCCATGAACGCCAGGGCCCAGCCGACGAAGACGATGTTGGAGGCGAGCAGGATCCCGCTCCCGTACGCGACGGACTTCGCCTGCAGGACGAGAGTGGCGTCGCGCTGCCCCTCGAGGCACTCGCCCACGCACCGCCCGCCCATGGTGCCCATGCGGTCGAGGCCGGCGAGCTGGAGCTCGTAGTCGAACCACGAGCTGACCGCCAGCTCGGCCACCCCGACCAGCGTCACGGCCGCCACGACCAGCACCGCCCCGACGACGAGGGACCGTCCCCGCAGCGCAGCGCCGTACCTCCTCCGGGCCAGGGTCAGGGCGGCGAGCACGGCGAGCGTGAACAGCGGCACCAGCAGCGTGGACTCGCGCAGCCAGGCGGAGAAGGGCCCGGAGGTCCGCTCGATGGACCCGACCGCCTCGCGAAGCGACGTGGTCCAGAAGCCGTCGGTGTAGGCCAGCAGTACGCCGAGGGACAGGACGGTCGGCCATGGAACGGACGCGCGAGTGGCCGTCGCCGAGGCAGGAGAGGCCACCGGTGAGCCGACGTGGACCTGGATGGTCATCGCAGTCACCCCCGGTCAGGGAGTGATCTCCCAGCCGAACATCATGGCGTGGTCCTCGTGCGCAAGGTTGTGGCAGTGCGCCACGTAGGGACCGACGAAGTCCCGGAACCCGCGGTACACGACCACCGACTCACCTGGATCGAGTGCGACCAGGTCCTCACGCGACATGTCGTCTGGGTGGCCGCGGTCGGCGCCACGGGACACGTCCCTGCCGTTGCGCATGACGGTGCGGTGCTCCTCCATGTGCAGGTGGAACGGGTGCACCCAGCCGCCCCCTCCGTTCTTGAGCTCCCAGAGGTTGAAGCTGCCCTTCTTCTGCTGCGCGAGCGGCGACCGGCCGGACGGGTTCTTCAACGAGGTGGCCACGGTCGTGGGGTGGAACTCGACGCCGTTGATCAGCCACTCGACCTCACCGCCGACACTGCCGCGCTTGACCTCGAAGATCAGCCGGTTGTTCATCATGCTCTGCCAGTTGCTCGGCAGCGGGGGCAGCGGACGCAGCGGCGTGGTCGGCGACGGAAGCACGCTGTCGTCCGGCGCGGTGTCGCCGATGACGAACTTCAGCACCGGGACCTTGTACCTCGGGTCGGGCGAGAAGCGCGACGAGTTGTCCCACATCCGGCCGTCGGGCATCTTCATCACGTTGGTCAGGTAGACGACGTCGCCCTTCGTGGTCGGCGTGCCGTCCTGGTACTTGGTGAAGTCGATGATCACCTCACGGCGCTTCGCCGGCCACAGCTCGAACGAGTCGCGGGTGATCGGGAACGGCAGCAACCCGCCGTCCGAGGCGATCTGCGTGAACCTCATGCACTGCTGGCCGTCCTCGATCCGGTACTGGCCGTCGAGCTCGTCCCCGCCGTACCCGAGCGACACGGCCGACCTCGGTCCCTTCGTCGAGGACATCAGCTTGAACTCGTAGATCCGGGCGACGGACGCGTCGAGGAAGCGGAAGCGGTACTTGCGCCGCTTGACCTCCATGACCGGGTACGCCGTCCCGTTGACCGTGAAGATGTCGCCGACGAACCCGTGGTTGGGGAAGTGCTTGAAGAACGTCTTGCCCCACCACTCCGGGTGTGTCTTCGGGTTCTTGGCCGCCGGGTACTCCCCCATCCCGTCGTGGATGTCCTTGTGCACGGTCACGCCGTCGTCGAGCCGGGTGTCGTAGAAGGCCAGCGGGATGTCGTAGGCGACGTCGAACGCGCCGTCCGAGCGGTTGGTGCGCACGCCCGGCAGCCGCAGCCCCTGCCGCTCGTCGCCCATGTCCATCCCGTTCTTCGGGTCGTAGATCGGGTACAGGCCGACCATGCCCTTGTAGACGTTGGCGCCGGTGTGGTCCATCCGGTGGTCGTGGAACCAGAAGAAGCTCTGCTTCTCGGAGTCGTCCCCGCCCGCCGGCCAGTTGAGGTAGAGGTTGTCGACGGACTGCCCGGGCTTGTAGCCGAAGCTCTTCGGGCCGTAGAGCGCGGAGTAGTGCGGGTTGCCATCGCTCTCGGGCGCCGTGTGCCCGTTGTGCAGGTGGGTGAGGAACGACCAGTCGGGAGCACCGAAGTCCTGACGGTCCAGACCGAGCGGATTCTCGTCCAGCCGGTTGATGAACCGGATGAGCACGGGCCTGCCGTACTCGGCGTTGATCATCGGGCCGGGGAACGTGCCGTTGAAGCCGTAGATGGTGCTGAGCGGCAGCGTGCGCTTCGTCCCGGCCGCGACCTGCCTGCCGGACGCGTCGAACGACACCGTGGGTCGGCCGTTGTGGTCGATCGGTAGCACCTGCGAGGTGGTGAACGAGTGCCCCCGGACGAGCAGGTCGAGCTCGTAGACGATCGGGTCCGGGTAGCCGATCTCGCTGGTCCAGATCTGGTGCCGGTCGTTGTGCAGGGAGTTCTGCCGGCCGTCTCCCGGGCCGGGCGGGTCCGTCCAGGTCAGGAAGTCGCTGGTCGGACACGGCGCCAGTGCCGTCGGGACGTTCAGCTGGTCCTTGAACGGCGTCAGGATCAACGGGCTGGTCGGGTACTCCTCGATGTAGAACAGCAGGTCCCCGAGCCCCATCGACGCGGCCCCGAAGGCCCCGTCCGGCGACAGCAGTCCGTTGCGGGCCAGATACGGCCCGCCGATCCCGCCGGCCGCGCTGAGCGCGACCCCGGTGGCGCTCACCGCCCCGACTCGTAGAAGCGTGCGCCGGGTAGGACCCGCCTCCTGGATGTTTTCGTGCTCTGACATGTGCCCCTCCTCCCCTGGGCGGAGCACCAGCCAGCCCGGAACCCCACCCTCCCCGGAACCCAGCCGGACGAGGCGCTGCCCCTACGCGTCGCACCGACCCACTGAGCGGCGACAGCCTGCCGCACCGGCCTTGGGAAAAGATTGGAAGTGGAAGGCGGCTGTCCCAGCTGCCCGGTCGATGGGTGTTTGACCGTCGCCGGACAGGTCACATACCTGCCGACAGGGAATCCGTAGCCCAAGTGACCCCGGAGCAGCCGGGTGCGGGAGTTCGGCTCTGCGCGTACGACGGCGAGGCGGGGCGCCTCACTGCCCACGGAGCAGCTGCTGCTCCTGCTCCTCGGTCACCCCGGTCCCCTCGGGCATCGACACGGTCCTCGTCCAGACGAGCGTGTCGCGGACGGTCTCCGAAAGAGCCCTGGGCGCCAGACCGGTGTCGAACGCCCGCCTCGGGTCGACCGCCATGATCCAGACGTCCGGGTCGTCCGCGCCCCACAACGGGAAGGCCCCTGGGTCGATGCCGGCCCGGGCGACCTCGTCGGCCTCCACCCAAGTGATCGCGGTGCCCGCCGGGGCCACGGCGCCGGCGATCGTCTCGATCTGCTCGCGCCAGGTGAACGGCGGTGCCGGGCTGGCCGCGTGGAACGCCCCCGACCGGCCGTCCTCGAGCAGCCGGACCATCCACGCCGCCATGTCACGCGCGTCGATGACCTGCGCAGGGGCGTCCGGCGGACCTGGTACGACGACGGTGCCGCCCCGGGCCAGCCGGTCCACCCACCACGGGAACCGCCACGTGTAGTCGTGCGGCCCGACCACGTAGGACGGCCTCACGAGCAGCGTCGTGGGGCCGTGCCGCTCCACCGCCGCTCGCTCGCAGAGCACCTTCAAGCCGCCGTAGGTCTCGGCGGTGACCTCCTCGGTCGAGGGGTCGGCCAGCTCGAGCAGCCGGGCGTCCTCGTCGATGCCGGGGCCCTCGGGGGCGGCGTACACCGAGACACTCGACACGAGCAGGTGGTGACCGCCGCGTCCGCCGAGCACCTCGGCGAGCGCGTGCACCTGCCCGGGTACGTACGCGCAGGTGTCGACGGTCGCGTCCCAGGTCCCGTCGGCGAGGGTGGAGAGGTCGGTGTTTCGGTCCCCGATCCGGTGCTCCAGCTCGGGGAACAGGTCGGTGCCGGTTCGCCCGCGGTGGAACAGGGTCACCTCGTGCCCACGAGCCACCGCCTGCTCCACGACATGCCGTCCGACGAACCGGGTGCCACCGATCACGAGGATGCGCATCCGGTCACCGTAGTAGTACCCGGTCACAGGATGGCTACCGGTCGAGTAGCCCAGATGTCTCCCGCGACTACCTCCCCGGTTCCACCCGGGTGGTCTTGACCGGAAAGGCTCGGAAGTCGCCTCACCGGTACTTACGTTGAACAGGTGCGACCAGATCTCATCGTGCTCTCGGCGGCCGCTCTCGTGGTCGGAGTGATGTGCCTCGTCTTCGGGACCGCCGTGAACCCCACCGGGGACGGCATGGGCATGGCCGCGACGGTGCGGCTCGCGAGCGAGCAGCCGGGACGGTGGCTGGCGATGTCCGTGCTGTACTTCTGCGCCTCCATCGGACTGACCTGCGGGATGCCGGCCGTGCTCTCCCTGTTCCGGGAGCGGGCGCACCGGCTCGGCCTGGTGTCCGTGGCCGTCCTTTCCGTCGGCGCCATCGGTACCAGCGGCTTCGCGATGTTGCTGGTCTTCATCAAGGCACTCGCACAGGAGAACGCGCTCAACGCCGGCAGTCTCGAGGCGGCCGCCTCCGACGCCGCCGTGACGACGTTCCTCTGGGGCTGGGCGGGCGGCTTCTACCTCGGCGCCCTGCTCGTCGCACTCGCGTTGCTGGTCTCCCGCGCGACGTCGCCGTGGGTGCCGGTCCTCCTGATGGTGTTCGTCTTCCTGCTCCCGGCCGCCGAGGTCACGGGCCAGGCCGGTCAGGTCATCAGCATGATGGCGCTGGCCCTGGCGTTCACCGGCATCGCGACCGCCGCAGTTGGCCAGAGCCAGGTCCCCGAGCCCGTCGCCCCGTGATCCGAGGCCGTCACCCCTCGTCGGAGGACGAGTCCTCTCCGTGTGTGCCCGGCCGGGGTGCCCATGGCAGCTCCTGTGCCGGACGTACGACGATCAACCGGTCGCCGCGGACCAGCTGGGTGACCGCGGGGTCGAAGTAGCGGTGCACCCGGCCGTCGCGGACCACCGCGATCACCTGGTCGGGCAGGCTCTGCGGCTGCTTGCCCACCTCGGGCACGAGCAGGTCGCGCTCGGCCACCTCCAGGCCCTCGCCGTAGGTGAGCAGGTCCTCCATCACCGAGCCGAGGGTCGGGCTCAGCGTGGACAGGCCGAGCAGTCGGCCAACGGCATCGGAGGAAGTGACCACCGAGTCGGCGCCGCTCTGCCGCACCAGCTCGATGTTGTCCTGCTCGCGGACCGCGGCCACGACGTAGGCGTCGGGGTTGAGCTGCCGCACGTTGAGCGTCGACAGCACGGTCGAGTCGTCGCGGTCGGTGGTGATGATCACCTGTGACGCGCGGGCCACGCCGGCGCGCCGGAGCACCTCCCGCCGGGTGGCGTCCCCCGTGACCACGGCGAGCCCGTCGGCGTGCGCTTCGCCGAGTGCGGTCGACGAGGGGTCGACGACGACGATCGACTCCTTGTCGAGCCCGTTGTTGACCAACGTGTCGACGGCGCTGCGGCCCTTGGTGCCGTAGCCGATCACGACGACGTGCTCGTCCATCTTCTTCCTCCATCGGGCCACCCGGAGCAGTTCGCGGCCCTGGGTGGCGAGGACCTCGATGGTGGTGCCGATCAGCAGGACCAGGAACGCGATGCGCAACGGCGTCACGAGGAAGGCGTTGATGAGACGTGCCCGGTCGGACACGGGCGCGATGTCGCCGTACCCGGTCGTGCTGAGGGTGACGGTCGTGTAGTAGATCGAGTCGACCAGGTCGACGCCGTAGAGCGGCGGGTCGTTCGCGTCGCGGTAGCCGGAGCGGTCGAAGTAGACCAGCGCCACCGTGAAGCCGAGCAGGGCGATCGCGAGGATCAGCCGACGACTCAGCTCCCACACCGGCGAGCGGACGATCGCGGGGAGCCGGACGCGGCCGCGGGCGTCGTCGTTCAGCTCGTCAGGCACGGGGAGAATCTACGGCAACGGCCCTCTGATCCAGCGCACGTCAGCGGAGTACGTCGCCGTAGATCACGGTCGCCGGGCTCTGCCCCTCCGGCCCGCTGGCGTCGCTGCCGCTGGTGCTCACCGAGACGAAGCGGAACTCGTCACCCTCCCGGGGCACCTGGTCGGAGCCCTGGGTGCGCCGCCAGGTCCCGCACAGCACCCCGTCGACGACCGTCCCCTCCTGCCCCTCGATGCCGTCCCCGGTCAGGCAGAGCCGGCTGGTGTCCCGGTCGTAGCTGGCCACGACCGCGGTGGTGCGGGTCGCGATGTCCGGTCCGGCGACGACCCCGAGAAGGTAGCCACCCAGCACGCAGATCGCAGCCGCGGCGAGCGCGACCGGCGTGGGGAGGTTGACGTTGGCCATGCGGACAAAATACGCGGCCGCCGTCCGCCGGGCCCTACGGGCGAAGCCCGACGCAGTCGTGCCGCCAGAACACGTCGGGGTACACCAGGGCTCCGGTGACTGCCTCGTCGTACGACGGGAGCCGTACCGCCTGGAAGGCGGCCTCCGGGATGCGCACCGACGGGGCGGTGAACCCCCAGTCGGACGCGGGGTGCCACCCGAGCCGGCGGTAGTAGCCGGGATCGCCCTCCAGGAAGACCAGCGGCTCGTCGCGCCCCTGGAGCAGCGCCAGGCTGTCGTGCACGAGCGTGGTCCCCACGCCGTGCCGCTGGTGGTCCGGCCGCACCGACAACGGGCTCAGCACGAGCACCTCGACGACCCGGTCCGGCGCGTCGACCCAGGCCCGGGTGTAGCTGACGTGGCCGAGGATCTCGCCGTCCTGCTCGGCCACGAACGAGAGCCCGAGCCACGCGACCGAGGTGCGGAGCGCGTCGAGCAGCCGTGGCACCTGGGCGCCGCCGAACGCGGCCTCGACCACCTCGTGGACGACGGGGACGTCGGCTGAGGTCTCCGGCCGGACCCTCACTCGCGCTCCTGCCGCTTGTGCTGCCGGTCCTGCTCGTACTGCCGGCTGCGGCGCACCTGCTCGGCCTTCTTGGTCCGGTCCCGCGTCTCGCGCCGAAGGCTCATCAGCGCCGCCTCACGCTGCAGCTGCCGCCAGCTCTCCCAGCGGCGCAGCGGCAGCGACCCGTCCTCGAGCGCGGCCTTGACCGCGCAGCCGGGCTCCGTGCCATGAGCGCAGTCGTCGAACCGGCACGCGGCCGCCAGCTCCTCGACGTCCGCGAAGGTGTGCGCCAGGCCGTCCTCGGCGTCGACCAGTCCCACCGACCGCAGCCCCGGAGTGTCGATCACCGCACCCCCGCCCGGCAGCATCACCAGCTCGCGGCGTACCGACGTGTGCCGGCCCCGACCGTCGTCGCGGATCGTCCTGGTGCTCAGCACCTCCGCGCCGACCAGCGCGTTGGTCAACGACGACTTGCCGTGTCCGGACGTGCCGACCAGCGCCATCGTGGCCCGTCCCCCGATCAGCTCGCGCACCCGTTCGATCCCCTGACCGGTCTCGACACTCACCAGGACCACCTCGACGTCGGGGGCGAGCCGGCGTACGTCCGCCGCGACGTCGTCACCGTCGTCGACCAGGTCCGCCTTCGTGAGCAGGACGACCGGGGTCGCTCCGCTCTGCCAGGCGAGTGCGAGCAGCCGCTCGATCTTGCCCTCCGCCGGCAGCGGGTGCAGCGCCACGACGAGCCCGACCAGGTCCACGTTGGCGCAGATCACCTGCCCCTCGGCGGACTTGCCCGCGGTCGCGCGCACGACGGCGGTACGACGAGGCAGCACCTGCTCGACCGTCGTGCGGTGGTCCGGCCACTCCCGGAGCACGCACCAGTCCCCCGTGCACGGCGCCTCGGTGGGGTCCTGCGCGACCCGGGCCAACACCGCGCCACCCCAGGAGGCGCGGACCGGGCCGGTCTCGGTGAGCACGCCGGCTACACCCTTGTCGACCCGCACGACGCGACCCAACGTCGCGTCAGCGGTGTCCCAGGGTGCGAAGGACGCAGCCGTGGCGGCGTCGTAGCCGATCCTCTCGAGCACATCGGGAATGTACGTCCCGTGCCCCCAACCGGCACCTGGTTTTCGCGCGCGGTCCTCGGTCCGTCAGTCCGCCGAGCTCTTGGTGGGCGACTCGAGCCCGGACGCCCGCTCGTCGACCTGCTGGAGCAGCACGGTCTCCTCCTCGGTGTCCGCGAACCGCTCCTGCTCCTCCTCCAGCCGGCGCAGCCGCGGCAGCATCGCGGTCAGCCGCAGCCGCCGCGCGACCTCCATGCGGGCCCGCGACGTCTCGCTCTCCGGCCAGACCCGGTCGAACGCCGCGTTGAGGGCGGCGCCGATGAGCACGGCGATGGACAGCAGGTAGAGCCAGAGCATGACCACGATGGGGGCGGCGAGCGGGCCGTAGATCGAGGTCGAGTTGCCGGCCGTCACGGTGAGCAGCCACCGGAGCAGGTAGGAGCCCAGGATCCAGAACACCATGGTCAGCGCGGCACCCGGGATGTTGTAGCGCCAGGAGGTCCGCACCGGAACGGATACGTGGTACAGCGTCGCGAGGAAGCAGACGCAGAGCACGATCACCGTCGGCCAGTACAGCTCGTTGAGGAAGTCGACGCGCTCGGGGAGCACGCGGTCGACCAGGCCCGGCCCGGCCACCACCAGCGGGATCGTGACCACGCCGGTGATCAGGCCCATGACGTAGAGCGAGAAGGACAGCACCCGCGTGCGCACGATCCCTCGATGCCCACCGAGGCCGTACATGATCGTGATGGTGTCGACGAAGACGTTGAGCGCGCGGGACCCGGACCACAGCGCGAGGATGAAGCCGATCGAGATGATGTCGAAGCGGCCCGGCCCGAGCACGTCGTCGAGGGTCGGCTTGATGACGGTCTCCACCGTCGGCTCGGTCAGCGCCCTGGACGCCAGCTCGAGGACCTGCTCGCGGACCCCCTCGACCTGGGTCTGGCTGAACCGGTCGAACACGAAGCCGATCGAGCCGGCCAGCCCGAAGACCAGCGGCGGCAGCGAGAGCAGGGCGAAGAAGGCCGCCTCGGCGGCCAGCCCGGTGACCCGGTTGCGGAAGCAGGTGCCCACCGTGGACAC
This sequence comes from Nocardioides sp., assembly GCF_035697785.1. GTDB lineage: Bacteria > Actinomycetota > Actinomycetes > Propionibacteriales > Nocardioidaceae > Nocardioides_B. Next base: position 31,136 of record NZ_DASSCL010000013.1, read on the forward strand.
GACAAGGCGCCACGTCGCACCGCGGAGGTGCTCCCACCGGGTCACCCACACACCGGTCCGCACGTGGTGTGCCAGGCGTTCAGAGGCCACGCCCTAGGGTAACGACATGGCCGCTGACATCCGGGGAGCCACGAACCAGGCACCACCCCTCGTCGACCACAACACCGTCTCCTCCGACCTCGCGTTGGTCGAGGCCGTCACCCGGCACGCGTCCGCCGACATCGTCGACGACCTGGTCGCGCTCGGCGCCGAGGCGAGCTCGGCGGAGGCCCGTGAACACGGCCTGGAGGCCAACCGGCACGAGCCGGAGCTGACGCCGTACGACCGCTACGGCAACCGCGTCGACGAGGTCCGCTTCCACCCGTCGTGGCACTGGCTCATGGAGCGCGGGGTCGGACACGGCCTGCAGGCGGCGCCCTGGACGTCCGAGCGGCCGCACCCGCACGTGCGCCGCGCCGCCGGCTTCTTCGCCTGGTCGCAGACCGAGCCGGGGCACGGTTGCCCGATCTCCATGACGTACGCCGCGGTGCCCGCCCTCCGGGTCGACGACTCGATCGCCAAGGAGTGGATCCCGCACCTGGCCTCGACGAGCTACGACTTCGGGCTCCGGCCGGTCTCCGACAAGGCGGGCGCGCTCGCGGGCATGGGGATGACCGAGAAGCAGGGCGGCTCCGACGTGCGCGCCAACGTCACCCGCGCGACCCCGACGTCCGTCGACGGCGAGTACACCCTGGCCGGCCACAAGTGGTTCACCTCCGCCCCCATGAACGACGTGTTCCTCGTGTTGGCGCAGGCGCCGGGCGGCCTCACCTGCTTCCTCGTGCCGCGCGTGCTCGCCGACGGCACCCGCAACCAGCTCGACGTGGTGCGGCTCAAGGACAAGCTCGGCAACCGCTCCAACGCGTCGTCGGAGCTGGAGTTCCGCATGACCTGGGCCCGGCGGCTCGGCGACGAGGGTCGCGGGGTGCGCACGATCATCGAGATGGTCGCGGCCACCAGGCTCGACTGCGTGCTCGGGTCCGCCTCCCTCATGCGGCGCTCGCTCGCCGAGGCGTCCTGGCACGTCGCGCACCGGTCCGCGTTCGGGGGGCTGCTGGCCGACAAGCCGCTGATGCAGAACGTGATAGCCGACCTGGCCGTCGAGTCCGAGGCCGCGACCGCCCTCGCGATCCGCCTCGCGGCCGCCGTGGACGCGGCGCACGACCCCCATGAGGCCGCGCTGCGCCGGATCGCGTTGCCGCTCACAAAGTTCTGGGTCTGCAAGCGCACGCCGATGATGGTGGCCGAGGCGCTGGAGTGCCTCGGCGGCAACGGCTACGTCGAGGAGTCGGCGATGCCTCTGCTCTTCCGCGAGTCGCCCCTGAACTCCATCTGGGAAGGGTCCGGCAACGTCAACGCGCTCGACGTGCTGCGCGCCCTGACCCGGGAGCCCGAGGTGCTGGAGGCCTGGATCACCGAGGTCGGCCGCGCCCAGGGCGAGGACCCGCGGCTCGACCGGGCCGTGCACCACGTGCTCGAGTCGCTCGCCGACACCTCCGCGCTGGAGGTCGGCGCCCGCCGGCTCGCCGGCCAGATGGCCGCCTGCCTGCAGGGCGCCCTGCTCGTGCAGCACGGCCCGCCCGCGGTCGCCGACGCCTTCTGCGCGACCCGGCTGGGCACGGAGTACGGCGGCACGCTCGGCACGCTCCCCCGCGGCACCGACCTCGCCGGCATCGTCGAGCGCACCACACCAACCCCCCGCTGAGTTGTCAGAGCGTCAGCCGGTCATAACCGGTTGTCTCACTGACAACTCGGCGGTCAGGTGAGCTCCAAGCCGGGGTAGAGCGGGTGCTTGTCGAGCAGCTCGGCGCTGGCGGCCTTGGTGCGGTCGGCCACCCCGTCGCCGAGGACGTACGACGCCTTGGACGGTGCGCCCGCCTTCGTCGTACCGGGCTCCGTGTTGGCCAGCACGTCGACGATCAGCTCGGCGACCCGGTCGAACTCGTCGTGGCCGAAGCCGCGCGTGGTGAGCGCGGGGGTGCCGAGCCGGATGCCTGAGGTGTACCAGGCGCCGTTGGGGTCCGCCGGGACCGAGTTGCGGTTGGTGACGACGCCCGCGTCGAGCAGCGCCGTCTCGGCCTGACGACCGGTCAGCCCGAACGACGACACGTCGAGCAGCACCAGGTGGTTGTCCGTCCCGCCGGTGACGAGGTTCGCGCCGCGGCTGAGGAAGCCGTCGGCGAGGGACTTCGCGTTCGACGCGATCCGCTGGGCGTAGTCCTGGAAGGCCGGCTGGCGGGCCTCGGCCAACGCCACCGCCTTGGCCGCCATGACGTGCGAGAGCGGGCCGCCGAGCACCATCGGGCAGCCACGGTCGACCGAGGAGGCGAACTCCTCCTGCGCCAGCACCAGCCCGCCGCGCGGGCCGCGCAGCGACTTGTGGGTCGTCGTCGTGGTGACGTGCGCGAACGGGACGGGGTTCTCGTCACCGGTGAAGACCTTGCCCGCGACCAGCCCCGCGAAGTGCGCCATGTCGACCATCAGGGTGGCGCCCACCTCGTCGGCGATCTCGCGCATCTTCGCGAAGTCCACCCGCCGCGGGTACGCCGAGTAGCCCGCGATCAGCACCAGGGGGCGGAACTCGCGCGCCGCCGCGGCCACCCGGTCGTAGTCGAGCAGCCCGGTCTCGGGATCCGTGCCGTAGGACCGCTGGTGGAACATCTTGCCGCTGATGTTGGGCCGGAACCCGTGGGTCAGGTGGCCGCCCGCGTCGAGGGACATCCCGAGCATCCGCTGGTTGCCGAACTCGTGCCGCAGCGTCTCCCAGTCGCCCTCGGAGAGCTCGTTGACGTTCTTGACCGCGTGCTTCTCGAGCGCCGGCGACTCGACGCGGTGCGCCAGGATCGACCAGAACGCGACCAGGTTGGCGTCGATGCCCGAGTGCGGCTGAACATAGGCGTACGGCGCCCCGAACAGCTCACGTGCGTGCTCGGCAGCGAGCGCCTCGACGGTGTCGACGTTCTGGCACCCCGCGTAGAAGCGGTGGCCGACAGTGCCCTCGGCGTACTTGTCGGAGAACCACGTGCCCATCGCCAGCAGCACGGCCGGCGAGGCGTAGTTCTCCGACGCGATCAGCTTGAGGGACGCCCGCTGGTCGGCCAGCTCGGCGCGTGTGGCCTCGGCCACACGGGGCTCCACCGCGGCGATCACCTCCAGCGCGGCGTCGTAGGCGGAGCTGGCCCGGGCGTTGGACACCGGATCCCCGCCTGAGAAGGGGCTGTTCTGGTTGCTCGGCGCGGTCATGCGCCCCACCCTAGTGAGGCGGTCTCGGGACCGGCAGGGGACCGCACGCCGTACCAAATAGTGGATGCGCGTCTCACGTCATGAGATCGGGGTTTGTGGTCACGGCGTCCGCACCCTGAGACTTGCGGCCATGATCAGTGCTGCAACGACGACGTACCTCGTGGCCAGGCGCCACGTGGACCTCGGCCGTACCCGCAGCATGATGTGTATGCACTGGCACCGCTGACCCGCCCCCTGACCATCCCGTCAGCCGGGGCGCGCGGTCGCCGGCATGCACCTCGACAACGGCGTCGGGTGGAACCCAGCGATACGTGCGTCTCCCTCTCCTGAGGAACGTCTGCCAATGAGCACCCCCACCCAGCCGGCCGCCACCTCCGGTCCCGGCCGTCCGCAGCGGCCCGCGCGACCCCGCCCGAAACGCGGCGAGGGCCAGTGGGCGCTGGGCTACACCGAGCCACTGAACAAGAACGAGCAGGCCAAGAAGGACGACAACCCGCTCAACGTGCGGGCCCGGATCCTGGACATCTACTCCAAGCGCGGCTTCGCCTCCATCGACCCCGCCGACCTGCGCGGCAGGTTCCGGTGGATGGGGCTCTACACCCAGCGGCGCCCGGGGCTCGACGGCGGCAAGACAGCCGCGCTCGAGGAGCACGAGCTCGACGACGAGTTCTTCATGATGCGCGTGCGCACCGACGGTGCCCTGCTCTCGGCCGAGGCCGTACGTGCGCTCGGCAACGTCAGCACGTCGTACGCGCGCGACACCGCCGACATCACCGACCGCCAGAACATCCAGTACCACTGGATCCGCATCGAGGACGTCCCGGCCATCTGGGCGACGCTCGACAACGCCGGTCTCGACACCATCGAGGCGTGCGGCGACTCGCCGCGGGGGTTCCTCGGATCGCCGGTCGCCGGCATCGCGGCCGACGAGATCATCGACGGGACGTCCGCACTGCAGGAGATCAAGCGCCGCTACATCGGCGACCCCGAGTACTCCAACCTCCCACGCAAGTTCAAGACCGCCCTCACCGGCCACCCGAGCCACGACGTCGCTCCCGAGGTCAACGACGTGTCGTTCGTGGGCACGGTCCACCCCGAGCTGGGGCCCGGCTTCGACCTCTGGGTCGGAGGCGGGCTGTCGACCAACCCGATGCTCGCGCAGAAGCTCGGGGTCTGGGTGGCGCTCGACGACGTGCCAGACGTGTGGGAAGGCGTCATCTCCATCTTCCGCGACTACGGCTACCGCCGGCTGCGCTCGCGCGCCCGGCTGAAGTTCCTGGTCGCGGACTGGGGAGTCGAGAAGTTCCGCGACGTGCTCGAGAACGAGTACCTCCACCGCGCCCTGGTCAGCAACCCCTCCCCCGGCTCACCGGTGGACCAGGGCGACCACATCGGCGCGCACCTGCAGAAGGACGGCCGCTACTACGTTGGGCTCGCCCCCACGGTCGGTCGGGTCGCGGGGACCGTGCTCACCGGACTGGCCGACCTGGTCGAGCGGTACGGCGCGGCCGGGGTCCGGCTGACCGCTCACCAGAAGCTCGTGGTGCTGGGCCTCGACGGCGACCGCCTCGACGCGTTCCTCGACGACGCCGAGTCCATCGGCCTCAGCGGCCGACCGTCGAACTGGCGGCGATCAACCATGGCGTGCACCGGCATCGAGTTCTGCAAGCTCGCCATCGTCGACACCAAGCACCGTGCCGCCGCGCTGATCTCCGAGCTGGAGCGCCGGTTCCCCGACCTGGACACCCCGATCACCGTCAACGTCAACGGCTGCCCCAACGCCTGCGCGCGCACCCAGGTCGCCGACATCGGGCTCAAGGGCCAGCTGGTCCTGGACGCCGACGGCAACCAGGTCGAGGGCTTCCAGGTCCACCTCGGCGGCGCCCTCGGGCTCGAGCCGGCGCTGGGGAAGAAGCTGCGGGCCCACAAGGTCACCAGCGCGGGGCTCGACGACTACGTCACCAACGTCGTGCGCGCCTACCTCACAGAGCGTGAGGACGGCGAGCGGTTCGCGACCTGGGTGGCCCGGGCCGACGACGAGTCGCTGCGCGGCGACCGGGTCCTCGAGGTCGTGGCATGAACACCCGAGACCGCTTCCGCTTCCACGGGGACCCCGCATGAGCAGCCGCGGCGTGCCCTTCCACTGCCCCTACTGCGGTGACGAGAACCTTCGCCCGCACGAGCCGGCCGAGGGCGACGGCCGCGACGCCTGGGAGTGCCGCGCGTGCCTCCGGGCGTTCACGCTGAAGATGCTCGGGATGATCGCCCGGCCGGGCTCGGCGTCGGGGACACGGCCGTGAGCGCCGCGACCACGACGGCGGCCCGCGCCTTCCGCGGCACGCAGACCGAGGGACGCACGGAGGCAGAGCTCAAGGAGCTGGTCCGGCACGCCGGCGCCGACCTCGAGCTCGCCCCGGCCGAGGTCATCATCGAGTGGGCGGTCGCGACGTTCGGCGAGCGGTTCTGCATCACCTCGTCCATGGCCGACGGTGTGCTCTCGCACCTTGCCTCCACCGTGGCGCCCGGCATCGACGTGGTCTTCCTCGACACCGGCTACCACTTCGCCGAGACGCTCGGCACCCGCGACGCCGTCGAGGCGACGTTGCCGGTCAACCTGATCAGCATCACGCCCAAGCAGAGCGTCGAGGAGCAGGACGCGGCGTACGGCAAGGACCTGTTCGCCAGCGACCCCGACCTGTGCTGCGCGCTGCGCAAGGTCGCGCCGCTCAACGAGGCCCTCCACGGGTACGACGCCTGGGCGACCGGACTGCGCCGGGCCGAGACCCACGACCGGGTGATCGCGCCCGTGATCGGCTGGGACGAGAAGAAGCGCAAGGTCAAGGTCTCCCCGCTCGCACGCTGGTCGGACGACGACGTCGACCGCTACGTCGCCGAGCACGGCGTACTGGTCAACCCTCTGCAGTACGACGGCTACCCGTCGATCGGCTGCTGGCCGTGCACGCGCCGCGTCGCCCCAGGCGAGGACCCGCGCAGCGGGCGCTGGGCCGGCACCGGCAAGACCGAGTGCGGGATCCACCAGTGACCCCGAACCCGGCACCACCCGCCGGCTGGACGACAACGACGTCGGACGCCACCACTCACCAGCCCGAACCACGAAAGGGAGTCAGCTCATGACCGCTCCTGCACTGGTGGCCCTGGCCCACGGCAGCCGCGACCCGCGCTCGGCCGCCACGATCAAGGCACTCGTCGGCGAGGTCCGCGCGATGCGCCCGGACCTGCGCATCGAGCCTGCGTTCCTCGAGCTCTCGAAGCCGTCCTTCGGCACCGTCGTCGACAAGCTCGTCCGCGCCGGCTACGACGAGATCGTGGTCGTGCCGCTGCTGCTCTCGGAGGCCTACCACGCGAAGGTCGACGTGCCCGACGTGATCGCGGAGGCGACCGCCCGGCACGAGAACCTGCGGATCCGGGCCACGCGCGTGCTCGGGCTGGAGTCGGTCTTCCTCGAGGTCCTCGACCGCCGGCTGCGCTCCGCGCTGAAGGACGCCCGGGTCCGCGAGCTCGACGCGCTCGTGCTCGCGGCGGCCGGCTCGTCCGACGCCCTGGCCAACCAGGCCGTCGCCAGGCTGGCCCGACTCTGGGGCTCCCGGCACAAGCTGCCCACCGTCGCGGCGTACGCGTCGGCCGCTCCCCCGGCCACGGGTGAGGCGGTCCGGCAGTTCCGTGCCGAGGGTCGACGACACATCGCCGTCGGGTCGCTGTTCCTCGCCCCGGGCTTCCTGCCCGACCGGGCCGCGGAGCTCGCCCTCGAGGCCGGCGCGGTCGCGGTGTCCGACCCGCTGGGCGCCGACCCCGAGGTGGCCCGGACGATCCTGGCCCGCTACGCGGTCGGGGCCGTCGAGCTCGTTCCGGTCTGATCCGGGCGGGTTTCGGCGCCTACTCGTGCCGGCTCCGCCTTCATGCCGGATCGAGGGCGGGCAGCCGCGCCTGACCCGAACGGGACACGGTTCTGCACCCTCCGGACCACCCCCTAGGGTGGCTGCATGAGCCAAAACTTCGACGTCGTCGTCCTCGGTGCCGGCCCCGGTGGGTACGTCGCCGCCATCCGCGCGGCCCAGCTCGGCAAGAGCGTCGCCGTCATCGAGGAGAAGTACTGGGGCGGTGTCTGCCTCAACGTGGGCTGCATCCCGTCGAAGGCCCTGCTCCGCAACGCGGAGCTCGCGCACATCCTGACCCACGAGAAGGACAAGTTCGGGATCACCGGCGACGCGTCGATGGACTTCGGGCCCACGCACGCCCGCAGCCGCAAGGTGTCCGACGCCATCGTCAAGGGCGTCCACTTCCTGATGAAGAAGAACAAGATCACCGAGATCCACGGCTGGGGCACGTTCAAGGACGCGAAGACGATCGAAGTACAGGATGCTGACGGCAACACCTCGGACGTCACGGGCGAGCACGTGATCATCGCCAGCGGCGCGACCACCCGGCTCGTCCCAGGGACCTCGCTCTCCGAGCGCGTGGTGACCTACGAGGAGCAGATCCTCACCGACGAGCTGCCCGGCTCGATCCTGATCGCCGGCTCCGGCGCGATCGGCGTGGAGTTCGCCTACGTGATGAAGAACTTCGGCGTCGACGTCACGATCGTCGAGTTCCTCGACCGGATGGTCCCCACCGAGGACCCCGAGGTCTCCAAGGAGCTCCTCAGGCAGTACAAGAAGCTCGGCGTGAACGTGATGCTCTCCACCAAGGTCGAGTCGATCGACGACTCCGGCGACAAGGTCAAGGTCAAGGTCTCCCCCGCCGACGGCGGTGAGCAGAAGGTGATCGAGACCGACAAGGTGCTCCAGGCCATCGGCTTCGCCCCGCGGGTGGAGGGCTTCGGGCTCGAGAAGTCCGGCGTCGAGGTCAGCGACCGGGGCGCGATCGTCGTCGACGAGCGTGGCCGCACCAACGTCGACGGCGTCTACGCGATCGGCGACTGCACCGGCAAGCTCATGCTCGCGCACACCGCGGAGGCGATGGGCATCGTCGCCGCCGAGACGATCGCCGGCGCGGAGACGGTGGAGATCGCCTTCGACATGATCCCGCGCGCGACGTTCTGCCAGCCCCAGATCGCGTCCTTCGGCTACAGCGAGGAGCAGGCCAAGGACAAGGGGTACGACGTCAAGGTGGCGAAGTTCCCGTTCACCGCCAACGGCAAGGCCAAGGGCCTCGGCGACGAGGTCGGCTTCGTCAAGGTGGTCGCCGACGCCAAGTACAACGAGATCCTCGGCGCGCACATGATCGGCCCCGACGTGACCGAGCTGCTCCCAGCGCTGACCCTGGCCCAGCGCTGGGACCTCTCCGCCGACGAGGTGGCCCGCAACGTGTTCGCGCACCCGACGCTGTCCGAGGCGGTCAAGGAGGCCGTCGAGGGCATCGCGGGGCACATGATCAACCTGTAGGTGGGGGGTGGATTACCACGGTCCCGTGGTAATCCACCCCTTCCCGGGGCGAACTCACCACGGGAACCGGGAGATCTCCTGGGGAAGCTCGCGACCGCCACGCCCACGTCGCGCCGCCGCCGCTCAGCGGACGAGCCGGTCCAGCAGGTGGTCGAGCTGGCCGTCGGGGTCGTCGGTCGTGCCGCCATGCACCGGTCCGGGCTGTACGACGGTGGAGCGCGGAGCCTTGACGAACCCGAACCGCGTGCCCATGGGGGCACGTCCCGCCTCCCCGGCCGACTCGTCGCCGCGGCAGACCGCCTCGATGGCCCGCAGCGCGGAGCAGACGGCGTCGAGGTCGACGTCGGACGCCAGCGCCACCAGCCGGTCGCGGTCCACGTGCCAGCGGGCTTCCAGGAAGTCGGCCTGCTGGCAGTGCAGGACCACGCCGACGTTGACGAACTCCTCCCGATCGACACGCGGCACGCATCGCACCACGACGTATTGGAAGGGCAGCCGAGCCGTCATCGGGTCACCTGGTCTCGACGAGCTGGACCACCGGTAGCGGGTCGACCACCGGCCACGGGCAGCCAGCCACGCTCGCCACTCACCCGGGCGAGCAGGAAGTCGACGTAGGCGGCGCGCAGCGCGGCGGGTGTCTCCGCCCCCGGCACCGGCTCGAGCCAGACGTCCGGCACCAGCGCGACGACCTCCTCGAGCAGGCCTCGGTTCACCCGCTCCGCCAGCTCCCGGTCGACCTCGGGCAGACCGGCCCGGTAGCCGGCGAGGACGTGGTCGGAGGCGTCGTACGGTTGGGCGGCGAACCGGTCGGGCGATCCGACGCCGCCGGACCAGCCGTGGTGGAAGTACAGGCAGGCCCCGTGGTCGATCGCCCACAGGTCTCCGTGCCAGATCAGCAGGTTCGGGTTGCGCCAGGACCTGTCCACGTTGGCGGTCAGCGCGTCGAGCCAGAGCACCCGGGCGGCGACCTCGGGGTCGGGCGTGCAGCCGGCGTCGAAGCCGAACGAGCCGGGCAGGAAGTCGACCCCGAGGTTCGCCCCGATGCTTGCGGTGAGCAGGTCCTGCACCTCCTCGTCGGCCTCGTACCTCCCGATCGCGGCGTCGAGGTCGACCACGACCAGCTCCGGGGTGGCGATGCCCAGGCGCCGGGCGAGCTCGCCGACCACGACCTCCGCGACAAGCACCTTGGCGCCCTGGCCGGCGCCGCGGAACTTGCAGACGTAGGTGCCCAGGTCGTCGGCCTCGACGATGCCGGGCAGCGAACCGCCCTCGCGCAGCGGCGCGACGTAGCGGGTCGCCGACACGGTGCGGATCACGGCGCTCAACCCGGGCCTAGACCTCGAGCGCGAGCAGCCGCTTGCGCTCCGTCTCCACGTCGAAGTCGGCGGCGGGCCAGCCCAGGTCGAAACCGGCCAGGGTCTCGTGCAGCAGCGTCGCGACCGCCCAGTTGCGGTACCACTTGCGGTCCGCCGGTACGACGTGCCACGGCGCCGCCTCGGTGTTGCACCGCTCCAGGGCGATCTCGTAGGCGCGCTGGTAGTCGTGCCACAGGGCCCGCTCGTCGACGTCGCCGGGGTTGTACTTCCAGTGCTTCTCGGGGTTGTCCAGCCGTTCGAGCAGCCGGGCCTGCTGCTCGCCGGCGGAGATGTGCAACATGCACTTGACGACCGTCGTACCGCCGTCGACGACGCGCTGCTCGAAGTCGTTGATCGCCGCGTAGCGCCGCTCGATCTCGTCCTCGTCGGCCAGCCCGCGCACCCGCCCGATGAGCACGTCCTCGTAGTGCGAACGGTCGAAGATCCCGATCGTCCCGGCCTCGGGCAGCTCCCGCTCGATCCGCCAGAGGAAGTCGTGGGCGCGCTCCTCCTCGGTGGGGGCCTTGAACGCCTTGATCCGCACGCCCTGGGGGTCGAACAGGCCAACGGCGTGCCGCATCACGCCACCCTTGCCCGACGTGTCCATGCCCTGCAGCACCAGCAGCACGCGACGCTCGTCATCGCCCGCCCGGCCGGCCGCGAACAGCCGCTCCTGGAGATCCGACAACGGCTCGGCGAGGTCCGCCAGCGCCTGCTTCCCCTCGGACTTGCCGCCGTCGAAGCCGGGTGTGCCGGACGGGTCCAGGTCGGAGAGGGACACCGGCCCCGGGGGTACGCCGAGCAGCTGCGAGATCATGCGGCGATCATGCCAGCCGGCTCAGTCGGGCGCCTCGGACATGCCCGCGCCCTCACGCGCCAGCGCGACCAGGCGGCTCACCGCGCGGTAGTACTTCTTGCGGTAGCCGCCCTCGAGCAGGGCCGGCGCGAACAGCTCGTCGAACGTGACGCCGCTGGCCACCACCGGCAGGTCACGGTCGTACATCCGGTCCGCGAGCACCACGAGACGCAGCGCGACGCTCTGGTCGTCGACGGTGCGGACGTCCTCGAGGCAGACCAGCGACACGTCGTCGAGCAGCGCGCCGTACCTCGACGGGTGGACGTCGACGAGGTGCCGGTGCAGGTCGACGAAGTGGTCGTGGCTGGCACCCGGTCGCTCCGCGGCGGCCCGCACCTCGTCGTCGGTGCGGGCCGGCGGCGGGTCGGGCAGACCCCGGTGCCGGTAGTCCTCGCCGTCGATGCGCACCGACAGGAAGTGGTCGCTCAGACTCTGGATCTCGCGCAGGAAGTCGGCCGTCGCGAACCGGCCCTCCCCGAGCTTGCCGGGCAGCGTGTTGGAGGTGGCGGCCAGCCTCACCCCCTCGCCGCGGAGCTTGCCGAGCAGGGTGGACACGAGCACGGTGTCGCCCGGGTCGTCGAGCTCGAACTCGTCGACGCAGATCAGGCGGTACGACGAGAGCGCCGCGACGGCTTCGTGGAAGCCCAGCGCACCGACCAGGTGGGTCAGCTCCACGAAGGTGGCGAAGAGCTTGGGTCCCGGCGCGACGTGCCACAGCGACGCCAGCAGGTGCGTCTTGCCGACCCCGTACCCGCCGTCGAGGTAGACCCCGCCCGGCCCCTCGGGCTCGACCTTGCGGAACAGCCCCTTCTTCTTGGGGCGGGAGCCGATCGTTGCGGCGAACTCCCGCAGCACCCGCACCGCCTCGGCCTGCGACGGCTGCGCCGGGTCAGGCTCGTAGGACTCGAAGCTGACGTCGACGAACCTCGGGGGCGGCACCAGCTCGGCGAGCAGCCGGTCCCTGGGCACGGATGGGTTGCGTGCGCTCAGCTGGATCGGCCCGGTCGACATCGCTGCATCGTAGGCTTCGGGCGTGCGCCTGCCTGTGATGCCCCCGGTCCAGCCGATGCTCGCGAAGTCCGTGAAGGGGATCCCCGATCCCGCTAAGCACGGGGGGCTGTCGTTCGAGCCGAAGTGGGACGGCTTCCGCTGCATCGTGTTCCGCGACGGCGACGAGGTCGAGCTGGCCAGCCGCAACACCAAGCCACTCACCCGCTACTTCCCCGAGGTCGTCGACGCCGTGAAGGCGAACCTCCCCGATCGGTGCGTGCTCGACGGCGAGCTGTTCGTCGCCATCGGTGATCGCCTCGAGTTCGAGAAGCTGCAGGAGCGGATCCACCCCGCCGACTCCCGGGTGCGGATGCTCGCCGAGACCACACCGGCCGGCTACGTGGCCTTCGACCTGCTGGCCGTCGACGACGGGTCGCTGATGCGCGAACCGTTCTCGGCTCGACGCGAGCGCCTCGAGACCGAGCTCGCCGGCGTGCAGGCGCCGATCTTCCTCACCCGCACGACGACGGACGCGGCCGAGGCGGAGGACTGGTTCGAGCGCTTCGAGGGCGCGGGACTCGACGGGGTGGTCGCCAAGCCGCTCGACGCGCCGTACCAGCCCAACGCCCGCACCATGCTCAAGATCAAGCACGAGCGCACCGCCGACGTGGTCGTCGCCGGCTACCGGCTGCACAAGACGTCGACTCCGGAGCAGCCGCTGCTGGGGTCCCTGCTGCTCGGCCTGTACGACGACGAGGGCCGGCTCCAGCACATCGGCGTGTCCGCGTCGTTCACGGCGAAGCGTCGCGCCGAGCTGATCGAGGAGCTGCAGCCACTGGTGGCCGAGGACCTCAGCGAGCACCCGTGGGGTCAGTGGTCGGAGTGGGCGATCGCCAACCCCGACAGGGTTCCCGGCACCCAGAGCCGGTGGAGCGCGGGCAAGGACCTGTCGTTCGTGCCGCTGCGTCCCGAGCGCGTCCTGGAGGTCGGCTACGACCACATGGAGGGCTCGCGGTTCCGGCACACGGCGCAGTTCAAGAGGTGGCGCACCGACCGCGACCCCGAGTCGTGCGGCTACGAGCAGCTCGAGGAGCCGGTGTCCTACGACCTCGCCTCGGTTCTCGGAAAACAGGGCTAGGCTCCCTGCATGAGCGAGACGTACGACGTGGTGCTCCTCGTGGAGCAGCCTCTCTCCGCTGATGACGCCGTGCAGGTGCGTAGCCTGCACACGGACGTCGCTGACCCGGTCCGCTACCACGTCCTGCTGCCCGTCGAGGACGCCGCGGCTCGCGTCGAGTCCGCCCTCGGGTCGATCGCCGCGAGCGAGGTGCTGGCCACCCCCGCGATGGTGATGGACAGCGAGAACCTCGAGGCTATGCAGCGCGAGCTGCTCGACCAGGCCCGAGACGACGTCAGTGACTGCATCGACCGGCTCGGCACCGCCGGGTGCAACGTGGTCGGCGAGGTGGTGACCGCCGACCCGATCGAGGCCCTGCAGACCAAGGTCGAGGAGGTCGACGCCGCGGAGGTCATCATCTTGACCCGCCCGCACGTGGTGGCGGAGTTCTTCCACCTCGACTGGACCCACCGGGCGCGCCGCAAGCTGGGCGTGCCGATCCTGCACCTGCTCGAGCACGAGAACTTCGACGAGCAGGCCGGCGGCGGCGAGGGCGTCTCCGGCTTCTAGCAGCGGCCTTCGCCGGGCTACTCGCCCGTCGGACCTCCGGCGAGCTCGACGGCCACGTCGAGATGCCCCGCGTGCCGGGCGTACTCCTGGAGCACGTGGAAGCAGATCCAGCCGAGCGTCGCCGGCTCCCCGTCGCCGAACCGCGGTCCGGGCGGCGCCTGCCGGTCGAGCGGAGTCTCCCTCAGCACGACGCTCGTCCGCGCGCCCACCTCACGCAGCATCGCCGCGAGGTCCTCGAACGTCACGTCCTCCGGGACGTGCCAGCGCCCCTCGACCGCGTCGCCCCACGGGTCCGCCACATCCTCTCCCAGGAAGCCCCACACGAACCAACGTCGCTCCATGTGCGCGAGGTGGGTGAGCATCTCCAGCGGCGTCCAGCCCGACGGGAGCCGCGTCGTGCGCCGCTCGACCTCGTCGAGCACCGACACCTTGTGCAGCACCGTGGCGCGGTACCAGTCGAGGTACAGCGCAAAGAGCTCGGCGGCGTCGCCGGTGTGCACTTTCGGCTCGGGAAACGGCGGGTGCGGCTCGGTCACGCCCGCAGCCTAGGCCGAGCCGACCCCGGCGGGGCGACCTCCCCACCGGCGTGATAACGCAAACGGGACATTCGTTGCACATCTGTGCAATGCACAAACGTGCAGGGGTCTGCACCTTCTTTCTCCGGCCCACGTTTGTTGGCATACGCAAGTTGCCCCGACCTCGAGAACCGCGGGTCGGGCATTCCCCTGGAGATGGAGATCCCCCGTGAAACGACGCCACGTCAGCGTCTTCGGCGGGGTGGCCACGGCCGCCCTGCTCGCCACATCAGCACAGTTCCCCGCCGGTGCGGCGCCCACCCCGGGCGCCGGCGACGACAGCCTGGTCAGCGGCCCCGTGCACGCCGCCCCCAAGTCCGACGACCGGCCCGACCCCCTCGCCGCCGAACGGCGCGAGCAGAAGGCCGAGGCCGTCCGCCAGGTCGTCACCGGCAACGCCGAGGTCCAGCAGCGCGGCGGGTCCAAGGCCGTCAAGGTCGCGCCCGGCCAGTGGGTGGAGTACGGCACGCAGTCGAGCGACAAGCTGCTGTCCTTCCTCGTCGAGTTCGGCAACCAGCAGGACGAGCGCGCCGGCAAGACCGGCAACTGGGACGGGGTCGCCTCCACCCCGGACACCGTCTTCCCGGCCGGCGTGACGGGTCCGGCGAAGGGCCAGATCCCCGAGCCGGACCGCAGCAAGGACAACAGCACCTACTGGACGTCGAGCTTCGACCGCAAGCACTTCATGGACATGTTCTTCAACGGCATGCCCGACCAGAACGGCGAGTCGTTCCAGCAGGTCTACAAGGAGATGTCGAGCGGTCGCTACGAGGTGACCGGCGACGTGTCCGAGTGGGTACAGGTGCCCAACAGCACGTCAAGCTACGGCTACACCGAGAGCCACGTCGACATGACGCGCTTCATCGACGACACCGCCGAGGCGTGGTACGCCCAGCAGAAGGCGGCCGGCAAGACGGATGAGCAGATCTCGGCGTACCTGAAGACGTTCGACCAGTGGGACCGGTACGACGCCAACGGCAACGGCAACTTCAACGAGCCCGACGGCTACATCGACCACTTCCAGGCCATCCACGCCGGAGAGGGCGAGGAGGCCGGCGCGCCCGAGGAGGACATCTGGTCACACCGCTGGGCGGTCAACCAGAACGGCTTCTACAAGGACGGCATCGGCCCCAAGAACCACCCGAAGCTCGGCGGCATCAAGATCGGCAACACCGACTTCTGGATCCGCGACTACACGACCGAGCCGGAGAACGGCGGTCTCGGCGTGTTCGCCCACGAGTACGGCCACGACCTGGGCCTGCCCGACTTCTACGACACCAAGGGCGGCGAGAACAGCACCGCCTTCTGGACGCTCATGAGCTCCGGCTCGTGGCTCAACCACGGCGGCGAGGCCATCGGCACCACGCCCAACCACATGGGTCCGTGGGAGAAGCTCTTCCTCAACTGGCTGGACTACGAGACCGTCGAGGCCGGCCAGAGCGAGGAGGTCAAGCTCGGCCCGTCCCACCACGCCACGAAGCGCGCGCAGGCGGCGCTGGTGAAGCTGCCGACGGCGTTCGGCAACGTGAAGTCGCCCATCGCTTCGGGGGTGCAGGGGTCGAAGTACTTCTTCTCGGGCACCAACGACGCCAAGGTCACCTCGGTGACCAGCCCGGCGTTCACCGTGCCGGCGGGCGGGACGCTCAGCGCCCAGGTCAACTACGACACCGAGAAGAGCTTCGACTACAGCTACGTCGACGTGTCCGTCGACGGCGGGTCCTTCACGTCGATCCAGACCAGCCTGTCCGACCCGGACGACCCGAACGCTGTCAACGAGGGCGGCGGCATCAGCGGCAAGTCCAACGGCTGGAAGGGGCTCACCGCCGACCTCTCGGCCTACGCCGGCCAGTCGGTGAAGGTCCGCTTCCGGCAGACCAACGACGAGAACACCCACGGCTTCGGCTTCGCGGTCGACGCCATCTCGGTCGGCGACGCGCTGGTCGAGAACGTGGAGGACGACGCTCCGGACTGGACGTCCAACGGGTTCTACGTCGTCACCGGCGACAGCTACCCGGTGGAGTATGAGCACTTCTACCTGGCCGAGAACCGTCAGTACGGCGGCAACGACGCCACCCTGAAGCAGGGCCCGTACAACTTCGGCTGGGCTGCATCGAAGCCCGACTGGGTTGAGCGGTTCCCGTACCAGGACGGCATGCTCGTCTGGTACGTCAACGGCTTCCAGTCCGACAACAACACCAGCCAGCACCCCGGTGCCGGTGAGGCGCTGCCGGTCGACGCCCGGGGCGGCACGCTGCGGTGGTCGGACGGCACGGCGGCCCGCAACCGGATCCAGGCGTTCGACGCGACGTTCGGCCTGGAGAAGACCGACCCGCTGTCGCTGCACCGCGAGGTGGCCAAGGACGGCCAGGTCACGATGACCACGCTGAACGTCCCGTCGCAACCGGCGATCCCGACGTTCGACGACAGCAAGTGGAAGTCGTACTACGACGCCCAGGGCAACCCGGGTGGCAGCGTCAAGGTGCCGGACACCGGCACGAAGATCCAGGTGCTCAACTCCAACGTCCGCAACGGGCAGATGACCGTGCAGGTCAACTGACCCGCGCAGTACATCGGAACGGCGAGGGCCGGAGCGCGATGCTCCGGCCCTCGTCGCGTGCCCGGGGTCGGATCAGGTGCCTTCGACCCGGTTGCCGTGCTCGTCCCAGTGCGACGCGACCTTCTTGCTGGGCTGCACGCGCGGGGGCTCGCCCGGCATCTTGGGGTAGTCCGGCGGGTACGGCATCTCGACCGACCCCTGCTCCACGAACAGCTCCAGCAGCGGCTCGAGCGAGCAGGGGTGGTCGTCGATGGCGGCGTGCGGGTCCCCCTGGTCGCGCAGCCGGTCGGGCACGGTGAACAGGTTGAACACCCGGGGATCACGGACCTCGGGGAGCTCGTCCCAGTGCAGCGGGGTCGAGACCGGAGCGCCGGGCTTGGGCCGGAGGCTGTACGCCGACGCGATCGTGCGGTCCCGGGAGTTCTGGTTGAAGTCGACGAAGATCCGCTCCCCGCGCTCCTCCTTCCACCAGGCCGTGGTCACGCCGTCGGTGCGCTTCTCCAGCTCGCGGCCGAAGGCGATCGCCGCGTGGCGTACGTCGACGAACTCCCAGCGCGGCTCGATTCGCACGTAGATGTGCACGCCGCGGTTGCCGCTGGTCTTGGGGAAGCCGGTCATGCCGAGGTCGGTCAGCAGGTCGCGGGCCACCATCGCGACACGCGCCGCATCGGCGAAGTCGGTGCCGGGCTGGGGGTCCAGGTCGATGCGCAACTCGTCGGGGTGGTCGACGTCGTCGCGCCGGCACGGCCAGGGGTGGAAGGTGATCGCGCCCATCTGTGCGGCCCAGGCCGGCACCGCAACCTCCGTCGGGCACATCTCCTCCGCGGTGCGCCCGGACGGGAAGGTCACGGTCGCGGACTCGACGTACGACGGCGCGCCCTTCATCATCCGCTTCTGGTAGAACGCGTCGGCGTCGCGGTCCTGGTAGCCGGTCGCGAGCCGCATGCCCTCACGGACGCCCTTGGGCCAGCGCTCCAGGGCGGTGGGCCGCTCGCGAAGCGCGCGCATGATGCCGTCCTCGACGGCGACGTAGTACTCAACGACCTGGAGCTTGGTCACCTCGCCCGTCGTCGCGGTGGCTTCGTAGATGACCCGGTCGGGGCTGGACACGCGCAGGCTGCGTCCGCCTGCATCGACCTCGGTCGCGGGGCTGGGCATGCTCGGCACTGTAGTGGTCTCGACGAGCTCGACCACCGGGCCGCGGCCCGACCGCCCGATCCGTAGGCTGGGGGCATGGGCTACCAGGTCACCAAGTCCGACGAGGAGTGGCGCGAGCAGCTCTCGCGCGAGGAGTACGCCGTGCTGCGCAAGGCGAGCACCGAACGGCCGTACACCGGTGAGTACACCGACACCAAGACCGTCGGCGTCTACAAGTGCCGCGCCTGCGACACCGAGCTGTTCCGCTCGGAGACCAAGTTCGACTCCCACTGCGGGTGGCCGTCGTTCTACGCCCCGCTGGCCGAGGACCGCGTGGAGTACATCGAGGACCGCTCGATGGGCATGAAACGGGTCGAGGTGCGCTGCGCCAACTGCGGGTCGCACCTCGGGCACGTGTTCGAGGGCGAGGGCTACGGCACGCCGACGGACCAGAGGTACTGCATCAACTCGATCAGCCTGACGCTGCAACCCGCGGAGGGCACCGCCTGACCGGCACGCGAAGGCGATCCGCGATGATCGTCGGGTGACCCCTCCGAGCCCCGCCCTGGTCGAGCTGGCGCACGCGTACGGCGTCGCCACGGAGTACCACGACTGGAAGGGCCGGCACGTCCTGGTCGAGGACGAGGCCGTCGGCGAGGTGCTCGCCGCGCTCGGTGTGGACGCGACCGACCCCGCGGCGGCCCTGCAACGACGGCGCGACGAGCCGTGGCGGCGGATGCTGCCCGCCTGCGTGGTCGCGGTGGCCGGTGACGCCCGGCACGTCCCGGTGCACGTCGACCACGGCGACCCGGTCGAGGTCTGGGTCGAGCTCGAGCAGGGCGGTCGCCGTGAGGATCTGGCCCAGGTCGACCGGTGGGTGCCGCCGTACGACCTCGAGGGCCGCGTCGTCGGGGAGGCGACGTTCGCGCTGCCGGCGGACCTGCCGCTGGGCTACCACACGCTGCGGGCCCGGTCCGTCGGCAACGAGGCGGCGGCGCATCTGATCGTCACCCCGGCGTGGCTCGGACTGCCCGAGCGGCTCGGAGACGGAGCCGCCTGGGGCTTCGCCGCTCAGCTGTACAGCGTGCGGTCGCGCAGCTCCTGGGGCGTCGGCGACCTCGCCGACCTGGCCGACCTGGGCGTCTGGTCCGCCGGCCTCGGCGCCGACTACCTGCTGGTGAACCCGTTGCACGCCGCCGAGCCGAGCGCGCCGATGGAGCCGTCGCCGTACCTGCCGAGCTCGCGCCGGTTCTTCAACCCGCTCTACCTCCGGGTGGAGCGCATTCCGGAGTACGCCGACCTGCCTCCCGCGGACCGCGCCCGCGTCGACCGGCTGGCGGCCGACCTGCACACCGCCCTCGACGAGGCGGACGTGATCGACCGCGACACGGCCTGGACCGCCAAGCGGGAGGCGCTCGGCCTCATCCACGCCGTACGTCGGGCGCCGGGCCGTGAGGACGACCTGCAGGCGTTCCGGCGCCGCGAGGGGTCCGCCCTCCGGGACTACGCGACCTGGTGCGTGCTCGCCGAGCAGCACGGGCTCGACTACCGCGACTGGCCCGAACCCCTGCAGCAGGTCGACTCCCCCGAGGTCGCGGCGTTCGTCGCGGACCACGAGGACGACGTGGCCTTCGCCGAGTGGTTGCAGTGGCTGCTCGACGAGCAGCTCCAGCACGCGCAGACCCGGGCGGTGTCGGCCGGCATGAGGCTCGGCACCATGCACGACCTCGCGGTCGGCGTGCACCCCGGCGGCGCGGACGCCTGGCGGCTGCGGTCGACGTACGCCGAGGGGATCGGTGTCGGCGCTCCCCCGGACGCCTACAACCAGCAGGGCCAGGACTGGTCGCAGCCGCCGTGGCAGCCGACGGCGCTCGAGGCGGCGGGCTACGCGCCGTTCCGCGACCTGATCGGGGCGGTGCTGCGGCACGCCGGCGGTGTGCGCGTGGACCACGTCATCGGCCTGTTCCGGCTCTGGTGGGTGCCGAGCGGCCGCACTGCCGACCAGGGCACCTACGTCCGCTACGACCACGAGGCGCTGATCGGCGTGCTCGCCCTGGAGGCGGCGCGGGCCGGCGCCGTCGTGGTCGGCGAAGACCTCGGCGTGGTCGAGCCCTCGGCCCGCGACTACCTCCGGTCGCGCGGCATCCTCGGCACTTCGATCCTGTGGTTCGAACGCGACAGCAACGGCAACCCGCTGCCGGCCGAGAAATGGCGCGAGCTGTGCATGGCGTCGGTGACCACCCACGACCTCCCGCCCACCGCCGGCTTCCTCGCCGGCGACCACGTGCGGCTGCGGCACGACCTCGGGCTGCTGACCCGGTCCCTGGAGGAGGAGGTCGCCGCCGACGACGAGGAGCGCGAGACCTGGCTCGCGGAGGTGCGCAACCGGGGGCTGCTCGCCGACGGCGCGGACGTCGAGGAGACCGTGCTGGCACTGCACGAGTACCTCACCCTCACCCCGTCCCGGCTGCGCTGCGTGGCCCTCACCGACGCGGTCGGCGACCGGCGCACGCAGAACCAGCCCGGCACCGTCGACGAGTACCCGAACTGGCGGGTGCCGCTCTCCGGACCCGACCAGCGGCCGTTGCTGCTCGAGGACGTGCTCGGCTCCGAGCGCGCCGCGGCCCTCGCGGAGGCGGTCAGGGAAGGTCGTTGACCAGCTCGGTCGGCGTCCGCCGCCGGCCGGTGTAGAACGGGACCTCCTCACGCACGTGCCGCCGGGTGTCGGAGGCGCGCAGGTGCCGCATCAGGTCGACGATCCGGTGCAGCTCGTCGGCCTCGAACGCCAGCATCCACTCGTAGTCACCGAGCGCGAAGGACGCGACCGTGTTCGCCCGGACGTCGGGGTAGCCGCGGGCCATCATGCCGTGCTCGGCGAGCATCCGGCGGCGCTCCTCGTCCTCGAGGAGGTACCACTCGTAGGACCGCACGAAGGGGTAGACGCAGATGTACTGCCTCGGCTCCTCGTCGGCGAGGAAGGCCGGGATGTGGCTCTTGTTGAACTCCGCCGGGCGGTGCAGCGCCATCTGCGACCACACCGGGTCTAGCCGGCGGCCGAACGCCGTGCGGCGGAAGCGGTGGTAGGCCTGCTGGAGGTCGTCGGAGCTCTCCGCGTGCCACCAGATCATCAGCTCGGCGTCGGCGCGCAGACCCGACACGTCGTACAGGCCGCGGATGCGCACGTCGGAGGCCTCGAGCTCCTCGAAGAGCTTCTCGACCTCGTTGGCCTCGCTCGCCCGGTCGCCGTCGCCGATCACGTCGCGCAGGTGGAACACCGACCACATCGTGTAGCGGATGGTGTCGTTGAGGTCCTTGGCGACCTTGCCCTGGTTCGGACGCTTGCTTCCGGCTTCAGTCATGGCTTCATTCTCCCTGTCCGGCCAACGACTCGAGAATCTGGGTGGCAGCAGCCTCGGCGGAGGCGATGCAGGCGGGGATGCCGAGCCCGTCGTACGCCGCCCCGCAGATCGCGAGCGCGTCGACCTTGCCCACGGCGAGCCGGACCTGCCGCAACCGGTCGACGTGGCCGACGGCGTACTGCGGCAGGCCGCCTCCCCATCGCTGCACGTGCCAGTCGACGGGCCGCACCGACAGCCCGATCGCGTCGCAGAGGTCGTGCAGGGCCAGCTCG
>NZ_DASSCL010000014.1:0-8923 GCF_035697785.1 Nocardioides sp.
GGCAGCATCGGCACGTCGGCCGCCGCGTAGTCCTCGCGGTAGCGGATCGCCAGCGCCCAGAAGTGCGGCGGCGTCCAGAAGAACACGACCAGGAACAGCACCACCGGTGCCCAGGCGAGCTCTCCGGTGACCGCCGTCCAGCCGATCAGCGCCGGGAAGCAGCCGGCGGCGCCGCCCCAGACGATGTTCTGCGTCGTCCGGCGCTTGAGGATCATCGTGTAGCCGACGACGTAGAAGACGTTCGCGGCCAGCGCGAGCGCGGCGGACAGCCAGTTGACGAGCAGTCCGAGCCACAACGTCGACACCACACCGAGCACCAGGCCGAAGACCAGGGCGGCGCGGGTGGTGACGATGTGCCGGGGCAGCGCACGACGGCGGGTACGCCGCATCCGCTCGTCGATGTCCGCGTCGTACACGCAGTTCAACGCGTTGGCGCTGCCGGCCGACAGGGTGCCGCCGACGACGGTGGCGACGACCAGTGCGAGCGGCGGGACACCGCCCTCCGCGAGGAACATCACCGGCACGGTGGTCAGCAGCAGCAGCTCGATGATCCGCGGCTTGGTCAGCCCGACGTACGCCGCGACCACGTCGCGAAGTCCCGGAGCAGCGGGCAGATGCGTCCGCCCAGCGCTGCTCAACGAGACGTCGGGGTCGACGGCGGTCACGCACACCTCTGGGGTCGGACGACAGTTCGCTGTCCCGAGGCGCCACACGGACGCGCGCCGGGCAGGCCCGAGTCTAGTGCTCAATGTGCCTGAGGGAGGCATCGGGAGGCGCCGGACGCCCTGTGCATCGCCTCACCTCTCCTGAGTAGGCTCGGGCCCGTGGCCGCATCGGCCGGCCAGGCACCTCGCCGGAAGGAAACGCAGCTCGTGAGCAAGCTCGAATGGACCGACCTCGACCAGCGTGCCGTCGACACCTCGCGCGTGCTGGCCATGGACGCCGTCCAGAAGGTCGGCAACGGCCACCCCGGCACCGCGATGTCGCTCGCCCCGGTTGCCTACACGCTGTTCCAGAAGGTGATGCGGCACAACCCGGCCGACCCCGACTGGCTCGGCCGCGACCGCTTCGTGCTGTCCTGCGGGCACAGCAGCATCACGCTCTACACACAGCTGTACCTCGGCGGCTTCGGTCTCGAGCTCGACGACCTCAAGTCGCTGCGCACCTGGGGCAGCAAGACCCCGGGCCACCCCGAGCACGGCCACACCGCCGGCGTCGAGACCACCACCGGTCCGCTCGGACAGGGTGTCGCGAACGCGGTCGGGATGGCGATGGCGGCCCGACGCGAGCGCGGCCTCCTCGACGCCGAGGCCGCACCCGGCGAGAGCCCGTTCGACCACCACATCTACGCGCTGTGCAGCGACGGCGACCTTGAGGAAGGGGTCTCCAGCGAGGCCTCCTCACTGGCCGGTCACCAGCAGCTCGGCAACCTGACCCTGATCTACGACGACAACCAGATCTCGATCGAGGGCGACACCGACATCGCGTTCTCCGAGGACGTCTCCGCCCGCTACCGGGCCTACGGCTGGCACGTGCAGGACGTCGACTGGACCAACGGCGGCCGGGAGTACGTCGAGGACGTCCAGGCGCTGTGGGAGGCGATCGAGAAGGCGCGCCGCGTCACCGACCGCCCGAGCTTCATCAACCTCCACACGGTGATCGCGTGGCCCGCGCCCAACGCGCAGGGCACCGGCAAGGCACACGGCTCGGCCCTCGGCGAGGACGAGGTCGCGGCCACCAAGAAGATCCTGGAGTTCGACCCGAGCCTCACCTTCGAGGTGACCGAGGACGTGCTCGACCACACCCGCGCCCTCGTCGAACGCGGTCGCGACGCGCAGGCCGCCTGGCAGGACCGGTACGACGCGTGGGCGACCCGTTACCGGCAGCGCGCCGCCCTGCTCGAGCGGATGCGCAGCCGCACCCTCCCGACCGGCTGGGACCAGGCCCTGCCGAGCTTCGACGCCGACGCGAAGGGCGTCGCCACCCGCAAGGCGTCCGGCGAGGTGCTGAGCGCCCTCGCCCCGGCGCTGCCGGAGCTGTGGGGCGGGTCGGCCGACCTCGCCGAGTCCAACAACACGACTCCCAAGGGCGAGCCGAGCTTCGTGCCGGAGGAGCGGTCCACCAAGGACTTCCAGGGCAACGAGTACGGCCGGGTGCTGCACTTCGGGATCCGCGAGCACGCCATGGGGTCGGTGATGAACGGCATCGCGCTGCACGGGGGCACGCGCGTCTACGGTGGCACCTTCCTCGTGTTCTCCGACTACATGCGTCCGGCCGTGCGACTCGCGGCGCTGATGCAGCTGCCCGTCACCTACGTGTGGACCCACGACTCGATCGGCCTCGGCGAGGACGGCCCGACCCACCAGCCGGTGGAGCACCTCGCGGCGCTGCGGGCGATCCCCGGTCTCGACGTCGTCCGCCCCGCCGACGCCAACGAGACCGTCGCCGCCTGGAAGACCGTGCTCGAGCACACCGACCGTCCGGCCGGTCTGGCGCTGACCAGGCAGAACGTGCCGACGTTCCCCCGCGGCACCGACGGGTTCGCGACCACCGAGGGCGTCGCCAAGGGCGGCTACGTCCTGATCGACGCCGAGGGCGGCGTGCCCGACGTGGTCCTGGTCGGCACCGGGTCCGAGGTGCAGCTCGCCGTGGCCGCACGCGAGAGGCTCGCGGAGAAGGGCGTCCGCGCCCGCGTCGTGTCGATGCCGTGCCGCGAGTGGTTCGACGCCCAGGACCAGGCCTACCGCGACTCGGTGCTGCCCCCGATCGTGAAGGCCCGGGTGAGCGTCGAGGCGGGCGTCGCGCAGGGCTGGCGCGAGGTCGTCGGACCGCACGGCCGGATGGTCTCCCTCGACCACTTCGGCGCCTCGGCCGCCTTCGCGACGATCTTCGAGGAGTTCGGCATCACCGCCGAAGCCGTCGTACTCGCCGCCGAGGACAGCATCCGCTCGGCCCAGGCGAGCGACGCCTGAACGAACCGGCCACGGGTACCAACTGAATACCGACCCCCACGGGAGGATCCCATGTCTGAACGTCTCACTGCCCTCGCCGAAGCAGGCGTATCGATCTGGCTGGACGACCTGTCCCGCGAGCGGATCGAGACCGGCAACCTCGCCGAGCTGGTCAAGAACAGCTCGGTCGTCGGCGTGACCACCAACCCGACGATCTTCGCCACGGCCCTCTCCGACGGTGAGCGGTACGACGACCAGCTCCGCGGCCTGGTCGAGGGGGGAGCATCGGTGGACGACGCCATCTTCGAGCTCACCACCACCGACGTGCGCAACGCCTGCGACGTCCTCTCGGAGGCGTTCTCGGCCTCCGGCGGCGTCGACGGCCGGGTGTCCATCGAGGTGCCGCCGGGACTCGCGTTCGACACCGGGGCCACCGTGGCGGCGGCCGAGAAGCTGTGGGCGGCCGTCGACCGGCCCAACCTGTTCATCAAGATCCCGGCCACCACCGAAGGCCTGCCCGCCATCACCGAGGTGCTCGGCAAGGGCATCAGCGTCAACGTCACGCTGATCTTCGGGCTCGGCAGGTACGACAAGGTGATGGACGCCTACCTGGCCGGCCTCGAGGCCGCCAAGGCGGCCGGACACCCGCTCCAGGACATCCACTCCGTGGCGTCGTTCTTCGTCTCCCGCGTGGACACCGAGATCGACGCGCGGCTCGACAAGCTCATCGGCGGCGGCGGAGACAAGTCGACGCTGGCCGGCCTCAAGGGCAAGGCCGCGGTCGCCAACGCCCGGCTCGCCTACGAGGCCTATGAGAAGAAGTTCGCGAGCGAGAGGTTCATGGCGCTCAAGGCCGACGGTGCCAACACCCAGCGCCCGCTGTGGGCCTCGACGGGCGTGAAGAACCCCGACTACTCCGACACGCTCTACGTCTCCGAGCTCGTCGTGGCCAACACCGTGAACACCATGCCTGAGAAGACCATGCTGGCGTTCGCCGACCACGGCGAGCTCGAGGGCGACATGGTGACCACGCGGTACGACGACGCGCGCGCGGTCATGGCCGCCCTGGGCGAGGCGGGCATCGAATACGACGACGTCATCGCCACGCTGGAGCAGGAAGGCGTCGACAAGTTCGTCAAGTCGTGGGACGAGCTGGTGGAGACCGTGCGCGGTCAGATGGGGTCCCGGACGGACGCCTCATGACCGGGGCCCTCGAGCCCCTGTCGATCAGCGCGACCGGGGCTGCGGCCGACGCCATCGCGCGTCACGTCCCCGACCTGGTCGGCGACAAGTTCGCCAGCCGGCTCTTCGACAAGGACGCCTCCCTCTGGGGTGAGGACGCCGAGTCCGAGGCCGGCATCCGCCTCGGCTGGACCGGGCTGCACCGCACGTCGCGCCCGCTCCTCGGCGCGATCGCCGCGCTACGCGAGGAGCTCCGCGACGAGGGTGCCGACCACGTCGTCCTCTGCGGCATGGGCGGCTCGTCCCTCGCGCCCGAGGTCATCTGCGCGACGACCGGCGTGGAGCTCACCGTCCTCGACTCGAGCGACCCCTCCCAGGTGGCGGCCGCGCTGGCCGACCGGCTCGAGCGCACCGTCGTGGTGGTGTCCAGCAAGTCGGGGTCGACGGTGGAGACCGACTCCCAGCGTCGGGCGTACGTCGACGCGTTCACCCGCGCCGGGATCGACCCCACCCGGCGCGTCGTCATCGTCACCGACCCCGGGTCGCCGCTCGACGTGCAGTCCCGCGCCGACGGCTACCGCGTCGTCAACGCCGACCCCGAGGTGGGTGGCAGGTTCTCGGCCATGACCGCCTTCGGCCTGGTGCCGAGCGGCCTGGCCGGTGCCGACATCGAGGCCCTGCTCGACGAGGCCGACGCCGTCGCCGACCTCCTGGCCGACGACGACGAGGGCAACCCGGCCCTCCGGCTGGGTGCCGCGATGGCCGGCACCGACCCGCCGCGCGACAAGCTCGTCGTGGTCGACGACGGCTCCGGCCTGGCCGGCTTCGGCGACTGGGCCGAGCAGCTCGTCGCCGAGAGCACCGGCAAGGACGGCAAGGGCATCCTGCCGGTCGTCGTGGACGACTCGTCCGACCCGGAGGTGGCGCTGCCACCCCAGGACACCACCGTCGTGCACCTCACCAGGGACACCGACGACGACCCGGAGACCGTGGTCACCCACGGCACCGGCGGGTCCGACGTCACCCTGACCGGCGCGCTCGGCGCCCAGATGCTGCTGTGGGAGGCGGCCACAGCGGTGGCCGGCCGGCTGCTCGGCATCAACCCGTTCGACCAGCCCGACGTCGAGAGCGCCAAGAAGGCCGCCCGCTCCATGCTCGAGGGCAGCCCCGACCAGGATCCGCCGCTGTTCACGGACGGACCGGTCGAGGTCCGCTCCCTCGGCGGCGCAGCCGACGACGCCGGCAGCCTCCGCGAGGCCGTCGACGCCCTGCTGGCAAGGCTCGACCCCGACCGCGGCTACGTCGCCGTGATGGCCTACCTCGACCGGCTGCGACACGCCGACCTGGCCTCCGCCCGGCGCGCCCTCGCCGTCCGCACCAAGCGGCCGGTGACGTTCGGCTGGGGCCCACGTTTCCTGCACTCGACCGGCCAGCTGCACAAGGGTGGGCCGGGGGTCGGCGTCTACCTCCAGGTCACCGGCGCGGCGGAGCCCGACCTCGGCGTACCCGGCCGGGACTACACCTTCGGCAGGCTCATCGCCGCCCAGGCGGCCGGGGACGCGCGCGTGCTCGCCGACCACGGACGGCCGGTGCTCCGGGTCCACCTCACCGACGTCGAGGCGGGGATCGTCGCCCTGCGGGAGGCGCTCGGATGACCGACGAGACCGGACTGGTCTCCGCTGCCGGCGCGCCGTTCGTCAACCCGCTCCGTGATCCGGGGGACCGCCGGCTTCCCCGGATCGCCGGCCCGTGCGGCCTGGTGATCTTCGGCGTCACGGGTGACCTGTCGCGCAAGAAGCTGATGCCGGCGGTCTACGACCTGGCCAGCCGCGGGCTGCTCCCGCCGGGCTTCTCGCTCGTGGGGTTCGCCCGTCGCGACTGGGCCGACCAGGATTTCGCCCAGATCGTCCACGACGCGGTCAAGGAGCACGCCCGCACCGAGTTCCGCGAGGAGGTCTGGCACCAGCTCGCCGAGGGCTTCCGGTTCGTCCCCGGCGACTTCAACGACGACATCGCGTTCGACACCCTGCGCCAGACGATCACCGACCTCGACCGGGTCCGCGGCACTGGTGGCAACCACGCCTTCTACCTGTCGATCCCGCCGCGGTTCTTCTCCGACGTCATCGGGCAGCTCAAGGAGCACGGCCTCGCTCAGCAGGGGCCAGACCAGTGGCGTCGCGTCGTGGTGGAGAAGCCGTTCGGCTCCGACCTCCGGACCGCCCGCGAGCTCAACGCGGTCGTGTCCGAGGTGTTCCCCTCGGGTTCGGTGTTCCGGATCGACCACTACCTCGGCAAGGAGACGGTCCAGAACATCTTGGCGATGCGCTTCGCCAACGCCATGTTCGAGCCGATCTGGAACTCCAACTACGTCGACCACGTGCAGATCACGATGGCCGAGGACATCGGCATCGGCGGCCGAGCCGGCTACTACGACGGCATCGGCGCCGCACGCGACGTGATCCAGAACCACCTGCTCCAGCTGATGGCCCTGATCGCGATGGAGGAGCCGACGTCGTTCGACGCCCAGAGCCTGCGCATCGAGAAGGAGAAGGTGCTCCGCTCGGTCGTGCTCCCCCGGCGCCTCGACCTCAACACCGCCCGCGGGCAGTACACCGCCGGCTGGGCCGGCGGCGTGCAGGTGCCCGGCTACCTCGACGAGCAGGACATCCCACAGAGCTCGCGCACCGAGACCTACGCCGCGCTCACGCTCAACGTCGAGACCCGCCGGTGGGGTGGCGTGCCGTTCTACCTGCGGCACGGCAAGCGGCTGGGTCGTCGCGTCACCGAGGTGGCGATCGTCTTCAAGCGGGCGCCGCACCTGCCGTTCAGCAAGACCGCCACCGAGGAGCTGACCCACAACGCCCTGGTGATCCGGGTGCAGCCCGACGAGGGGGTCACCCTGCGGTTCGGCTCGAAGGTGCCGGGGACGGCGATGGAGATCCGCGACGTCAACATGGACTTCGCGTACGGCGGCTCGTTCACCGAGTCCAGCCCGGAGGCCTACGAGCGGCTGATCCTCGACGTGCTGCTGGGTGAGCCGCCGTTGTTCCCCCGCCACGAGGAGGTCGAGCTGTCCTGGAAGATCCTCGACCCGGTGGTCGAGTATTGGGCCGAGCACGGCAAGCCCGACACCTACGACGCCGGCACCTGGGGTCCCCCGTCTGCCGACAAGATGCTGGCCCGCGACGGGCGCACCTGGCGGAGGCCGTGAAGATGATCGAGCTCCTCGAGACCACCAGCAGCCAGATCGCCGCGGAGTTCGTGCGCGCCCGGCGAAAGGCCGGCAGCCCGGCGATGGGCATGGTGATGACCCTGGTCTTCGTCGTCGACGAGGAGTACGCCGAGGCGGCCATGGCGACCGCCCGCGCCGCGTCGCGGGAGCACCCCGCCCGGGTGCTCGGCGTGATCCTCGGCGACGGGCGCGGCTCGCCCCGGGTCGACGCGAAGGTCGGGATCGGCTCTGGCTGGACCGGCGAGACGGCGATGATCACGCTCAGCGGTGCCGTCACGAAGCATCCCGAGTCCGTGGTCCTGCCGCTCCTGCTCCCGGACTCCCCCGTCGTCGTCTGGTGGCCCGCCAAGGCCCCCGACGACCCGGCCGCGGACCCCCTGGGCCGGCTGGCCCGGCGCCGGATCACCGACGCCGCGGCGGTCCCCACCGGCAAGGCCAAGGCGATGCTGCGCCAGTGCGACAGCTACGCGCCGGGCAACACCGACCTGGCCTGGACCCGGATCACCAGCTGGCGGGCGCTGCTGGCCGCCGCGCTCGACCAGACTCGTGCGAAGGTCACGTCGGCGTCGGTGACCGCCGAGCGGATCAGCCCCAGCGCCGACCTGCTCTCCGCATGGCTGGCCGACCGGCTCAAGGTGCCGGTGGACCGGAAGAGCTCCGGCGGCCCCGGCATCACCCGCGTCGCGCTGAGCACCCGCCAGGGCGACATCACGATCGTCCGCACCGACGGCAAGCTCGCCACTCTCTCGTCGCCGGGCGAGCCCGACCGTCCGGTCGCGCTCAAGCGCCGCGACCTCGACGAGCTGCTGTCCGAGGAGCTGCGCCGCCTCGACCCCGACGACGTCTACGCCCGCACGGTGAAGCGCATGCTGGCCAACGCCCAGGCCGACAGCCGACGCACCAAGAGCGCGAAGAGCTGACATGCCCGGCCACGACCCTGCAGTGGTCGTCCGCGACGACGCGACCGACCTGGCCCGGCACGTCGCCGCGGCCCTGCTCGACCTGATCGAGCAGGCGCAGGCGGACGGCGGCGTTCCGGACGTGTGCCTCACCGGAGGCACCATCGCCGACGCGGTCCACCGGGAGGTCGCCCGACAGTCGGTGGGCCGCAACGTGGACTGGCGTCGCGTCGAGCTGTGGTGGGGCGACGAGCGCTACGTCGACCAGGACGACGGCGAGCGCAACGCCGGCCAGGCCCGCACCGCGTGGCTCTCCCACGTCGACCTCGACCCCGACCGGGTGCACGAGATGCCCTCGTCCGACCAGGAGTACGTCGGCGTGATGGACGCCGCGGCGGCGTACGCCGAGGAGGTCCGCGCGCACGGCTCGGGCCGCTTCGACCTGGTGATGCTGGGGGTCGGACCCGACGGGCACGTCGCCTCGCTGTTCCCCGGCACCCCTCAGCTCGACGCCGACGCCATCACGGTGGCGGTCACCGACTCCCCCAAGCCGCCGCCGCAGCGGGTCAGCCTCACCTTCCCGGCGCTCAACCGGTCCCGGCAGGTGTGGTTCCTCGCTTCGGGTGCCGGCAAGGCCGAGGCGGTCGGCCGGGCCCTCG
>NZ_DASSCL010000015.1:0-12915 GCF_035697785.1 Nocardioides sp.
GGCGGGCACGCGCAGACCAGGTTGCGGTCACCGTAGGCCTGGTCGACCCGCGCCACGGGCGGCCAGTACTTGTCGGGGTCGATGCCGGTCGGGAACGCCCCCAGCTCCCGCGGGTAGTCGCGGTCCCACTCCCCCACGACCACCCGTCCGGTGTGGGGCGCGTGGCGCAGCGGGGACGCGTCCGCGCTCCACTCGCCGGCGCCGACCCGGTCGATCTCGCCGCGGATCGCGACCATCGCCGCCACGAACCGGTCGAGCTCGGCGAGGTCCTCGGACTCCGTGGGCTCGACCATCAGCGTCCCCGCCACCGGGAAGGACATCGTCGGGGCGTGGAAGCCATGGTCGACGAGCCGCTTGGCGACGTCGTCCACGGTGATCCCGGTCTGCTTGGTCAGCTCGCGCAGGTCGAGGATGCACTCGTGGGCCACCAGACCGCCATGTCCCTTGTAGAGCACGGGAAAGTGCTCACCGAGCCGCTTGGCGATGTAGTTGGCGGACAGCACCGCGACCGCGGTCGCCCGGGTGAGTCCCTCCGCCCCCATCATCCGCACGTACGCCCACGAGATAGGCAGGATCCCCGCGGACCCGTACGGTGCCGCGCTGATCGGCCCGATGCCGTCGCGTCGCGCCGGGTCGGGGTGCATCGGATGGCTGGGCAGGTACGGCGCCAGGTGTGCCCGCACCGCCACCGGACCGACACCCGGCCCGCCTCCTCCGTGCGGGATGCAGAACGTCTTGTGCAGGTTGAGGTGCGACACGTCGCCACCGAACTCACCCGGACGTGCATAGCCCAGCAACGCGTTGAGGTTCGCCCCGTCGACGTAGACCTGCCCGCCGTGCTCGTGCACGAGCCGGCACAGCTCGGTGATCCCGTCCTCGTAGGCGCCGTGGGTCGACGGGTAGGTGACCATGATCGCGGCGAGGTCGTCCCGGTGCTTGGCGCACTGGTCGGCGAGGTCCTCGAGGTCGACCGCACCGTTCGCGGCGGCCTTCACGACCACGACCCGCATCCCGGCCATCACCGCGGACGCGGCGTTGGTGCCGTGCGCCGACGACGGGATCAGGCAGATGTCGCGGGCAGGTTCGCCGTTGGCCACGTGGAAGGCGCGGATCGCCAGCAGACCGGCGAGCTCGCCCTGTGACCCGGCGTTCGGCTGGATGGAGACCCTGTCGTAGCCGGTGACCTCGGCCAGCCAGGACTCGAGCTCCTCGATCAGGTAGGCATAGCCCTCCGCGTCCTCCGCGGGGGCGAACGGGTGCAGGCCCGCGAAGCCGGGCAGGCTGATCGGCTCCATCTCCGTGGTCGCGTTGAGCTTCATCGTGCAGGAGCCGAGCGGGATCATCCCCCGGTCGAGCGCGTAGTCGCGGGCCGAGAGCCGGCGCAGGTAGCGCAGCATCGACGTCTCGGAACGGTGGGTGTTGAACACCTCGTGGGTCAGGAACGGCGTGCTGCGGGACAGCCCCTCCGGGAAGCGCTCGCCGACCCGCGCGTCCACGGCGTCGAGATCCGCTCCCCCGGAGCCGACCGGGACCCCGAACGCTCCCAGCACCGCTTCCAGGTGTGGACGACCGGAGGTCTCCGAGGTGGAGACACCGACGTGGTCGGCGTCGACGAGCCGCAGGTGCACGCCCGCCTCACGGGCCTCGGCGACCACACCCTCGGCACGACCGGGCACCCGCGCAGTGACGGTGTCGAAGAACCGGTCATGGACCACCTCCACCCCGGCGTCCTCGAGGGCCGCGGCCAGCACCCCGGCGTACCGGTGGGCGCGCCGCGCGATCGAGCGGAGTCCCTCCGGCCCGTGGTAGACGGCGTACATCGATGCGACCACCGCGAGCAGCACCTGTGCGGTGCAGATGTTCGAGGTGGCCTTGTCCCGGCGGATGTGCTGCTCGCGGGTCTGCAGTGCGAGCCGGTACGCCGGCCGTCCCTCCGCGTCGACCGAGACCCCGACGAGCCGGCCGGGAAGGTGCCGCTCGATGCCGTTGCGGACGGCCATGTAGCCGGCGTGCGGGCCACCGTAGAACAACGGGACACCGAACCGCTGCGACGATCCGACGACCACGTCGGCGCCCATCGAGCCGGGCGACTCCAGCAGGGTCAGCGCCAGCAGGTCCGCGGCGACCACGGCCATCGCGCCGCGCTCGTGCACCGCGTCGATCAGCGGCCGGGGGTCCAGGATCCGCCCGCTGGCGCCGGGGTACTGCACCAGTACGCCGCACAGGTCGCCCTCGGGCAGCCCGTCGGAGAGATCCGCGACCTCGACGTCGATGCCCATCGCCTGGGCCCGGGTCTGCACCACCGCGATGGTCTGCGGCAGCGCGTCGGCGTCGACCACGAACCGGCCCGCGGCGTTCCGGTTGGCGCGGCGCACCAGCGTCATCGCCTCGGCGGCCGCGGTGCCCTCGTCGAGCAGGGAGGCGTTGGCCGTCGGCAGGCCGGTCAGGTCGCCCACCATGGTCTGGAAGTTCAGCAGCGCCTCGAGGCGGCCCTGGGAGATCTCGGGCTGGTACGGCGTGTAGGCGGTGTACCAGCTCGGGTCCTCGAGCACGTTGCGTCGTACGACGGCGGGGGTGATCGTCCCGGCGTACCCGAGGCCGATCATCGGCTCGAGCGGGTTGTTGCGCGCCGCGATCGCCCGCAGGTCTCGGGCGGCCCGCTCCTCGGTGGCCGCAACCGGAAGATCGAGCTCCGCGGCGGACCGGATCCCGCCCGGGACGGCGGCGTCCATCAGCTCGGTCAGTGATCCGAAGCCGAGTGCTTCGAGCATCCGGGCCTGCTGCTCGTCGTCCGGTCCGATGTGGCGCTCGACGAACGCACCGGCGGCGTCGAGCTGCGTCAATGTGGGGTGATCGGACATCAGAGGCTCCCGTGGAGGTGGTCACGGCACTGGCACCGTGGCTGGTTCGACTCGGTCGCCTCCCCCTCTGTCGGCCCACCGGGGTGGTCTTTCAGAGCTGCCTCGCCCGCACGGTCCTGGCGCCTGAGAGGTTCCGGGGAGGATTTGCCCCTTCGGCGCTCCGCACCGGTGGCCGCTGGCCACCCGCCGGAGACTCTCCCGTGCGTATTCGTGAGCGAGCCAAACCTACCAGCCGGACGACGACGAACGCGCCCGGTGCCGTGGCACCGGACGCGTCCGTCTGTTGTTCGTGCGAGGTCAGCCGACCTGGCGGGCCTTCCGGCGCGCCGCGAGCTCGTCGCTGGCGTGGTCCTCGTCGCGGGCGGCCTTCTCGCTGGGCAGCTCGGCGAGGGAACCCTCGATCTCGCGCCAGACCCCGCCGATCGCGATCCCGAAGACGCCCTGACCGCCCTGGAGCAGGTCGATGACCTCGTCGTTGCTGGTGCACTCGTAGACGCTGGCGCCGTCGCTCATCAGCGTGACGCGGGTGAGGTCGTCGGTGCCGCGCTCGCGCAGGTGGTGTACCGCGGTGCGGATCTGCTGGAGGGAGATGCCGGCGTCGAGCAGCCGCTTGATCACCTTGAGCAGCAGGATGTCGCGGAAGGAGTAGAGGCGCTGGGTGCCGGACCCGCTCGCGCCGCGGACGCTCGGCTCGACCAGACCCGTGCGCGCCCAGTAGTCGAGCTGGCGGTAGGTGATGCCGGCGGCGTTGCAGGCGGTCGGACCGCGGTATCCGGCGTCGCTGGGCAGCGGGGACACGTCGTCGTCGAAGAGCAGCCCCTGGCTGTCGGCAGCCTGGGCGGCTTCGAGGGCCGCGCTCTCCGCCTCGCGCTCGTGCGCGGCCTTGTCGCCGTTGCCTGTCACGGTTACCTCCGTTGTCACTTCGCTCTGCCTGTCGCTCCGGGGAAGCCGTGGGCGCTCGGTAGAGCACAACGGTGGAGTTACAGCGAAGACATCCCCAAGGTAAACCTCGCCTTGAGGGTGGTCAACGAACCACGCCCGAAGCGATTGGCGTGTCGCAACCCTCAACCTCAGGTTGAGGTTGAGATGCGTCAATGCGACTCGAAATCCTCGGGAGTGACGTGATCGAGGAACTCGCGGAACTTCTCGACCTCGTCCTCCTGCTCGTCGGGCACCTCGAGTCCGGCCTCATCGAGGACGTCCTCGGCGCAGACGATCTTGCTGCCCGTGCGCAGTGCCAGGGCGATCGAGTCGGACGGCCGGGCGCTGACCTCGACGCCGGTGGCGAAGACGAGGACGGCGTAGAAGATGCCGTCCTTCATCTCGGTGATCCGGACCTCGGTGAGGTCGTTGCCGGTGGCGTTGAGCAGATCCTTCATGAGGTCGTGCGTCAGCGGCCGGGGCGGAACCACCCCCTGCTGGGCGAACGCGATCGCGGTCGCCTCGACCGCGCCGATCCAGATCGGGAGGTACCGGTCCCCGGCCACCTCGCGCAGCAGCACGATGGGCTGGTTGGAAGGCATCTCCACCCGGACACCGATCACATCGACTTCACGCACGTCGTCAGACTACTCCCGGGCCGAAACCCCCTGTGTGCGGTCGATCCCGGTGGTCGGGCACTCCCCGACAGACGGGGTGGACGGTCAGCGACCGCCGCTCAGCCCGGACTTCACCAAGGTGGCGTGCAGCTTCACCGACAGTGCGGCGATCTCGCGGACCGCTTCCTCCGCGCGTGCCTGGGCGCCGGCATCGCGCTGACCACGGATCGGGGCCGCGACCTGCTCGACGAGCCCGACCTCCCGGTCGGCAGCGGTCTTGAACGTGCGCAGGTGACGAGGCTCGAGACCGTACGCCGCGAGCTCGCCCGCCGCCTTCGCGATCACCAGCGCGTCGCCGTCGAAGTGCTTGGTGCCGGGCCGCATCCGCACCATCCCGAACGAGACCAGCTGGTCGAGCAGCTCCTCGTCGATCTCCGCGGTCTCGACGAGCTCGCGCTTGGAGAGCCGCAGCTCGGTGCCCCCGGCCGCGAACGCCTCGGGGCTCGGCATCCCGTCGCCGGACAGCACGACCCGGGGCACCTGTGGGCCGGTCGTCGGCAGGGCCGGTGGCTCGAGCCCGCGGTCCATCGCGTCGAGGTGCTCGCGGATCACCTTGAGCGGCAGGTAATGCTCTCGCTGGGCGGTCAGGACGTAACGCAGCCGCTCGACGTCGTGGGCCGAGAACTTGCGGTAGCCCGACGGGGTGCGCTCCGGGGACACGAGTCCCTCGGACTCGAGGTAGCGGATCTTGGAGATGTGCAGCCCCGGAAAGTCGGGCCGCAGCTGCTCGAGGACCTCGCCGATGCTGATCCGGGCTGCCCGGTTGGTGGCCGCCCTGGTGCCGACCTCCGCGGTCACCGCGCGCTGCCTGCTCCTGCGTGGCTGGCGAAGTAGACCAGCCGATACTTGCCGATCTGCACCTCGTCGCCGCCCTGGAGGGCGACCTCGTCGATCCGGTCGCGGTTCACGTAAGTGCCGTTGAGGCTGCCCACGTCCGCGACGGTGTAGCCGCCAGGGCCGCGACGGAACTCGGCGTGCCGGCGGGACACCGTGACGTCGTCGAGGAAGATCTCGCTGTCGGGGTGACGGCCCGCGGCGACCACGTCGGTGTCGAGCAGGAAACGACTGCCCGCCGACGGCCCGCGCTGCACGACCAGCAGCGCACTGCCGGCGGGGAGTGC
This sequence comes from Nocardioides sp., assembly GCF_035697785.1. GTDB lineage: Bacteria > Actinomycetota > Actinomycetes > Propionibacteriales > Nocardioidaceae > Nocardioides_B. The sequence goes on from NZ_DASSCL010000015.1 coordinate 5,581, forward strand.
GTCGACCGCGGCCGCGTCGGCGTCGTTGAGCGTCCGCTCCTCGCGGTGCTCGGCCTCCTTGGCCGGACCGCCGAAGGTGATGGTCGCGGTGGTCTCCCCCGGCGTCTCCCCCGATGCCTGGGCCGCGGGGTTGGCGGCGGCCGGGGTCTCCTCCAGGCGGTGACCGCACTGCGAGCAGAATCGCGCGCCGTCGGGGTTCTGATGTCCGCACTCGGTGCAGAACGGCATCCATGCCTCCCACTGAACGTGCCGTGGACCTCGAGAGATCCCGAGGACGTCTGATCCAACCCTCAACCGCCGGTCGAGGTTGATGGTTCCCCGAACCTATCAGGGCGGCCACGGCGTTCAACACGGATCGCGCGGACCCGGGGGTGGGGAACCGTGAGGGGTCAGAGCTGCTGCTGGTAGGCCTCGGCGTCCATCAGCCCGTCCACGGCCGACGCGTCGTCCGGCGTCACCTCGAACAGCCAGCCGTCGCCGTAGGGGTCGGTGTTGACGAGCTCGGGGGTGCCGTCGAGGGACTCGTTGCGCGCCGTCACCGTGCCGGACACGGGAGCGTAGACGTCGCTGACGGACTTGGTCGACTCCAGCTCCCCGACCGTCGTACCGGCCTCGACCGTGGCACCCACCTCGGGCAGCGAGACGTAGACGATGTCGCCGAGCGCGTCCTGGGCGAAGTGCGTGATGCCGATCCGGACGGTGCCCTCACCGTTGCCGGGGCTGCGCACCCACTCGTGCTCGCTGGTGTACTTGAGTTCCTCGGGGTACACGGCAAATCGCTCCTTCTGGTGGATGACGCCGACGGCTGGCAGGCAGGTTACTCGGTGGGCACCGGGTTGGCGTACTGCGCGCTGGGCGCCTGGTGGACCGAGGCGATCTCCACACCGTCGGACCGCGCGACGACGACCTCGCCGCCGACTCGTTCGACCTCGTCGCTGAACCCGCGGCGCAGGTCGAGGCCGGTCGCGAGGGTGTGCGGAGCACCGATCGCCTCGATGATGTACGGCGCAGTGATCTCCTCGCCGTCGACGATCACCCCGCCGTCGGGGCCGTCCCGCAGCGAGGTCTGTGCGACCACGCGCACGCTCTGGTTGATCTCGATCGCCTCGGCGCCGGCGTCGCGCAGCTCCTGGATGCCGTTGATGAGGTGGTTGGAACCGACCGCGTTGTCGGGGTCGCGCACGGTCACCTGGACGCCGGGCCCGATCGCGGGCAGCGTGCCCGCGAGGATGCCCAGCTCGTCGGCCCGCTGCCGCGCCCGCTCGAGCGCGGTTCGTCGCGCCTGGGTGTCGTTGAGCAGGGAGTTGCGGGTCTGCTCCAGCTGGGCGATCTCGTTCTCCGCCCGTTGCGACGCGAGGCTGAGGGAGTTGATGAGGCTGATCAGCTCGTCCTGCCGGGCCCCGACGTACTCCGCGTCGTTGCTGTTGGAGCGCACCTGCACCACGGCCGCGAAGCCGAGCACGAGCATCAGCACCCCCGCCGTGATCTGACCGCGCGACCCCGGACGGCGCAGTGAGTCGAGCAGCCGGTCGCGGCCGCTGGTGGGGGGCTCCGATCCCGGTTCGGGGCGGGGCGCGGTGGAGTCGAGCGTCTCGTCAGGCATGGAAGAGGTGCCGACGGATCGCGGCGACGTTGGAGAAGATGCGGATGCCGAGCACCACGATGACGCCGGTGGAGAGCTGCCCACCGACCCCGAGCTGGTCACCGAGGTAGACGATCAGGGCGGCGATGAGGACGTTGCTGACGAAGGAGACCACGAAGACCTTGTCGTCGAAGATCCCGTCGAGGAACGCCCGCAGCGCACCGAACACGGCATCGAGTGCGGCGACGACCGCGATCGGGAGGTAGGGCTGCAGCCAGATCGGAACCTCCGGCTGCAGGAGCAGGCCGAGGAACACGCCCAGGACCAGGCCGAGAGCCGCGATCATCGCAGGGTCTCCGGGGTGTGGGCGTAGCGCAGACCGCTGCGACGTGCCGGCGGCAAGGTCAGGGGCTCCTCGGTGTTGGTGATCTCGAGGTCCACACCATAGAGCGCCTGCAGGTCGAGCCACCATTGACCACCTGGTGTGTCGATGAAGCGCGCTGCGAGCGTGTCCGGGTCGCCGATCACCGACAGGTTGTACGGCGGCGAGACCGGCCGGTAGTTCACGGTGACGACCGCCCCGCCCTGCCGGATCGCGGTGAGGGAGGTGAGCCGTTCCCCGTTGATCGCGATGCCCTCGGCGCCGGCGAGCCAGAGCCCGTTGACCAGCTTCTGCAGGTCGCCGTCGAGGATCTCGTTCTGGCCGGACGGGATCGGCGGACCGTCGTCGACCCGGACCCGGACCCCGGGGCCGCGGGCCGCATCGGCACCGGTGCCGACGCCCAACGAGGTGAGCCGCGACTGGACCGCCCTGCCCTCGGTGGTGGCCTCGAGGAACTTGGTCTCGAGCGTCTCCGTCTCGCTGGTCAGCTCGTCGACCCGCTCCCGTCGGTCGGCGAGCTGGCCCTTCCGCGCGTTGATCTGCTTGACCAGCTCCTCATGGCTGGTGGCGGTGGTGTCGGCGGTGCGCGACGTCTGCACCGCGGCGGTGGCGACGAGGATGCCGAACACCGCGATCATCGCCAGGGCGCTCCATCCGGGGCGCGCGGTCTTCTTCGTCGTCTCGTCGTCCGGCCGGGCGCGAGACGCGACGGCGTAGTCCTCGTCGAGCGATGTGGCGGTGATGTAGTTGAGCAGGCCCATCACCGCCTGGGGCGGCGGGTCCGGCAGCTTCCGCTCGGCGGCCGGTCGCCGGTTCGTCGTACCGCTGCCGCGGCTGGTGTCAGCTGACATCGAGGGTCGGCGCCCGGCGGTCGTGGTCGGCGAGGAGCTTGCGGACCTGCCAGGCGTAGAGCAGTCCGGCCCACCAGTACAGGGCGGTCCCCCAGATCGCGAACGCCCAGCCGAACACCTTGGCCAGCAAGGCGAGCAGGCCGGTGCCGTCGCCGAGCAGGAGCAGCGGGAAGGCGTAGAGCAGGTTCGCCGTCGCGGCCTTGCCGAGGAAGTGGACGGGCAGGGCGCTGTAGCCGCGGGTGCGCAGGAACGGGACGAGGCCCCACAGGAACAGGTCGCGTGCCGGCAGCAGGATCGCCAGCCACCAAGGGATGATGTCGCGGACCGCGAGCCCGACGACGGTGGAGAGGATGTAGAGCCGGTCGGCGACCGGGTCGAGGATCTCCCCCAGCTTGGAGGTCTGGTCGAGGCGACGGGCCAGGTAGCCGTCGAGGTAGTCGCTGATGCCGGAGAGCATCAGGACGACCAGGGCCCAGGCGTCAGCCTCCGGGACCAGGATCAACCAGAGGAACAGGGGTACGCCGGCGAGACGGACGATGCTGATGACGTTGGGAATCGTGAGGACCCGGCGGTCGCTCCCCGCCATCGTGTCCTGCCTCTCCACCCGACTCACCTTTGCTCACGCCTGACCCCGATCGTCGTGAGTACCTTAGCCCGTCGACCCACGCCTCCCGCCGCGGCGCGTCAGGCGCCGGACGCCGGGGTGCCGGCTGGTTGGGCTCGGGTGTCGGCCCGGGTGTCGAGCTCGGTCAGTCGCGGTGCAGCGTGCGGCCGCAGCGCGGGCAGTGCGCCCGGCGGCACACGTCAAGCTGCTGTCCGCACGTGCAGCTGCGGGACCTCTGTCGGCTCGCGCCCTTGGGTCGCGGCTTCTTGTCCGTGGCGTTCGTGACGGTGTTCATCGTGCTCATCTCCCAGCATCCCCTCGGCTTCTCCCATGGAACCGAAGAGAAGGCCGGATATGACGCTGATACACGCCGAATGGCCCGATCGTGCTAGAAGAAACGGTCTGATCGGTTTCGGACCCGGTCACCCGCGCGCCCCGGCGGACACGACGGGGTCAGGCGTTCGGCCCCGACTCGCCCTGCAGGTCCCCGAGGAGATCCTCCAGCCCCTGCTGGTTGCCGTCCTCGCCGAGCAGCTCCTCCAGCAGCCGGTCGAGGTCCTCCGTCTCGCCCCCGCCGAGGCCGCCGAGTCCACCCAGGGCGCCGCCCTGTGCACCCGGGTCGACGTCGAGGTCCTGGTCGCCGCGGGTGCCCTGCATCCATCGCTTCCAGAGCCGGTCGAACGCCGGGTCGTCCAGCTCGGCGGAGAGCGCATCGCGGAGGTCGTCGACCTCGAGCATGTCGAACGCGTGCGCCTCGGTCACCGCGCCGAGGGCGGCGGCTACGTGGTCACGGCCGAACCGGTCCTCGAGCTTCCGGTAGAACGCGGCGGCCTTGCCGTAGACGACGCCGGCGTACTGGGTGGCCGAGGCGAACTCTTCGGTCGCCCGGTCGGCACGGGCGTCCTTGTCACCTAGCACCCGCATCTGCTCGTAGCCGGACCTGATGTGGGTGTCGCAGAGGTCGTCGACCGCTCGCGGTCCGCCGCCCTCCAGCTCGCGGATGACCAGGCACGCGGAGTACTGCGCCAACGGTTCGTCGACGGCCGGCGCGAGCACCGAGTCGTTGCCGACGATCACGTGCCACCACTCGTGTCCCACCTCGTGGGCGATCGTCCAGGCACGCATCGTCTCGAGCATCCGGCCGGTGTCGCCGCCGACCAGGCCGCCGAGGTCTCCGCCCAACCCGCCGAGCAGGTCGTCGAGCCCCTCGAGCCCGCCGACGCCGCCTAGCATGTCCTCGATGCCAGACAGCCCGGGAACGCCACCGGTGAACAGCGACGGCTCGATCCACGTCGCTCCCGGCCACTCCATGCCGGCGACGCCCGAGCCGAGCGGTGCGGACACGACGTCGAACTCGCGCCAGGGGTAATCGGCGAACCGGGCGGACAGCACCTCGATCGACGTGGCGGTCTCGTCCAGCACCCCGGCGAGCTCCGCCTCCGCGCCCCGCGGCCCGTAGGCGCGAACCACCACACCGTCGAGCTCGCCGTCGAGCGTGCGCTCGCGCATCGCGTAGCCCTTGACGACGCTGACGACCAGGTCGTTCATCCCGTAGCCCTCGGACGTGACCGTGACGTTGCCGTCGGCGCTGTCGGTGCCGGTGCGCACTCCCCCGTCGACGACCTGCCACGACTCCGGGACGGTCAGCTTCAGCCGGATCAGCGCCGCCGGCGAGTTGCCGATGTCGCCGAAGCCGGCGGGGTCCGGGTCGGCGCTGTTGCCCGACGGGATCCACAGCGGGAACCAGTGCCCGAGGTTCATGGCGTCGGGGTGCCGGGACAGCAGCCCGATGTCGGCCGGCCCGCCCATCCCACCGAGCGCGTCGAGCAGGCCACCGCCGGCCTCGCTCGCCGGCAGCGTGTAGGAGAACGGGATCGTCAGCCCAACGCGTTTCTGGTGGCCGTCCGGGAGGGGGACCCGCAGGAGCGACTGGTCCAGGACGGCGTCGACCGGCTCGTCATCGACCTCGACGCGACCAACCTTCGCGCCGGCCTCGAAGTCGGGCAGTCCGGCGAAGTAGCGCATCAGCACCTCGGCATCACCTCCGACCGGGATCTCGGCCCGGACCGAGCCCGACACCTTCCCCGTCTGCGGGGCGACGTCGGCCTCCACGTCGTACGTCGGGGCGCCGTCGGCGAGACCGGCCGACTCGGCCAGGTCCTCTCCTGCCGCGGTCAGGGAGACCGCGGGATCCCACTCCGGGGTGGCCGACTTGTCACCCTCGTCACCGCCGCCGAACGAACATCCGGAGATGAGTGTCGCCGCCAGCAGGCATGCGACAAGGGCGTGGACGGTGCGCGTCATGGAGTCATCATGGCAACGGCGCCGGTCCCGCGTGGCCGGTCATCCACACCGGCGTGGGCAAAATCTCCGGTAGGTCACGGGGAGGTCACAACGGCCTCACGGTCGGGACTCGATGCGGCGGTCGCGACTGCCCCCGGGTTTGAAACACCAGCGCATGTGTGAGACGTGTGGGACCGGCACCGATTCGGCGGTGCCGCGGTCCTCGGACCGTCAACACACGAACCCCTGGGGGATTCATGCGCAGGAAGATTGCCTTCGGAGCAGCCGCCGCCATCGTCGCGGCGCTGGTCGTCAGCAACCCGATCGTCGCGGACGCGGCTCGCCGTATCGGTGGCGAGGACATCCGCAACGGCAGCATCGAGTCGAGGGACATCAAGAACCGCACGCTCAAGAGCAAGGACATCGCGAACGACAACCTCAAGAGCTGGGACGTCAAGGACTCCACGCTCAAGGGCAAGGACGTCCGCGACGGCTCGCTCACCGCGGACGACTTCAAGGCCGGGACCCTCCCGGTCACCGCCTACGCACGCGTGATCGCCGGCGCGACCGGTGGCGCGCTCGACGACGCGCGTTCGCAGAACATCGCGTCGGTGACCCGCACCGCGGACGGTGTGTACTGCCTGGAGCTCAAGGCCGGCGTGGACCGCACCGTGGCCGTGCTCGCGCAGGCCGAGGGCGGCGACGCCAACGAGACCGCTCAGTGGTCCGGCAACTGTGGCGCCAACGGCGTCCAGGTGACGACTCAGGAGCAGGGCATCGCCACCGGCGGGACCGCGCTGAACAGCAACCCGTCGAACCACACCAGCTTCTCGGTGCTGGTGCCGTAGGCGGCAGGCGTACCAGCGGAGGGCCCGGCCATCGGTCGGGCCCTCCGCCATTGTGCGTACTGACGGCGCGGTGGCGGGTGCCCCAGGATGCTGACCTCGCCGGAGGGCGGTCTGGGCAACGCCTGCGCGCAGTGGACGGGTGACTGCGGCACCAACGGCGTGCAGATCCAGACCGAGCGGTTGACCGTCAACGCTGGACCGCCGCCGGTCCTGGACAGCAACGTGTCCAACGAGGTCTCGTTCCGCCTGTTGGTGCCCTGACCGGGGCCGCTCGATCGGCAGTCGACTACGGCCGCCCTCCCGGATCCTCGGCCGCCACCAGGAACCGGTTGCCGATCTCGCGCACGGCCTCCCGGAGCTCCGGGCAGCGCACGATCCGGAACGGCACCGGGACCCCCGCGAGCCGCTCGGCGTACCACCGCGGGTTGCTTGTGCTGCCCAGCAGAAGCGTGGTCCCGTCCTCCTGCACCTCGAGCCGTCCCAGGGCGCGCGGGAGGTACTGGCCCGTCGTCTCGACGTCCGCCTCGATGACGACCTCGACGTCGTACTCCCACCCGACGGCCAGGTGCTCCTCGAGCGCCGCGACCGGGTCCAGGTCGGCGGGAGGCGTGAACGTGTCGTCGAGGACCTCCACCTCGAGGACCCGGTCGACCCGGTAGGCCCGCCGGGCGTCCGAGGTGTGCGAGTGACCGAGGACGTACCACCGGCCGTGACGCACCACGACCGCCCACGGCTCCACGTCGAGCTGCCACACCGAGCCGGCCTCCGTGCGGTAGCGAAGAAGC
>NZ_DASSCL010000016.1:0-7957 GCF_035697785.1 Nocardioides sp.
GAGTACGACCGGCGCGGGTGGGGACCGGGCGGCCACGACCTCGACTGGTACTGCTCGGGCAACACCGAGGCGCACATCGGGCAGGACCCGGTGTACCTCTCCAACGACCGCGAGCTGGTCGAGCTGATGGGCCAGGCGGCGTACGACGAGCTTGTAGACCACTGCGAACGGCACATGGCGTCACGGTCCGCACTCGCAATACATCCGGCTGATCCGGAAAGTGCTCGCTGAGCCCTCTCCGCGACACCAGCTGCGCGCGACATGGACCGCTAGCCGACGGGTCCGTTCGCGAGGAGGAGCGAAGCGGGGGAATCGCGAACTGACCTGTCGGCGAGCTCAGCCGAAGCGCGAGCGAAGCGAACCGCGGAAGCCAGCCGTAGCTGCGTGACACCAGCCACGGACGTTTGTGACCACCTAAGACCTGAGCTTTGCCGCGAGCTGTTCTGGCATGGGTTCGTAGCGGGCGAAGGACCGTGTGAACGACGCGGCGCCGTGCGAGAAGGCCCGCAGGTCGATGGAGTAGCGGACGATCTCGGTCTGCGGCACCTCCGCACGCACCAGGGTCCGGTCGTCGCCGACCGGCTCCGAGCCCAAGACCCGCCCGCGCCGGCCGGACAGGTCGCTCATCACCGTGCCGACGAGGTCGTCGGGCACCAGCACGGCGATCTCGTCGACGGGCTCCAGCATCGCGACCTTCGCGCTCGCGGCCGCTTCGCGGAGCGCGAGCGCGCCGGCGGTCTGGAACGCCATGTCCGAGGAGTCCACGCTGTGTGCCTTGCCGTCGTGCAAGGTCACCTTGATGTCGACGACGGGGTACCCGGCAGCCACGCCCCTCTCCATCTGGGCGCGCACGCCCTTCTCCACCGAGGGGATGAACTGACGGGGGACGGCGCCGCCGACGACCTTGTCGACGAACTCGAAGCCGGAGCCCTGCGGCAGCGGCTCCACGGTGATGTCGCAGACGGCGTACTGCCCGTGGCCGCCGGACTGCTTCACGTGTCGACCCTTCGCCTCGGCCTTCGTCGCGAACGTCTCGCGCAGCGGGACCCGCAGCTCCACCTGCTCGACGCCGGCGCCGTGCCGGTTCTCGAGCCGGTCGAGCACCACGTCGGCGTGTGCCTCGCCCATGCACCAGAGGACGATCTGGTGGGTCTCCGCGCTGTGCTCGATGCGCAGGGTGGGGTCCTCCGCCGCGAGCCGCTGGAGGCCCTGACCCAGCTTGTCCTCGTCGGCCTTGGCGCGTGCCTCGATCGCCAGCGGCAGCAGGGGTTCGGGCATCGACCACGGCTTCAGCACCAGCGGCGTGTCCTTGTCGGACAGGGTGTCGCCCGTCTCCGCGCGGCTCAGCCGGCCGATCGCACACAGGTCGCCCGCGACCACCTGGTCGCAGGGGCGCTGGGTCTTGCCCAGCGGCATCGACAGGGCGCCGATGCGCTCGTCCTCGTCGTGGTCCTCGTGGACCCCGCTCGCCTCGTCCTCAGACGTGCCGAAGAACGACGAGAAGTGCCCGGACACGTGGACGGTGGCGTCGGGGCGGATGGTCCCGGAGAAGACCCGGACGAGGCTGACCCGACCGACGTACGGGTCGGACGTCGTCTTGACGACCTCGGCCACCAGCGGGCCTTCGGGGTCGCAGGTCATCGCGGGGCCCGCCTTGCCCTCGGGTGTGAAGACGTCCGGCATCGGGTGCTCCAGCGGGGAGGGGAACCCGGAGACGATCAGGTCCAACAGCTCCGATGCGCCCACCGAGGTCGACGAGTCCACCGCCAGCACCGGGTGGAACGACCCGCGGGCGACCGCGCGCTCGAGGTCCTCGAGCAGCAGGCCGCGGTCGATCTCCTCGCCACCGAGGAACCGGTCCATGAGGGTCTCGTCCTCGGACTCCTCGATCACCGCCTCGATCAGGGCGGCCCGCTGCTCGTCGTGGGCGTGGTCGTCGGAGAGCAGACCGACCAGCTGGTCGCCCTCGCGGAGGTACACCGGCACGACCTTCTCCCCGAAGGCCGCCTGGGCCTGGAGCACGACGCCGTCGTAGTCGGCGCGGGCGTGGTCGAGCTTGGTGACCACGACGACGCGCGGCATGCCGACGTCGGCGCACTCGCGCCACAGCGCCTTGGTCGGCTCGTCGACGCCCTCGTTGGCGGCGATCACGAACAGCGCGCAGTCGGCCGCCCGCAGCCCGGCCCGCAGCTCACCGACGAAGTCGGCGTAGCCGGGGGTGTCGAGCAGGTTGATCTTCACCCCGTCGTGCATGAGCGGCGCGAGCGCCAGACCGGTGGACCGCTGCTGGCGGTGCTCGGCCTCGTCGAAGTCGCACACCGTCGTACCCTCGACGACGCTTCCGCCCCTGTTCAGCACACCGGCCGAGACCAACAGCGTCTCGACCAGTGTCGTCTTTCCTGATCCCGCGGGGCCCACGACGGCCACGTTGCGGATCGCATCAGCCCGGTCCGCGACCGGGACACCTTCTTTGCCTGTCTGGGCTGCTCCCTGCTTCCCTGCCACCGTCGACGCGCCTCCTCGACCAGGTCTGAGGTTCCTCACTGTTCACCCGCGGCGGGGGGTCGCACAAGGGGTCCTCCGACCCCAGTGTCGAGCCGTTGCCCGGCACTCGCGACAATGCTCCGTATGCGTTTGGACCATCTCTCGTACGCCGCCGGACCCGACGGGCTGCACGGCACCGCGGGTCGCATCGGTGCGCTGCTGGGTGAGGAGTTCCGCGACGGGGGGATCCACCCGCGGTTCGGCACGCGCAACATGGTGTTGCCGCTGAGCCAGGGCACGTACCTCGAAGTCGTGGAGGTCCTCGACCACCCGGCTTCCGACAAGGCGCCGTTCGGCCAGGCCGTGCGGGCGCGTTCCGCGCTCGGCGGCGGCTGGCTCGGCTGGGTGGTGTCGGTCGACGACATCGCCAAGGTGGAGGCGCGGCTGGGTCGTCCGTCCGTCGACGGCAACCGGCACCGCCCCGACGGCGTCGAGCTGCGCTGGAAGCAGATCGGGGTCACGGGCCTGCAGTCCGACCCGCAGCTGCCGTTCTTCGTGCAGTGGGAGTCGCCGCAGATCGAGCACCCGTCGAGCGGCGCGACCGGGAAGGTCCATCTCGACACCCTGGAGATCGCGGGCGACCCGCACCGGGTGAGCGAGTGGCTCGGCGACCCGGTCACCGAGCCGCTGGAGGACGTCTCCGTCGAGTGGGTGGCGCCGCACGGTACGCCGGGCGTGGTGGCCGCGAAGTTCAGCACCCCGTCCGGGCTCGTCCGGATCTGATCTCGGCCCACCCGCGGTGGCGAAGCCCCTCGACGGCGCGGTACCGAGCCCGAACATCTGGCACCACCCGCAGACCTACGAGGTCGAGAACCGTGCGGTCGACCCCGAGGGCGCGATCGACGCCGCGATGCGGTCGGTCGCCTCATGGCAGGGCCGGGACTTCCTCGACCTGGGTTGCGGAACCGGGTTCCACCTGCCGCGCTGGGCGGCCGACGCCCGGTCGGTGGTCGGCGTCGAGCCGCACCCCGACCTCGCCGCGGTCGCCGTCCGACGTACCGCCAGGCACCCCAACGCCTCGGTGCGAGTCGGCACGGCGCAGCGGATCCCCTTGCCCGACGCCTGCGTCGACGTGGCGCAGGCGAGGTGGGCCTACTTCTTCGGGCCCGGCTGCGAGCCCGGGCTAGCCGACCTGGGGCGCGTGATGCGGCGCGGCGGCACGGCGTTCATCGTGGACAACGACGCCCGCCGCTCGACGTTCGGCGGGTGGTTCCGGCGCGGCTACCCGAACGTCGACCCCGAGGAGGTCGAGCGGTTCTGGTCGCGGCACGGCTGGCAGCGCATCGGCGTCGACACGGTGTGGCGCTTCGAGTCGCGTGCCGACCTGGAGGCGGTGGTGCGGATCGAGCTCCCCGGCGACGTGGCCGAGGCGGTGCTGCGCGAGCACGGCGTGGCCGACGGCCTCGAGGTCGACTACGCGGTCAACGTGTGGTGGCGGCGCTACTGAGCCGCGCCACGCTCTAGGTGGTCGCGCGGACGGACAGCGTCGGGACGAGCGTCCGCCCGAGCTCGGTCAACGGGCGGTGCGCGAGCAGGTCGCCGAGATGCTTGACGATCTCGACCGCGACCTGCTCCAGAGGCTGCCGCACCGACGTGAGCCCGGGCGAGCAGACCTGGGCAGCGAGTGAGTCGTCGAACCCGACGACCGACAGCTCCGGTCCGGGTGTCAGGTCTCGCTCGTGCAGCGCGCGCAGCACGCCCATCGCCAAGGTGTCGCTCCCGCACACGAATGCGGTCGGGTGCTCCGAGTCCAGCAACGCGTGCGCCGCCCTCCGACCGAAGTCGAGCGTGTCGTCACCGCGGGCGCTGAGCCGGCTCGTCGAGAGGCCGTGCTCGTGCAGCCGGTCGGCCCAGCCGCTGCGGCGGTCCTCGCCGATGTAGGAGCCCTTCTGCCAGCCCACCCAGGCGATCCGCTCGTGGCCGCGCTCGACGAGGTGGTCGACCGCCAGCATCACGCCGGCGCGGCCGTCGACGTCGACCCACGGGTGCCTCGCGGCCGGGTCTCCCCACGGTCGGCCGAACGCCACGAACGGCACGCCCCGCTCCTCCAGCCAGGCCGCCTGCGGGTTGCCGCGATAGGTGTCGGTGAGGAGGAAGGCGTCGACCGCCGCGGAGCGCAGGAGCTCGTCGTACCCGTCCATCGGGTCGGCCTCCGCAGTGACGGCCTCCGCGGTCCCCGCGTCGAGAGAGGCGTCGGCTCCAACCTGTCCGCAAGTGAAGAGCAGCACGTGGTATCCGGCGTCGCGGGTGCTCTCCACCAGCGAGTGCAGGAACCGGTCCATCAGCGCGTTGGCGCTGTCCTCGACGGCCGGCTCGACCCGCAGACCGATCAGGTGAGACGCGCGGGTGCGCAGGTTGCGAGCGGCGCGGTTCGGCGAGTACCCGAGGCGCTCGATCGCCTCCTGCACCCGCGTGAGGGTCTCCGGGCGGAGCAGGTCTGGGCTGTTCAGCGCGTTGGACACGGTCTGCCTGGAGACGCCGGCCTCGGCCGCGACGGTCGCCAGCGTGGGCGCGCCACCTCGGTCCGGGCGTCTGGTCATCGGCTGCTCCCCCGGGTACGGCGCCCTCGGCGGACGCCCGTCGTGCTTCGCTGGAACGATCCAATAGTAGCCTCCGCACTCGGAGCCGGTCGGTCCGCCGTGCCTGACCACGACTGTCGGCGGCCTCCCCTACGGTCCCTCCATGAGCAGCTCTCGTTCGACCGGCCGCGCCAAGACCCGCTCCAGCCACCGCTGCTCGGAGTGCGGCTGGGAGACCGCCAAGTGGGTCGGACGCTGCGGTGAGTGCCAGACCTGGGGCAGCGTCGCGGAGGCCGGGGCGGCGCCGGCGGCCCGCACCCAGGCGGGCCCGGTGACGGCGCCGGCGGTGCCGATCGGCCAGGTGCCGATCGAGGACTCCCGCGCCCGCACCAGCGGCGTGCCGGAGCTCGACCGAGTGCTCGGTGGCGGGCTGGTGCCCGGGGCGGCCGTGCTGCTCGCCGGTGAGCCGGGGGTGGGCAAGTCCACCCTGCTGCTGGAGGTCGCCGCGCAGACGGCGCGTTCGGGTCTGCGCACGCTCTACGTCTCCGGGGAGGAGTCCGCGTCGCAGGTGCGGCTGCGGGCCGACCGCACCCGCGGGGTCCACCACGACCTGTTCCTCGCGGCCGAGACCGACCTCGGGGCGGTGCTCACCCACATCCACGAGGTGCGGCCCGAGCTGTTGGTGATCGACTCGGTGCAGACCATCGGCGCTCCGGATGTCGACGGCGTGCCGGGCGGGGTCACCCAGGTCCGGGAGGTCGCGGCCGCCCTCGTGCGGGTGGCCAAGACCCAGAACATCGCGACCGTGATGGTCGGCCACGTCACCAAGGACGGCTCGATCGCCGGGCCGCGGGTGCTCGAGCACCTCGTCGACGTCGTGCTGCAGTTCGAGGGCGAGCGCGACTCCCGGCTGCGCATGGTGCGCGCGGTCAAGAACCGCTTCGGCCCGGTCGACGAGGTCGGCTGCTTCGACCTGTCGGGCAGCGGCATCGTCGCGGTGACCGACCCGACCGGGCTGTTCGTCGCTCGGCACCACCAGCCGGTGGCAGGCACCTGCGTCTCGGTGGTGCTCGAGGGCCGCCGGCCGATCCTGGCCGAGGTGCAGGCCCTGGTGACGCCGTCGGCGGCCGAGCGCCCTCGTCGTACGACGTCGGGCCTGGACTCCTCGCGCGCGGCGATGATCGTCGCGGTGCTCCAGCAGCGCTGCCGGATCAACCTGCACAGCCAGGACGTGTTCGCCTCCACGGTGGGCGGCGTCCGCATCCAGGAGCCGGCGGCCGACCTGGCGACGGCGATCGCGATCGCGTCGGCGTGGAAGTCTCGCGAGGTGCCGACCGACGTGGTCGCCATCGGCGAGATCGGGCTGGCCGGTGAGCTGCGCAGGGTCCGCGACACCCCGCAGCGGATCGCGGAGGCGGCCCGGCTCGGCTTCGGGGCGGCCATCGTCCCGCTGGAGCAGGGCGGCCGGCCGGGTGCGGTGCGCACCGTCGACGGGCTCGAGGTCGTCGGCGTCCCCGACCTCGACGCGGCGCTGCGGGTGCTCGACCTCGGCCGGGGTGACGTGGTGCCGTTGTTCGGCCCGGGCAATCCCGGCCCGCACCTGCCGCCCGGCTTGGACGTCGGGTAGTCCCGGCACGAGCGACGCCCAGGACCATCACGTGGTCGGCTGCACGCGCCGCGCAACCCCCGGGGCCCGTCTCCCCCTAGACTGACGTCCGCGACACGCCGGATCGAGTGGCCGGCATCGAGGATTCGGGAGACACGTGGGACCCACCGACCGGGCGGACGACAACTATCGCCTGCGCGCGACGCTGGCGAACATCGCCCCCGGCACCGCCCTGCGCGACGGGCTGGAGCGGATCCTGCGCGGCCGCACCGGCGCCCTGATCGTGCTCGGCTCCGACAAGACGGTCGAGTCGATCTCGACCGGCGGTTTCGAGCTCGACGTCACGTTCACGTCAACCGGCCTGCGCGAGCTGGCCAAGATGGACGGCGCGATCATCCTCGACCGCGACGCGAGCCGGATCATCTACGCCGCCGTGCACCTGATGCCGGACCCGTCGATCTACTCCGACGAGACCGGCACCCGGCACCGCACCGCCGACCGGGTCGCGCGGCAGACCGGGTTTCCCGTGATCTCGGTGTCGCAGTCGATGCAGATCATCGCGGTGTACGTCGGGGAGACCCGTTACGTGCTCGAGGACTCCGGCCAGATCCTGTCCCGGGCCAACCAGGCGCTGGCGACCCTGGAGCGCTACAAGCTGAGGCTCGATGAGGTGTCCAGCACCCTGTCCGCACTGGAGATCGAGGACCTGGTCACCGTGCGCGACGTCGCCGTGGTAGCCCAGCGGCTGGAGATGGTAACCCGGATCGCGCGGGAGATCGAGGACTACGTGCTCGAGCTCGGCTCCGACGGCCGGCTGCTCTCGCTGCAGCTCGACGAGCTGGTGACCGGCGTGGACCTGGAGCGGGAGCTGGTCATCCGCGACTACCTCCCGCTCACCCGACGCAGGCGCAGCGCGGGCGAGGTGCTGGCCGACCTGGAGGCGCTCAGCCCGGCGGACCTGGTCGACGTGGCCGCCGTGGCGCGGGCGCTCGGGCTCGGCGCCAGCGAGCACCTCGACGGCGCCGTCACGCCGCGCGGCTACCGGCTGCTGGCCAAGGTTCCTCGCCTGCCCGGCGCCGTGGTGGACCGGCTGGTCGACCACTTCGGCAGCCTGCAGAAGCTGCTCTCGGCGAGCATCGACGACCTGCAGGCCGTGGACGGGGTGGGTGAGCTCCGGGCCCGCAGCGTGCGTGAGGGGCTCTCCCGGCTGGCCGAGTCGAGCATCCTCGAGCGCTACGTCTAGCCTTCGCCGTTCCGGGTCTTCTTGCCCTTCCGGTCCTGACGGTCG
>NZ_DASSCL010000017.1:0-2192 GCF_035697785.1 Nocardioides sp.
CCGCCCCACGCATCGGCCAGGCCGCGCGGTCCGGTCCGCTTCAGCTCGGCCGGGCACGGCGAGTGGTCGGAGACGACCATGCCGAGCGTGCCGTCGAGCAGGCCGGCCCACAGGCCGTCCCGGTTGGCGTCGTCGCGGAGCGGAGGGCAGCACTTGTACGCCGCGTCCCCCGGCGGCGCGTCGTCGGCCGTCAGGGTCAGGTAGTGCGGGCAGGTCTCGGCCGTCACCGGAGTCCCGGCGTCGTGGGCCGCACGAATCGCCGGCAGGGCGTCGGCGGCCGCGAGGTGCACCACGTGCATGCGGCAGCCGGTGGCCCGCGACACGGAGACGACCGTCTCGACCGCCTCGATCTCGGCGGCCCGCGGCCGGCTCGCGGCGAAGTCGGCGTAGTCGTCCCCCGGAGGCGCTTCGCCGACCAGGTCGGGGTCCTCCGCGTGCACCAGCAGCAGTCCGCCGAACGACGCGACGGCTTCGGCCGCCGTCCGCAGCCCGACCTCGTCGAGCGCCGGGAACTCCTCGACCCCGGAGTCGACCAGGAAGCACTTGAAGCCGAGCACGCCCGCGTCCCACAACGCCGCCAGGTCGCCCGTGTTGCCCGGGACCGCGCCGCCCCAGAAGGCCATGTCGACGAAGCAGCGCCCGGCGGCCGCTTCGTGCTTGGCGGTCAGACCCGCCACGTCCACGGTCGGCGGCACGCTGTTGAGCGGCATGTCGACGACGGTGGTCACCCCACCCGCCGCGGCGGCGCGGGTGGCGTGCTCGAAGCCCTCCCACTCGGTGCGGCCCGGGTCGTTGCAGTGCACGTGGGTGTCGACCAGACCGGGCAGCAAGACCACGTCGTCGTCCAGCCGCACCCGCCGCTCCGCGTCGGACCGCGCGCCGAGCTCCTCGAGACCGACGACCTTGCCCGCCGCGACCAGCACGCTGCAGCGCTGCTCCGTGCCGTCGACGACGGCGCGCGGCGCCTCGATGACCAGGTCGAGCGTCGGCACGCCGTGCCCTCAGCCCAGCGACGCGCGGTAGGCCCGCCAGCCGCCGTGCTCGGTGATGTCGGTGTGCCGGCCGCGTTCCTCGGGACGCAGCACCATGCAGAGCACGCCCCGGCCGTCGGCGAGCTCGATCGCGCTGAGCTCCAGCTCGGCCGGCTCGTGCGGCAGGAACGCGTCGCGGATCACCTCGAGTGGCACGTCGTAGAGCTCGCCGCGGACCACGCCACCGCCGTCGTCGCCGACCGGCACCAGGCCGGGGAACTCATCGCGCACCGAGAAGAACCGGTAGCGCGGCGCGGTCTCCACCTCGCCGAGGAACGGGTGGTCGGCGATGGTGTGGTGCACCGCTCCCCCGCGCATGCCTTCACCGTTGGTCATCAGCAGCACCATCGCGCCAGCGTAGGGCACGAGAGATCTCACAGGTTCCGGTCGAGGAACGCCGTCGTACGCCGCATGGACAGCGGCCAGCCCGCGATGAACGCGTGCGGCTCGCCCGGGTAGGTCAGCATCCGCGCGTCGACGCCGGCTGCCTGCATCGCGCGGAGCGTCGCGCGGCTCCACCGGATCGGGCAGCTCTCGTCGGCGGTGCCGTGGTGGATCATCACCGGCTCGGTGATCCGGTCGAAGTAGCTGCGTGGGCTGACCGCGCGCCAGAAGCGCGGGTTGTCGCGGGGTTCGCCGTAGCGGCGCAGGATGAAGTCCGAGAGCTCGCCGCGCCCCGGGTCGTCGCGGATCCACCGGTTGAAGTTGTCGGCGGTGCGCGAGCTGACCGGCGCGTAGACGACCGCGGCGTCGACCAACCCGGGCTGCGCGGTGAGCACGTTGTAGACGACGCCGCCACCCATCGAGCGGCCGAGCAGGCCGATCCGGTCGTCGTCGACGCGCACGGCCCTCGTGGCGCGCAGCGCATGCACGGCGTTGATGGTGTCGACCGCGTATCCCAGCCGCATCTGGCGCTCGGAGCGCGGGTCGTCGTCGGACTGGGCGTGGTTGCGGTAGTCTGTGTGCAGCACCACGTAGCCGGCGCGGGCCAGCCAGTCCTGCTCACGCATCAGGCCCTGCCCGTTGACGTAGATCGCGGGGTCGATGTAGCCGTGGGCGAGCACGAGCGCCGGGTGCGGGCCGCGTCGGGTCGGCACGTTGAGGATGCCCGAGACCCGCCGCCCGTCGCTGCGGTAGGTGACGAAGTAGCGCGTGTAGGCG
>NZ_DASSCL010000018.1:0-16115 GCF_035697785.1 Nocardioides sp.
GCTCATGGACTGGAAGCTCGAGGTCGTGGTCGTCTCGGTCGCGGACGTGGACCGCGCCAAGGAGTTCTACGTGGACAAGCTCGGCTTCGCGCTCGACGTGGACCACGACACCGGGGACAGCTTCCGGGTGGTGCAGGTGACTCCGCCCGGGTCGGCCTGCTCGATCGTGTTCGGCCGCGGGCTCGGCGCCGGTGCGGTCGGCGAGGTGAAGGGCACCACCCTGGTGGTGGAGGACGCCGAGGCCGCGCTCGCGCATCTCGAGCAGGCGGGCGTCAAGAACAGCGGCCTGCAGCACTTCGTGGACGGCCAGATGACGCCCGGGGCGGACCCGCAGGACGCGGACTACAACACCTTCATCTTCTTCGAGGACCCCGACGGCAACACCTGGTCGGTGCAGAAGCGCGCCAGGCGCGACCAGTGACATGACAGTCTCCGTCAGCTCCGAGGCGGGGTTCGAGGAGCTCACCGCACGGCACCGTCGCGAGCTGCACGTGCACTGCTACCGGATGCTCGCGTCGTACGACGAGGCGGAGGACGCCGTCCAGGAGACCTATCTCCGCGCGTGGCGCAGCCGGGCCACGTTCGACGGCGAGCACGCCCGCGCGTGGCTCTACAAGATCGCCACCAACACGTGCCTCGACGCGCTGCGGTCGCGGACCCGCCGGGCCGCCGCGGTCCGGTCCTACGCCGACGTGGCCTGGCTGACGCCCTACCCCGACCGGCTGCTCGACGAGGTGGCGCCCGCCGACGACCAGCCGGAGGTGGTGGCGGTCGCGCGGGAGACGATCGAGCTCGCGTTCCTGGCCGCGCTCCAGGCGCTGCCGCCGCGCCAGCGGGCGGCGCTGATCGCCCGGGAGGTGCTGGGGATGCCGGCGGCGGAGACCGCCGAGCTGCTCGACACGTCGGTGGCCGCCGCCAACAGCGCCCTGCAGCGGGCCCGGGCGACGATGCGGGCGCACCTGCCCTCGCACCGCAGCGACTGGTCGGCCCGCTCGCCGAGCCCCGCGGAGAAGGAGCTGCTCGACGCGTTCATCGACGCCCACGTCCGTTGTGACGCCGCGGCCGCGCTCGCCGTGGCGGCGACCGACATCCGCGTGACGATGCCGCCCGCGCCGATGTGCTTCGACGGCCGCGACGCCCTGCTGCCGTTGCTGGACCGGGCCTTCGGGCCGGACCGCGAGGGCGACTGGCTGCTGGTGCCGACGGCGGTGAACCGGATGCCGGCGGCGGCGAGCTACCTGCGCCGGTCCGGCGACACGGCGTACCGCGGCCTCAAGCTCGACGTGCTCCGCATCGAGTCGACGGGCCGCGACGACTCCCACCACCACGACTCCCACCCCGACCACTCCCACCCCGACCACTCCCACCCCGGGGAACCGCGGATCGCCGAGATCACCACCTTCGGCTGGTCCTGGTTCGAACGCCTCGGTCTGCCCCTGGTCCATCCCGCCTGACCGCCGAGGGGTCAGGAAATCAGGCTCCTCGCCGGCGTGTCGATGCACGGGTGACCCCTCGGCGGGCCTCGACCGTTCCGCGACGGGTGTCGGCAGCGTCACACGAGAAATACGTGCATGACGCATGCATCCACCTATATGTTTGCACAATGCAACTTTCTGTGGAGGCGGTCACCGCCGCGGGGCAGCTCCCCGAGCCGGCGACGCTCGAGGACGCGTTGATGGTCGCCAGCGCCCGGGTCGGGCGGCGGTTTCGGCAGCGCCTGCCCGGCGACGACCTGGACTTCTCCAGCCTGATCCTGCTCAAGACCGTCGCCCACCTCGGCCCGATGCGGGTCTCCACCCTCGCCGCAGAGCTCGACCTCGACGCCTCGACGGTCAGCCGGCACGTGAAGTCCTTGGAGGACCGCGACCTGCTCGAGCGCACGTCCGATCCGGACGACGGCCGGGCCAGCCAGGTCGGCGTCTCCGCCCACGGCACGGCCAGCATCGAGGCCAGCGCCACCCGTCGACGCGAGCTGATCGGCTCGCTGCTCGCCGACTGGAGCGACGCGGACCGCGAGTCCCTGCGCCGGCTCCTCCACCAGCTCTCCCTCTCTCTCGAAAGCAAGGTGCACCCAGCGTGACCCCCGACGCCCAGGGCTACCTCACCCACAAGCAGATCCTCGTGGTCATGTCCGGCCTGATGGTCGGCATGTTCCTCTCCGCCCTCGACCAGAGCATCGTCGGCACCGCACTCCCCCGGATCACCTCCGAGCTCGGCGGCCTCGACAAGCTGTCGTGGGTGGTGACGGCGTACCTCCTCACCGCCACCGCCTCCACCCCACTGTGGGGCAAGATCTCCGACCTGTACGGTCGGCGGCTGCTGTTCCAGATCGCGATCGTCACGTTCCTGATCGGCAGCGTCCTCGCCGGCCTTTCGCAGAACATCGACCAGCTGATCGCCACCCGGGCCATCCAGGGCCTCGGCGGCGGTGGCCTGATGGCGCTCGCGATGGCGACCATCGGCGACGTGATCCCGCCGCGTGAGCGCGGGCGCTACCAGGGCTACTTCGCCGCGGTGTTCGGTACGTCGAGCGTGCTCGGCCCGGTCCTCGGCGGCTGGTTCGCGGACGGCCCCGGCTGGCAGTGGATCTTCTTCATCAACGTGCCGCTCGGCCTCGCGGCGCTGTTCGTCACCTCCGCGGCACTGAAGATCCCGCACGTGCGGCGCGACCACTCCATCGACTACCTCGGTGCCGCCACCGTCGTCGCGTCCGTCTCAGCGTTCCTGCTCTACACCGCGTGGTCCGGGCCCGAGCTCGGCTGGACGTCGGGCACGAGCCTGACCCTCCTGGTCGGCGGCTTCGTCCTCGCGGTCGTCTTCGTCTTCGTCGAGCTGCACGCGGCGGAGCCGATCATCCCGATGCGCCTGTTCGGCAACTCGATCTTCTCGATCGCGAACGCGTTCGGCTTCCTCATCGGCGTCGCGATGTTCGGGTCCATGATCTTCATCCCGGTGTACCTCCAGGTGGTCGACGGCATGACGCCGACCGAGTCCGGGCTGGCCATGCTGCCGATGGTGGTGGGCATCTTCACGACCTCGATCACCGCCGGTCAGCTGATGAGCCGCAACGGCCGCTACAAGCACTTCCCGATCCTCGGCGCCGGCGTGGTGACCGGCGCCTTGGTGATGCTGTCGACGCTCGACAACACCTCGCCCTACTGGTACGCCGGGCTCGCGATGTTCATCATGGGGCTCGGGCTCGGGCTGACCATGCAGGTGCTGATCGTGGTCGTGCAGAACTCCGTGGACCGCTCCGACATGGGTGTCGCCACCAGCTCGGTGACGTTCTTCCGGCAGATGGGCGGCTCGTTCGGTACGGCGCTGTTCGGCGCGATCCTGTCGAGCCGGCTGGCGGTGCACATGGCCGACGCCACCGCGTCACTCCCCCGCGCCCAGCGTGGGAGCGCCGACCTCGAGGACGTCGCCAACAACGTGGAGCTGATCAAGGCGCTCCCGGAGCCGCTGCACGGCCTGGTCACCCAGGCGTTCAGCATGTCGCTGCACGACACGTTCCTGGCCGCCGTACCGCTGACACTGGTCGCGCTCGCGGTCGCGCTGTTCCTGAAGGAGGTGCCCCTGACCGGGCGCGCCGAGCCTCAGGCCCCGGCCGTCCCCGGCGACGACTCCGAGTCGGGCGTGCCCGCCTCCTCGGGTTCCTCGCCGACGGCGGTGTAGCCGGCAAGGTACTGTCCGACGGCGTTGACGGCGGCGGCGATCGGCACGGCGAGCAGCGCGCCGGCCACGCCGCCGATCAGGACGCCCATGCCGATGGCCACGATCACGGCCAGCGGGTGCACGGCCACGAAGCGCCCGGTGAGGAACGGCTGCAGGACGTGTGCCTCGATCTGCTGCACCAGGATCACACCGCCCAGCATCAGCAGGGCGACGACCGGGCCGTGCGAGACCAGCGCCACCAGCACCGCGACCGAGCCCGAGATGGTCGCGCCCACCATCGGGATGAACGCACCGAGGAACACCAGCACGCCGATCGCGGTCACGAACGGCACGTTGAGGATCGCGGCCACGATCATGATGCCGATCGCGTCGGCCAGCGCGATGATCACCGTGGCCCGGACGAACTGGGTGACCGAGCGCCAGGCGACCTTGCCGGACTCGTCGGCGCGCAGCCGGGCGGCCCGCGGGAACAGCCGCACGCACCACGCCCAGATCCGGGCGCCGTCGGCCAGGAAGAAGTAGCTGGCGAACAGCACGATGAAGAAGCCGGCGACGATGTGCCCGATCGCCGTACCGACCTCGGTGACCTGGGCGAGCAGCTCCTCCGACGACGACGTGATCGCGTTCTGTGCCTCACGGATGTAGTCGTTGATCTGGGAGTCGCTGGCCTGCAGCGGGCCGGTGCGCAGCCAGGTGCGGATCTCCTCGAGGCCGTCGACGACCTGGGCGGACAGGTCGCTGAACCCACGGGACACCTGGGTGCCGACGAAGGTGAGCAGCAGGACCAGCGCACCGAGCCCGCCCACCACCACTAGTGCCGAGCTGAACTTGCGGTTGATGCCGACCTTCGCCGCGGACTTGACCACCGGGCTGCCCAGCGCCGCGATCAGCAGCGCGATCGCCAGCGGCAGGAAGATCACCGAGAACATCGCGATCACGTAGAAGACGACGTAGCCGGCCGCCGCGATGACCAGGAACCGCCACGACCAGGCCGCCACGAGGTCGAGGGCCCACGGCACCTGGGCCCGGCTGAGGTTGCTGGGTCCCGCGTCGATGACGGGGGGCGGCTCCTCCTGGTGGACGCGATCCCCGCGGATCTGGGACCACTGGTGCGCGAACCGCTCCGCGAAGCGCTCCTCGGACTTGGCGCGCTGGGTCGCGCGCAGCCGGCCCAGACTGCGGCCGAGCCGGCCCGTCGTCCGGTTCCCCTCTGCCATGGCGTCAGGTTACGGGGCGCGTCCCAGTCGGCTGGGCCGGGCGCGCGGTCAGAGCAGCGTTCGGGCCAGGCGGTACGCCGCCTCGGGGTGCTCGGCCGCGAGCAGCCCGACGGGTGCGAGCACGTAGTCCCGGTCGACTGTGGTCCGCGGCTGCTCGGGCAGCTGCCAGCCGGCGTCCGCGCCGAGATGCGCCAGCAGCACGCCGGCGGCCCCGTCGGCGCTGTGCCGGAGGACCCCACCGGAACCGACGAGCAGGTCCACCTCGCGCAGGTCCTTGCCGCTGCGCTCGACGACCCGACCGTCGGGGCCGAACACGACCTGGGAGCGGCCGGCGTGCCGGCGCAGGGCCACCGTCACGGCCGCGGCGGCGATGGCGCGGTCGTCGGCGCGGCCACGCTCGCCGGTCGCGCCGGCCGCGGGCAGATACGCCGGCTCGGCCTGGCGGGCCGCGGCTGCCTCGCGCAGCTCGGGGCCGATGAGCCCGGCGGCGATCCCCGCCTCGACGGTGCTCACCGCGCTCCAGCGCATCCCGAGGTCGCCCTCGACGGTGCGGCTGACCGGCACCGCGGCCACCACCTGGCGGGACAGCCCGGCCTCTTCGGGATCGACCTCCACCACCGAGTGCACGTCGGTGGTGGCACCCCCGACGTCGACGACCACCACGTCACAGCCTCCGGGACGGTCCTCCCCGCCCTCTTGGCCCGGCAGGCCGCGGGCCAGCAGCTCGACGGCGGTCAGCACCACGTCCGGGGTAGCGCCGCGCACCATCCGGGTGAACCTCTGCCCGGAGTCGCGCGACGACAGGTGCTTGCCCCCGATCACGTGCCGCAGGAACATCTCCCGGATCGCGGCGCGGGCCGACTCCGGGGCCAGCACGCCGATGCGCGGCACCACGTTGTCGGCCACCACGTGCGGCGTACCAGCGGCGTCGAGGAGGGCGGCAACTTCCTCCTGCGCGTCGACGTTGCCCGCGACCACGACCGGCCCGCGCCAGCGTGCCTTCGCGAGCGTGGCGGCGCAGGCGAGCAGCACCTCCGCGTTGCCGCCGTCCGTGCCGCCGACGAGCAGGACCACGTCGGGCCTGGCCGCGCGCAGCGTGGGTACGTCGGCCCGGGTCAGCCCGCCGGAGGTGACGTGCACGACCCGGCCCCCGCTCGACAGCGCGACCCGGCGGCCCGCCTCGGCGGTGACCAGCTCCTCGTTGCCGACGACCGCGATGCGCAGCCCGCCACCGGCCGACGAGCAGGCGAGGACCGGCGCGTCTGGGGCACCCGGCTCCACGGCGGTCAGCTCCGCCAGGCAGGCGTCCCAGCCGTCGAGGACGTCGGTGTCGATCGTCGTGCGGTGGCTGGACGTAGCGACCAGCCGGCCGGTGGGCACCTCGACGAGCGCGGCCTTGGTGAACGTGGACCCGAAGTCGACGCAGGCGACCAGCTGGATGTCGTGGGTCTCAAGCACCGTCAGCGGAGCGCCTGGTCCAGGTCGGCGAGCAGGTCGTCCGCGGTCTCGATGCCGACCGACAGCCGGATCAGGTCGGCGGGGACCTCCAGGTCGGTGCCGGCCACCGACGCGTGCGTCATCCGGCCCGGGTGCTCGATCAGCGACTCCACGCCACCCAGCGACTCCCCGAGCGTGAACACCTTCGCCCGGTCGCAGA
This sequence comes from Nocardioides sp., assembly GCF_035697785.1. GTDB lineage: Bacteria > Actinomycetota > Actinomycetes > Propionibacteriales > Nocardioidaceae > Nocardioides_B. Next base: position 6,550 of record NZ_DASSCL010000018.1, read on the forward strand.
CGGCGAGCGCCTCGTCCTCGCCGGCCTTGACCCGGAAGGACACGATGCCGCCGTACCGCTTCATCTGCTTGGATGCGACGGCGTGGCCGGGGTGTGCCTCGAGACCGGGGTAGATGACCTCGGCCACGGCGTCGTGCCCGGCCAGGAACTCCACGACCTTCTCCGCGTTGTCGCAGTGCCGGTCCATGCGCACTCCGAGCGTCTTGATCCCGCGCAGCGTCAGCCAGGCGTCGAACGGTCCGGCGACCGCGCCGATGGAGTTCTGGTGGAAGGCGACCTTCTCCGCGACCTCCAGGTCACGCACCACGAGGGCGCCACCCACCACGTCGGAGTGCCCTCCGACGTACTTCGTGGTCGAGTGCACGATCACGTCGGCGCCGAGGATCAGTGGTTGCTGGAGGTACGGCGACGCGAAGGTGTTGTCCACGACCAGCAGCGCACCCGCCTCGTGGGCGACGGCCGCGACCGCCTCGATGTCGCCGATGTTCAGCAACGGGTTGGTCGGCGTCTCCATCCAGACGAGCTTGGTCTCTCCGGGCCGGATCGCCGCGCGGACGGCGTCCACGTCGGACACCGGCGCGGCCGTGTGGGCGAGCCCCCAGGGCTCCTCGACCTTCGCGAACAGGCGGTAGGTGCCGCCGTACGCGTCGTCCGGGACGACGACGTGGTCGCCCGGTCGGCACAGCGCCTTGAGCAGCGTGTGCTCGGCGGCCAGGCCGCTGGCGAAGGCGAACCCGCGCTCCCCCTCCTCGAGCGCCGCGATGTTGCCCTCGAGGGCGGTGCGGGTCGGGTTGGCGGACCGGGAGTACTCGTACCCGCCGCGCATCCCACCGACGCCGTCCTGCTTGTAGGTGCTGGTGGCGTAGATGGGCGGGATCACCGCACCGGTCATCGGGTCCGGCTCGTAGCCCGCGTGGATCGCACGCGTCTCGAAGCCGGACTTGTTCCTGTGGGTCTGGTCGGACATGGGCCCGAGCGTATCCCCGGGAAGGATTGACCCGTCCGCCGCGTTGACCCAGACGAACCCCCACCGATATCGGTAGTCGTGGCGTGAGCCATGGGTCACGTCCGGACTACCGATATCGGTAGTCAACCCGTGAGGAGCGCCGTGTTGTTCAACCGCCACAAGAACGTGTTGCCCACCCCCGAGCAGGCGCTGGGCGGGCGCACGGAGCAGTGGTTCACCCTCGCCGAGCACCATCTCGTGCTCGACGCCCCGCTGGTCACGCCGGAGTCCGAGCTCCCCGCGGGCTACCAGGTCGCGGTGTTCGGCCTGGGCTGCTTCTGGGGCGCCGAGGAGGCGTTCTGGCGGATCCCCGGCGTCTGGTCGACGTCGGTCGGCTACGCCGGCGGCTCGACGCCGCACCCGTCGTACGAGCAGGTGTGCTCCGGCCAGACCGGGCACACCGAGGCGGTGCGGGTGGTCTACGACCCGGAGAGGGTGGCGTACGCCGACCTGGTGAAGGTGTTCTTCACCATCCACGACCCCACTCAGGGCATGCGTCAGGGCAACGACCTCGGCACCCAGTACCGCTCGGCGATCTACACCACCACCCCCGAGCAGGCCGAGGTGGCCGAGCGGCTGCGCGCGGCGTACGAGCCGGTGCTCACCGCGCGGGGCTACGGCCCGATCACCACCGAGATCAAGCCGGCGCCGACGTACTACTACGCGGAGGACTACCACCAGCAGTACCTGGTGAAGAACCCGAACGGCTACCGGTGCCACTCGGCGACGGGCATCCCGTTCCCGGCGGACGCTTGAGCCGACCGACCAGCATCCCCTAGGGGTCAGACCAGGGACTCGCCGTCACCGTACATGTGACAGCTGCCGTGCTCCGTGGTCGGCACGTAGACGGGGCGCTCGTGGTTGCTGGTCGCCTGCGCCGGGGCCAGCGACCCACCGAGGCAGGCGAGTAGCAGGCCCAGGGTGGCCACGCGAACCGTCAGGTGCGTGCTCACCGCTCCAGCATGCGCCCTCCGAGACACCGTTGCAACGCGCATGCACGAGAGCAATTCCCGAATGACGGGTTGCTCCCGGAATCGCTGGTAATCTGCCCGGCGGCGGACCGGCTGGTGCGGGCCGCTGCACCGCCGGAGCGAGGGGCTCCGCGCGACCGTCCCCCGAGGTAGTCCCGTGGCGAGCACCGTCCATCGTGCCGCGCCTCCGGCTCAGAGAACGCAGCCGGGCAAGCGCGCGCTGCGGCCACGCCTGCGCCGGGCCCGGACCCTGCCCGGTGCGCTGGCGATCACGCTGCTCTCGGCGGTCCTTCCAGGGGCCGGCTACCTGTGGTCGAGGCGGCGCAACCTCGGCTGGATCGTGCTCCCGCCGAGCCTCACCGCGATCGGCCTGGCTGCCTGGCTCGGCCTCCGGTCGCCGCGCGCGATGCTCGACCTCGCGTTCGATCCGACCCGGCTCAAGGTCGCGACCGCGGTCGCCGGCGGAGCGTTCCTGGTCTGGCTCCTCGTGGTCGTGACGACGTACCTGATGGTCCGGCCGTTCCCGCGCCGCATCTGGCACACGATCGTGGGTACGACGTTCGTCGGGCTGCTCTGCGTAGCGGTGGCCGCCCCGGTCGTCTTCGGCGCGCGCTACGCGATGGTGCAGGCCGATCTGGTCGAGACGGTCTTCGAGGACAACACCAGCGCGACGGCGCCGAAGCACGTGACCGAGAAGGACCCGTGGGGCGGCCGCGACCGCGTCAACGTGCTCCTGCTGGGCGGCGACGGCGGTGTGCACCGGATCGGCGTACGCACGGACACGATGATCCTGCTCAGCATGGACACGCGCACCGGGCGGACGACCATGTTCAGCCTGCCGCGGAACATGATGAACGCCCAGTTCCCGGCCGACAGCCCCCTGCACGCCGTCTACCCCTACGGCTTCACCGGTTACGGCGACCCGGGGGCCTGGATGCTCAACGCGGTCTACCGACAGGTCCCGATGCTGCACCCGGGCATCCTGGGGAAGTCCGACAACGAGGGCGCGGACGCGCTCAAGATGGCCGTGTCCGGCAGCCTGAAGGTCCCGGTCGACTACTACCTGCTGGTCAATCTCCAGGGGTTCCGGGAGATCGTCGACGCGATGGGCGGGGTGACCGTCAACATCAACGAGCCGATCCCGGTCGGGGGCAACACCGACCTCGGCATCCTGCCCGACCGCTACCTGCAACCCGGGCCCGACCAGCGTCTCGACGGCTTCGACGCGCTCTGGTACTCACGCGGGCGCTACGGCTCCGACGACTACCAGCGGATGGAGCGGCAGCGCTGCATGATCGACGCGATCATCGACGAGGCGAGGCCGCTGAACCTGCTGCGTCGCTACCAGGACCTGGCAGCGGCCGGGAAACGGATCGTGCGCACCGACATCCCGAGCAAGCTGCTGCCCGCCTTCGTCGACCTCGCTCTCGAGATCAAGGACGCCAGTGTGCGGTCGGTGGTGTTCCGGTCGTCCGAGGAGTTCTTCCCCGGCGACCCGGACTACGCCTGGATGCAGCAGGTGGTCCGGAAAGCCCTGCGGCCGCCGCCGGACCGGCCCCGCGAGCGCGGGCAGGGCCGTCCCACCCCGACGCCGAGCGCGATTCCTGCCGTCGAGGAGACCGAGGCGGCCGACCCCGGCGCCGCGATCGAGGCCGCGGACATCTGCGGCTACCACCCCGGGACTCCCTGACCGCCGCAGCGGCCACTCACGGCGCCCGGAGGCGTCAGGCGCGCCGAATGCGGGTACCACCACGTCGAGGTGAGCGAGATGAGAGTTCTACGTGGTCTGGGCGGGGCGCTGCTGTGGATCCTCGGCGGCCTTCTCGGCCTGGTGGCGGTGCTGTTGTGCGTGACGGTGATCCTGCTGCCGGTGGGGCTGCCGCTGCTCCGGCTGTCCAAGACGATGATCGGCAACGCCGTACGACTGATGCTGCCGCGCCCACTGGCACACCCGGTCAAGGAGACCGAGAAGTCGGGCAAGAAGCTCGGCCGCAAGGCCAAGGACAAGACCCCGTCGCTCGACGTGGACACCAAGAAGATGCGCAAGAAGGCCAAGAAGCTGCGCAAGAAGGTGGCCTGAACAACGATTCGTCTGCGACCCGCCCGCGGAAATCACCCCATTTTCCGCAGACGAATCGTTGTCACTCGCCGGTCGAGAGGGACCCCGTCGACGAGCTTGCGGGAGCGCTCGACGGCGTAGGCGTAGAGCGCGTGCAGCGTGGCCGGCTCGTCGTCGGCTGCGCTGTGCCGGTCCCAGTCGGGGTCGCTGTCCCAGTCGACGTCGGCCCACGCCGCGTCGTACTCGTTGCCGTGCAGGAACACCGAGAACCAGTTGTCCTCCACCAGCGCGAGGTGCTTGAGCAGCCCGCCGAGCGTCATCGTCGACGGTGGATGCTTCGCGGTGAGCTGCTCGGCGTCGAGCCCGTCGACCTTCCGCAGCAGCGTCGCGCGGTGGTAGTCGAGGTAGCCCAGCAGCTGGGTGCGCTCGTCGGCGTCGTACGCCGGGTCGGTCCGGTCGATGCTCATGCAGGGTCTCCTGAGGTGAGGGGCAGGTACATCACGTGCAGGGCGACGAGGCCCTCGGACGGGTGCCGGAACGCGTCGGGGACGGTGCCGACGATCGCGAAGCCGAGGTCCTGCCAGAGCCGCACCGCGGGCGTGTTGGTCTCGACGACGGCGTTGAACTGGATCCCGTGGAAGCCCTGCTCCCGGTGCCAGCGCACCATGTCCTCGGCGAGCGACCGTCCGACGCCGCGGCCTCGGGTGGCCGGGTCGACCATGAAGCTGGCGGTGCCGATGTGCGCGCCGGGACCGGGTCGGTTCGGGCCCATCTTGGAGGAGCCGAGCACGGTGCCGTCGTCGTCGACGGCGACGGCGGTGCGGCCCGGCGGCCGTTCCATCCAGATCGCCCGGCCGTCGTCGTACGACATCGACGGGTCGAACGCGTAGGTCTCGGCCGCGAGCACGACCTGGCGGAAGAACGGCCATATCGCGTCCCAGTCGGAGTCGACGGCGTCTCGGATCAGCACGCCGGTGACCCTAGCCACCCGCGCCGGACCGGGGCGACTGGATATCGTCGGCGCGGTGATGACGCGCTGGGGCCGGGAGCTAGACCCGGACGACGTGCTCCCCGAGTACCCGCGTCCCCAGCTGCGGCGCGACTCCTACCTGAACCTCAACGGCTACTGGGAGTACGCCGTCACCGGCCTGGACGCCTCCTCTCCCGTCGAGTACGACGGCCGGATCCTGGTGCCGTTCTCGCCCGAGGCGCCGCTGTCCGGCGTGGGCCGGCAGACGCAGCCCGACGAGCTGCTCTGGTACCGCCGAGACCTCGTGCTCCCCGACGGCTTCGCGGTGCCCGGCGGGCGGGTGCTGCTGCACTTCGGCGCGGTCGACCAGACCTGCACGGTGTGGCTCGACGGGGTCGAGGTCGGCTCGCACCACGGTGGGTACCTGCCGTTCACGCTGGACGTCACGGACGTGATCGCGACTCCCGGTGGTCACGCCCGTCGAGGCCTGCCGCTCGTGGTCCGGGTGCGCGACGTGTCCAACAACCGTGGCCCGAGCAGCGGCAAGCAGCGGCTGGCCCGGGGCGGGATCTGGTACACCGCGCAGTCCGGCATCTGGCAGACGGTCTGGGTGGAGGCCGTCCCGGCGACGTACGTCGAGTCGCTGGTGCTCACCCCGATGCTCCAGGAGAGCGCGGTCGAGGTCGCGTTGTCCTCCGGTGGTCGAGCACCTGAAGGCCCGGCCCGGGTCCGCATCCTCGACTCCGGCCGGACGGTCGCTTCGGCCGAGGTCACGCCCGGCCGGCCCGCCCGGGTCACCCTGTCCGACGTACACCCGTGGACGCCGGCGGACCCGCACCTGTACGACGTCGAGGTCGAGCTCGGCGACGACCGCGTGGCGTCGTACGTCGGGATGCGGGCGTTCGGGGTCGGCACCGACGACGACGGGGTGCCGCGGCTGCTCCTCAACGGCGAGCCGTACCTGCACGTCGGCGTCCTCGACCAGGGGTACTGGCCCGACGGCCTGATGACCGCCCCCTCCGACGCGGCGATGGTGCACGACATCGAGACGATGAAGCGGCTGGGATTCACCATGCTGCGCAAGCACCTGAAGGTCGAGCCGCTGCGCTGGTACGCGCACTGCGACCGGCTCGGGATGCTCGTCTGGCAGGACCTCGTCAACGGCGGCGGGCGTTACCGGACCGCCGCCGTCACCTGGCCGGGGAAGCTCCCCGTGCGGCTGCGTGACGACCGCTACCGGCTGCTCGGGCGCGCGGACCCGGCCGGCCGGGAAGAGTTCCGCGCCGAGCTGGCTGCCACCGTCGGGCACCTGCGCAACGTCGCATCGCTCGCCGTGTGGGTGGCGTTCAACGAGGGCTGGGGCCAGTTCGACGCCGCCGACATCGCCCGCGAGCTGGCGAGCCTCGACCCCACCCGCAGCGTCGACCACGCGAGCGGCTGGCACGACCAGGGCGCCGGAGACCTGTGGAGCCTGCACGTCTACCAGCGCAGGTTCCGCGTGCCGCGGCGCGGCTCCGGCGAGCGGCGGGTGCTGGCGCTGTCGGAGTACGGCGGCTACGACCTCACCGTGCCGGGGCACAGCTGGGGGTCCGAGCACTTCGGCTACCGGCACTTCGAGTCGGCCACGGCGCTCGGCGAGGCGTTCCTGCGGCTGCACGACGAGGAGGTCGCCCCCGCCGTACGACGCGGTCTGGGCGCGACCGTCTACACCCAGCTCAGCGACGTCGAGGACGAGGTCAACGGGTTGCTGACCTACGACCGCGAGACGCTCAAGCTGCCCGAGGAGCTGGTGCACCGGGCACTGGCGGGGGTCTACGCGGGGACGCGGCGGGTGACGCAGTAGGCCCGCCCGGTGGGGTCGGCCATCGTGGTCCAGCCGCGACCGTCGTGGAGGACCCTCGCGCCGAGCGCGACGTGTCGCGCCACCTCGGCCCCCATGTCGTCGCTGGCCAGGTCGAGGTGACCGGTGACCACCGACTGCTCGTCATCGAGCCGCTGCAACAGCAGGCGCAGCGGGAACCCCGGTGGCGGATCGATCCGGCGGAACTCGTCGTCGGGGTGCTCGTCGGTCAGCTCCCACCCGGTCAGTCCGGCCCAGAACGAGCACTCGTCCTCCCAGTGCCGCGGCGGGATGTCGAGGCAGACCTGGTCGACCGCGCTGCGTCCGCCCGGCCAGGTCGCGGCCGGTGCCCGACGCCCGCCGGGGTGCCCCACGACGCAGAACGTCATGCCGCCCGGCGACCCACACACGACGTACCCGGCGTCGAGGTACGACGCGCTCGCACCGAGTGACTCCGCGTGAGCGGCGAGTCGGTCGACGTCGTCGGTGTGCAGGTCCACGTGCAGCCCGCCCGGGGCCGACTGCACGACGCGTTGCACGGCGAGGTGCGGGTCCCCGCTCGGCGGCAGCAGGCTCGCGAACTCGTCGCGCTCGCCGCGCGGGGCCGACAACCGGTAACCGGTGATGCGCGACCAGAACGTCTCGGACTCGTCGGCAGACTCCCGGGCGGTGTCGATGAAGGCGGCGAGCCAGTGGACCGTCACGCGTCGGCGACCGGGACGCAGTCGGCACCGCACGACGTCGCGTCCGAGGGCTGCCCCTCCGGCGCATCGGCGGCGGGTCGGTGGAGCACCGCGTGGGTCGGGGTGACGGCCGCGCCGTCGTCGTCCGGGCGGGCGCGCCCGTCGACGATCAGTGTGTAGCCGCCGTCGGTCACCGGCGGCCACACCAGCGTGACGTCGGGACGGACGCCGACGTTGGCGCGGGTCCGTGCTCCCAGGCCCTCGACCCTCAGCCCGTCGGCCTCCATCGTGGGGCGCACAGCGACCACGTGCGTGCGGTGGTCGTCGGTGACAGTCACCAGGTAGGCGAACCCGTACGCCGCGACATGGCGGGCCAGCTCGTCGAGGTCGACCTTGACGCTCATGTCGTCAGGCTACCGAGCCGGCGGGTCACAGCCAGGTCTCGCCCGCCCGGACGGGCAGGACGGTCCCGGCGGAGAGCGCGGCGACCTGCGCCTCGAAGGCAGCCACCTCGGGCGTCGGCACCGCGAGGTGCAGGGTGGCCCGCTCGGCGTGGTCGACGCCGAGCACCCTCACGCCACGACCGCGCAGCTCCGCCTCCCAGCGTGCGGCGTCGGCATGTCCGGCCGGCAGGTCGAAGCAGGCCAGCAGCACGCGGCGTCGTACGCCGACCTCGTCGAGCCCGGCCCGGACGGCGTCTGAGTACGCACGCACCAGACCCCCCGCGCCGAGCAGGGTCCCGCCGAACCACCGGGTCACCACCGCGACGGTGTCGGACAGCTCGCGACCGCGCAGCACCTCCAGCATCGGGGCACCGGCCGTCCCGGACGGCTCCCCGTCGTCGTTCGAGCGCTGCACGGACGCATCGGGGCCGAGCACGAACGCGGAGCAGTGGTGCCGCGCGTCCCAGTGCTCCTTGCGGGCCGCCTCGACGACCGCACGCGCCGCGTCCTCGGACTCGGCGGGGGCGACCCGGGCGAGGAACCGGGACCGCTTCACCTCGATCTCCGCACTACCGGCGCGCGCGACCGTGAGGTACGACGTGGCGCTCACCGCCACTGCTCCAGCACCCGCCAGCCGATCGTGACGACGAAGGCACCGACCACGATCACGAAGAACACCCGCACGAAGCGCACGCCCTGCGCCACCGCCGTGCGCGCGCCGAGGTAGCCACCGACCAGGTTGGCCAGGCCCATCGCGAGTCCGACCTTCCACAGCACCGCGCCCTGCGGGATGAACACGAGCAGTGCGGCGATGTTGGTGGCCCAGTTGGCGATCCGCGCCTTCGCCGACGCCTCCAGGAAGTTGTAGCCGAGCAGCCCGACCAGGGTGAAGACGAAGAAGGACCCGGTGCCCGGTCCGAGCGCGCCGTCGTAGAAGCCGATGACCAGGCCCGCCGCCATCGCCGCCAGCGTGTGCCGGTGGCCGGAGAAGCGCAGCTCGGTGAGCGCCCCCAGCTGCGGATTCAGCAGGACGTAGGTGCCCACCACGACGAGCACCACGAGGACGATCGGGTCGAAGGCGGCCTTGGGGATGCTCGACGCGACGACGGCCCCGGCCATCGAACCGAGGAACGCGAGCACCATGAGCGGCACGAACGTGCGCGGGTCGGGTCGCACCCGGCGGTAGTAGGTGACCGAGCTGACCGTCGTACCGCAGACCGAGCCGAGCTTGTTGGTGGCGAGCACCTGGACCGGGGTGGCGCCGGGAAGACCGAGCACCAGGGCCGGCAGCTGGATGAGTCCGCCGCCGCCGACGACGGCGTCGACGAACCCCGCGGCGAGCCCGGCCAGCGCGAGCAGCAGCAGGATCTCGGTGCTCGGGTCGGCCACCGGGCAACCCTAGGCCGTTGATGAGGTGGCCGAGCCGTCTCCCCCAGGTGGTCGCACGCCGAGACCGCCCGACCGCGCCATCAATCCGGGCACGTGCCACCCGTGCGCTCGTAGATCGCCTTGGCGCCGGCCGACAACGGCTCGACCCGCGGGCCCTCGACCTCGAGGGCGATGAGCAGCATGCAGCGGCCCTGGGTCCAGTAGA
>NZ_DASSCL010000019.1:0-20288 GCF_035697785.1 Nocardioides sp.
GGCCGTCGTCGGGTTCACCCAGGAGGTGGTCGCCCTGCTGGGCCTGCCCCGGAGCGGGGCGGCGTCGGCCGAGCAGGTCGTGCGGGAGGCGGTCCGCGAGGTCAGCGGGGACGGGGGCGGTGGTCGACGATCGTTCTCCACCGGTGTCAGCCGGGTCATCGACGACCCCGAACGGCTGCCAGAGGCCTACGAGCAGGCCCGTAAGGCGGTGCGGGTCGGGCGTCAGATGCAGGGATCCGGCGCTGTGGCGCACTTCGATGCTCTTGGCTCGTTCCGGCTGTTGAGCCAGATCGGCGACACCGGCGAACTGCGCGACTTCGTCCGCGAGACGTTGCGTGAGCTCGCCGCCGAGGACGACCCGGAGATGGACGACCTCCGGCACACCTTGAAGGTGCTGATCGACACGAACCTCAACGTCGCCGAAGCGGCCCGCCAGCTGCATTTCCACTACAACACGCTGCGGTATCGGATCAGCAAGCTCGAGCGGATCCTCGGCCCGTTCACCGACGATCCAGAGCTCCGCCTGGATCTCGCATTGGCGCTCAAGGTGCTCCAGATGCGTGGGCTGGGCTGAGCCCGCTTCAGAGGTTGCCGACGTACACGGCTTGTGCTCGGCAGGTAGTGCTATGCCGTTCGGAGTTCCTATTGCCTAAGTTTCCTGCCATCGTGGCCCCCCGGGTGATTCAGATCACCCGAATGGTCCAGTAGAAACCGCAGCCGGTTCGGATACGGCTGCCGTCGCAGGGAGGCGACACGTGGCAGTTGGGTGGAAGGTTGTTTACGGCGGTAAGACTCCGCCGCCGGGCGCTGTCGTGCGTCCCGATGAACGCCTGTCGTGGGGGCGCACCGTAGGGCTCGGCGCACAGCACGTGGTGGCGATGTTCGGCGCCACGTTTGTCTTCCCGCTGATCATGGGCCTCAATGCTCAGCTGGCGATCATGATGAGCGGTATCGCCACGATCTGCTTCCTGCTGATCGTGCAGGGCAAGGTGCCGAGCTACCTCGGTACCAGCGCGTCGTTCGTCGGTGGTGTCGCGGCGATTCGGGCCCAGGGCGGTGACTCCGCGCAGGTCACCGGCGCGATTCTCGTCGCCGGCGTGGTCCTGGCGCTCGTCGGTGTCGCGATCCACTTCCTCGGCTCCGGGGTGCTGCACCAGGTGTTGCCACCGGTGGTCACCGGCGCGGTGGTCATGCTGATCGGGTTCAACCTCGCTCCGGTCGTGGCCAACATCTACTGGCCTCAGGACCAGTGGATTGCGCTCATCGTCATGACGTCCGTCATCCTCATGGCCGTCGGGTTGCGCGGCTTCTACGGCCGCATTGCGATCTTCATCGGCCTGGTGTTCGGTTACGTGCTGTCATGGCTGTTCGACCGGGTGTTCGGCCAGATCACGTCGTTCGACCCCGCTGCGGGTGAGATCACCACGCACGATCGAGTCAACTTCGGCGGGGTACAGTCCGCCGACTGGCTCGGCTTCCCGCAGGAGACGTTCGTGAACGCCGACGGCCTGGAAGTGGCCGGCTGGCACACGCCCAGCTTCAGCATCACGTTCGTCCTGCTGGTGCTGCCTGCGGTCATCGCCCTCATCGCGGAGAACACCGGTCACGTCAAGGCCGTGGCCGCGATGACGGAGAAGGACCTCGACCCGGTGATGGGTCGCGCCATCGCCGCCGACGGCATCGGCACGGTCATCGCCACCTCGGTCGGCGGCTCGCCCACCACCACATACGCGGAGAACATCGGCGTCATGGCGGCCACCCGCGTCTACTCGACCGCTGCGTACTACGTCGCGGCACTCGTCGCGATCCTGTTCGGTCTCAGCCCGAAGTTCGGCGCGGTCGTGTCGGCGACACCCGGTGGTGTGCTCGGCGGCATCACGGTCGTCCTCTACGGCATGATCGGCCTGCTCGGCGCCAAGATCTGGAAGGAGAACGGCGTCGACTTCGCAAACCCGCTGAACCTGGTCCCCGTCGCCGCCGGCATCATCATCGCGATCGGCGACACGACCCTCGACATCACCGACGACTTCTCCCTGACCGGGATCGCGCTGGGCACGATCGTCTGCATCGTGATGTACCACCTGGCCCGTGCGGTGGCGCCCGCCGAGCTCCGCGACGACGGCGCCATGCTGGCGGTGGGTCGCACCGGCATCCACCGGGACGAGGACACCGATGACCCGGATGAGGGGTCCCACCGGGCGCCCTGAGCGTGTTGACTGGGCCCCTGACCAGGGGAACCGATCGAGATCCCGAGGAGCCTGTTGAAACCACCCCCGTTCACCTACCACCGTCCCACCACCGTCGACGAGGCCGTGCAGCTGCTCGCCGCGCACGCCGACGAGGGGCCGAAGGTGCTCGCGGGCGGACAGAGCCTGGTCCCGCTGATGTCGATGCGGCTGGCCGCGCCCGGACACCTGGTGGACATCAACCACCTGCCCGGCCTGGACGCCGTGGAGGTCACCTCCGACGGTGTCCGGGTCGGGGCCCTGGCGCGGCACGCCCAGGTGGAGAGGGACGACGCGGCGTACGACGCGGTGCCGCTGCTCCGACAGGCTCTGCAGCACGTCGCGCACCCGACCATCCGGAACCGGGGCACGTCGGTCGGCAGCCTGGTGCACGGCGACCCGGCGGCCGAGATGACCGCGGTGCTGGCGCTGCTCGACGGTGAGGTGGAGCTGGTCGGCCCCGACGGCTCCCGCCGTGTCGGGGCCGGTGAGTTCTTCGTCGGCCCCATGGAGACCGAGCACGCCGACGAGGAGGTCGCGGTCGCCGCGACCTTCCGCCGTCCGCCGGCCGGCACGGGTTCGGCGTTCCTCGAGCTCGCCCGCCGGCACGGCGACTACGCGATGTGCGGGGTCGCCGCCCTGGTCACGGTCGACTCCGACCTGGCGATCACCGCCGCACGGGTCGGCCTGATCTCGGTCGGCCCCGGCCCGGTCGTCGTGGACCTCGGACCGGCCCTCAGCGGCTCCGGTGGTGCGGTCGACCCCGGTCGGACGCGCGAGCTGCTCGACGAGGCGATCGACCCCGAGGACGACATCCACGCCACTGCGGCATACCGCCGCCGCCTGGCGCACGTGCTCACCGAGCGCGCGCTCCGGCAGGCGCACGACGAGGCCCGGTCGCGGCGGGTCGGGGGGACCGACGGCGGTTCCGTCGAGGGTGCGGCATGACGACTCCCGTCTCCGTGTCCCTGGTCGTCAACGGGGTCCGGCACGAGCTCGAGCTGCCCGCCCGCCGGCTGCTCTCCGACGCGCTCCGCCACGACCTGCGGCTCACCGGCACCCACGTCGGCTGCGAGCACGGCGTGTGTGGCGCGTGCACCGTGCTGGTCGACGGCCGGCCGATGCGCTCGTGCCTGCTGTTCGCGGTCAGCCTCGACGGCGCCGAGATCACCACGGTCGAGGGCTGTCAGGCCCCCGACGGCGGGATGGGCCCGGTGCAGCAGGCGTTCCACGAGTGCCACGCGCTGCAGTGCGGCTTCTGCACGCCGGGGTTCATCACCACCATCACCGCGTACCTCGACGACAACCCGGACCCGACCCGCGACGAGGCCCGCGAGGCGATCAGCGGGAACCTCTGCCGGTGCACCGGCTACGTCAACATCGTCTCCGCCGTCGAGCGGGCCGCGGAGCTCATCGGTGACCGACCCGGTACGGGTGGCGCATGACCACCCGGATGGTCGGTGAGCCGGTCAAGCGCGTCGAGGACCCGCGGCTGGTCACGGGCAACGGCCGCTACCTCGACGACCTCGGTCACGACGCGCTGGAGGTCGCCTTCGTGCGCAGCCCGCACGCGCACGCGCGGGTGGTCGACGTCGACGTCACCGACGCGCTCGACGTCGACGGCCTGGTCGGCATCTACACCTACGAGGACCTCGTCGCCGACCAGGAGCGGCACGGCACCAGCGTCGCGGAGCCGCTGCCGCTGCTCATCCCGCACCCCACCCTGACCCAGGGCCGCACCCAGCACGCCCTCGCCGCCGACGAGGTCAACTACGTCGGCGAGGCGATCGTGATGGTGGTGGCCACGGACCGCTACGTCGCCGAGGACGTCGTCGAGCGGATCCGCGTGGACTACGAGTTCCTGCCCGCCGTCGTCGGCGTCGAGGCGGCCCGTGCCGCCGAGCACCTCGTGCACCCCGACGTGCCGGGCAACGTCGCCGCCCGGATGGTCCAGGAGACCGGTGACGCCGACGCGGCGATCGACGCCGCGCCGCACTCCCTCGAGCTCGACCTCGCCATCGAGCGCAGCGCCTCGATGCCGATGGAGGGCAAGGGAGTGCTGGCGAAATGGGACGCCGACGACCGGTCCCTGACCGTGCACACCTCCACCCAGACCTCGACGAGCGTGCGGCAGGCGATCGCCGCCAAGCTGGCCCTGCCGGTCGACCGGGTCGAGGTCATCACCCCCGACGTCGGCGGCGGCTTCGGGGTCAAGATCGTGCATCCCTGGCCCGAGGAGGTGCTGGTGCCGTGGGCGGCCTGCCGGCTCGGTCGTCCGGTCAAGTGGACCGAGGACCGCCGCGAGCACTTCGTGTCGTCCGCCCACGAGCGCGGGCAGCTGCACCGGGTCCGGGTCGGCTACGACGACGAGGGCCGGCTGCTCGGGCTGTCTGTGCGGTTCTGGCACGACCACGGCGCCTACATCCCCTACGGCCTGATCGTCCCGATCATCACCTCCACCCAGCTGCTCGGCCCCTACAAGCCGGGCGTCTACCGGGTCGAGTTCGAGAGCCTGTACACCAACACGGTGATCGTCACGCCGTACCGCGGTGCCGGCCGCCCCCAGGGCTGCTTCGTCATGGAGCGCACCCTCGACGCGATCGCCGCCGACCTCGGTCTCGACCGCGCCGACGTCCGCGAGCGGAACTTCATCCAGCCCGACGAGATGCCGTTCGACCAGGGCCTGATCTTCCAGGACGGTCGGCCGCTCATCTACGACTCCGGCGACTTCCCCGCGTCGCTGAAGAAGATCAAGGACCTGGTCGGCTGGGACGACTTCGAGGCCTACCGCGACCGGGCCCGGGCCGAGGGCCGGCGGGTCGGGATCGGGCTCGCCTGCTACGTCGAGGGGACCGGTGTGGGCCCCTACGAGGGCGGCCACATCAGGGTCGAGACCGACGGCACCGTGGTGGTGTCGACCGGTCTGACCACGCAGGGCCAGGGGCACCAGACGATGCTCGCGCAGATCGTCGCCGACGAGCTCGGCGTGCCGTTCGAGCGGGTCCGGGTGACCACCGGGGACACCCGGCGGTTCAAGTACGCCGTCGGCACGTTCGCCTCCCGCACCGCGGTGATGTCGGGCAGCGCGGTCGCGATGACCGCCCGGGCCGTCCGGCAGAAGGCCCTTCGCATCGCGGCCACCGCGCTGGAGGCCGCCGTCGAGGACCTCGAGATCGTCGACGGGCACGTCCGGGTCAGGGGCACCGGCGAGTCCGCGGCGGCGCAGATCGACCTCGGCGCGGTCGCGGTGCTGTCCAACCCGCTGCGCTATGCGTTCGACGACGCCGCCAAGCGGGCGACCCAGTTCGCGTCGCCCGCCGACCCCGACAAGCCGCCCGTCGAGGAGGGTGAGTCGCCCGGCCTCGAGAGCAGCCAGTTCTACTCGCCGCCACGCTCGACGTTCGCCAACGGCATGCACGCGGTCGTCGTCGAGACCGACCCGGACACCGCCGACATCCGGGTGCTCCGCTACTGCGTCGTCCACGACTGCGGCACGCTGATCAACCCGATGATCGTCGAGGGCCAGATCCACGGCGGGGTCGCCCAGGGCGTCGGGGGAGCGCTGTACGAGCGGATGGAGTACGCCCCCGACGGGCAGCTCCTCAACGCCTCGTTCATGGACTTCCTGATGCCGTACGCCTCCGAGGTCCCGGAGGTCGAGATCGACCACCTGGTCACGCCGTCCCCGCTGAACCCGCTGGGCGTCAAGGGCGCGGGGGAGGCGGGCGTCATCCCGGGAGCCGCCGCCATCGCCGCCGCGATCGAGGACGCCGAGGGCATCTCGATCCGGCGGATGCCGATCTCGCCGAGCGAGCTGTTCCACCTGCGAGAGCGGGCCGAGACCGCCGAGAAGGAGTCCAGATGAAGGTGTCCGGAACGTCCACGCTGACCGCGGACCGCGCGACGGTCTGGGCGGCGCTGAACGACCCCGCCGTCCTGGTCGCCACCATCCCGGGCTGCCGACGGCTCGAGACGATCGGCAATGACGCCTACGCGATGACGGTGGCCGCCGGCGTCGGCTCGATCAAGGGTGTGTACGACGGCGAGGTCCGGCTCAGCGACCAGCAGGAGCCGGGGTCGTTCCGCATGCACGCGCAGGGCTCCGGCTCGGCCGGCACGATCGGCGCCGACGTCGCTGTGACCCTGGAGGACGCACCGGACGGCGGGACCGCGCTGACCTACGACGCCGACGCCGTGGTCGGCGGGATGATCGGCGGCGTCGGCCAGCGCATGCTGACCGGTGTCTCCAAGCGCATGGCGGCCGAGTTCTTCAAGAACGTCGACCAGGTGCTGTCAGGCGGGAGCGTCGGGCAGACCGACGCCGTCTCGGGCGGGCCGACGGCTGCACCTGGCGGTCCGGCCGCCGCACCTGGCCAGGTCTTCACCGCCCCCGAGGCCCCGACCGGCTCGACCACCGGCGACTTCGTCAAGGGAGTCCTCGTGGGTGGTGCCCTCGTGCTCGCGGGTGCTGTGATCGGGGGATGGATCGGAGGGAGGAGCCACCGATATCGGTAGCCCGACCGTGACCCATGGATCACGCAAGGCATACCGACATCGGAGGGAGCGCGATGCACGACATCCACGTCTACTCCACCGCCCGGGAGATGGCCGCGGCCGTCGCCGGGAAGGAGATCTCCGCGCGCGAGCTGCTCGACCTGCACCTGGACCGGATCGCCGCGGTCAACCCGGCCGTCAACGCGGTGGTCAGTCTCGACGAGGAGCGGGCCCGCGAGGGCGCCGCCGCGGCCGACGAGGCGCTCGCCCACGGCGACCCGGTCGGCCCGCTGCACGGCCTTCCGCACGCGTTCAAGGACACCCACGAGGTGGGCGGCTGGCGTACGACGTTCGGCTCCCCGCTGCGCGCCGACTACGTGCCCCGCCGTGACGAGCTGATCGCCGAGCGGATCCGCGGCGCAGGCGCCGTCGTGATCGGGAAGACCAACGTCCCGGAGTGGGCGGCCGGTTCGCACACCTTCAACCCGATCTTCGGCACCACCCGCAACCCCTACGACCTGAGCCGGGCCGCCGGCGGCTCCAGCGGGGGAGCGGCGGCGGCGCTCGCCGCCGGGATGGTCCCGCTCGCCGACGGCAGCGACATGGGCGGCTCGCTGCGCAACCCGGCCTCGTTCTGCAACGTGGTCGGGCTGCGGCCCAGCGTCGGCCGGGTGCCCGCGTGGCCGACCACCAACGAGTGGGAGCTGACCTCGGTCGGCGGCCCGATGGCCCGCAACGTCGACGACCTGGCCCTGCTGCTCTCCGTGATCGCCGGCCCGACCACCCGCAACCGGATGTCCCTGGAGACCCCCGGCTCGGCGTTCGCGCCACCGCTGGAGGGCACGCTCGCCGGCCTGAGGGTGGCGCTGTCGACCGACCTCGGCGGCGCCTTCGAGGTCGACGGGCAGGTCGCCGAGATCGTCCGGGCCCAGGGTGACGTGCTGACCGAGGCCGGCGCGCACGTCGCGGACGCACATCTCGACCTCGCCGGCGCCGAGACGGTGTTCAGGACGCTCCGGGCGTGGCTGTTCCAGTCCCGGTTCCACACGCTGCTGGCGAAGCGGCCGGACGGGTTCAAGCGCTCGTTGGCCGACAACATCCGAGCGGGGGAGTCGCTGACCGGACACGACATCTCCGCGGCCTACCGGCGGCTGACCAGCATCGCGGAGAAGGTGCGGATCTTCTTCGAGCAGTACGACGTGCTGGTGCTCCCGGTCAGCCAGGTGCCGCCGTTCGACGCCGAGCAGGAGTACCCCACCGACATCAACGGCAAGCCACAGGAGACCTACCTCGACTGGATGCGCTCGGCGTTCCTGATCACGGTCACCGGGTGCCCCGCGATCTCGGTGCCGGCGGGGTTCACCCGCGAAGGCTGGCCGGTGGGCGTGCAGATCGTCGCCGCCCCCAAGGAGGAGCGCCGGCTGCTGGAGATCGCCCACGCGTTCGAGGCGATCACCCGCGTCGGCGACCGGCGGCCGGCCCTCGAGGGCACGTCGTGAACGCCGCCGGGAACGCCGCGCGCGCCGCGGCGCTGGAGCGCGCCCACCGGATCGCGCTGGCCTGGCTGGACTCCCTCGACAGCAGGCCGGTGCCGCCCCAGGCCACGATCGAGCAGCTCGTCGAGGCGCTCGGGCCGACCCTCCCGGACGGACCCACCGAGGCCGCCGAGGCGGTGCAGCAGCTCGCCGACGCCTGCGACCCAGGCCTGACCGCGATGCCGTCGGGCCGGTTCTTCGGCTTCGTGATCGGCGGGGGGCATCCAGCCGCCCTCGCCGCGGACTGGCTGACCAGCGCCTGGGACCAGAACGCCAGCCTGCGTCGACTGACGCCGGCCCATTCCGCGGTGGAGGACGTGACGGCGGACTGGCTGCTGGACCTCCTCCACCTGCCCGCGGAGAGCGCGGTCGGGTTCGTCACAGGCGCCACGATGGCGAACTTCACCTGCCTGGCCGCCGGCCGCGACGAGGTGCTGCGACGAGCCGACTGGAACGTCGCCGAGAGAGGCCTGCACGGCGGGCCGCGTGTCCGGGTGGTCGTCGGCGCCGAGCGTCACGACACGGTCGACCTGGCCCTGCGCTACCTCGGCCTCGGGACCCCCGAGGTGGTCCCGGCCGACGACGAGGGCCGGATCCGGGCCGACCTGCTCGAGGCGGTGCTGGCCGACGGCGACGGTTCGCCCACGATCGTCGTACTGCAGGCCGGCAACGTGCACTCGGGCGCGTTCGACCCGTTCGGCGACGCCGTGACCGCGGCCCACCGGCACGGCGCGTGGGTGCACGTCGACGGTGCCTTCGGGCTGTGGGCGGCGGCGTCGCCGCGCCACCGGCACCTGCTGGAGGGCTACGAGGCCGCTGACTCCTGGGCCACCGACGCGCACAAGACCCTCAACGTGCCCTACGACTGCGGCCTGGCCATCGTGCGCGAGCGTGCCGCGGTCAAGGCCGCCATGGGGATGCAGGGCGACTATCTGATCCACGACGAGGCCGGCGAACCCCTCGACAAGGTGCCCGAGGTATCGCGGCGCGGCCGGGCGTTCCCGGTCTGGGCGGTGCTCAAGTCGCTCGGGCGCGAGGGTGTCGCCGAGCTCGTGGACCGGCTCTGCCGGCACGCCGCCGTCTTCGCCGCCGGGCTCGCCGACCTGCCGGGAGCGGAGCTCTGCAACGACGTCGTGTTCACTCAGGTCTGCGCCTCGTTCGGCGACGACCGGCGCACCAGGGGCGTGGTCGACGCGATGCTGGCCGACGGGACGGCGTGGATGACCGGCTCCGTCTGGCACGGGCGCGCAGTGCTGCGGATCTCGGTCAGCAACTGGTCGACGACCGACGACGACGTACGCCGGAGCCTGGAGGCGCTGGCCAAGGCGGCCGCCGCGACCGGCCCTGCGACCGCTACTGGGCAGGAGGCAAAGTGATCCGCATCGGGATCGACACCGGCGGGACGTTCACCGACGTCGTGGCGGTCGACGAGGAGACCGGCGAGCTCGCGGTCACCAAGACCCCGTCGACCCCGCACGACCCGGCGGTCGGCTTCATGACGGGCGTGCGCAAGGTGCTCGCGGACCTCGGGCTCGGTGGTGACGCCGTCAGCGCGGTCAGCCACGGCACGACCGTCGCGACCAACAAGCTGCTCGAGGGCAAGGTCGAGAACCTCGGGTTCATCACCACCGAGGGCTACGAGTTCATGCTCGAGATCGCCCGTCAGTCGGTGCCGGACGGCTACGGCAACTCCTACTTCTGGGTGAAGCCCGCCCGGATCGTGCCGGCGCACCGGGTCAAGACCGTGCCGGGTCGGCTCGCCGTCGACGGCAGCGAGATCCGGCCGTTCGACGCCGGGCAGGCGATGGTCGTCGCGGAGTGGTTCCGCGACCAGGGGATCAACACCATCGGCGTCTGCTTCCTGCACTCCTACGCCGATGACGCCCACGAGCTGGCGATGCGCGCGATCCTGGCCGAGGTGCACCCGGAGGCGACGGTCTCGATCTCCAGCGAGGTGCTCCGCGAGTACCGCGAGTACGAACGCTCCGTCACGACCCTCGTCGACGCGGCGGTGAAGCCGAACATCCGGCGCTACGTCGAGAACATCGCCAACCGGCTGGTCGAGCTCGTCGAGGCCGATCCTGACGGGCTCGACAAGCGCAGGCAGATCCCGTTCTACGTGATGAAGTCCAACGGCGGCGTGCTCTCGGCCGAGGAGGTCGTGCACCAGCCGATCACCACCGTGCTGTCCGGTCCCGCGGCCGGGGCCCTCGGCGCGGCGGTAGTGGCGCAGAAGGCCGGCTTCCCTCAGGTGGTCACCTGCGACGGCGGCGGTACGTCGACCGACGTGACCGTCGTGATCGACGGTCACCCGGCCCTGACCACGGAGGGCCACGTCGGCGCGTACCCGTCCAAGATCCCGATGATCGACGTGGTCACCGTCGGCGCGGGCGGCGGCTCGATCGCCTGGATCTCGCCCGAGGGCACCCTCAAGGTGGGCCCGCAGTCGGCGGGCGCCGACCCCGGCCCCATGTGCTACGCGGGCGGCGGCACCGCACCCACCATCACCGACGCGCACGCGGTGCTCGGCCGGATCCCGCCGCACCTGCTCGGCGGTGAGGTGCCGCTCGACGTCGACATCGCGGCCTCCGGCGTGCGCGACCTGGCCGGCAAGCTGGCGCTGGGCTTCGAGGCCTGCGCCACCGGCATCCTGGAGATCTCGGCGTGGAACCAGGCCAACGCGCTGCGGCAGGTCACCGTCAACCGCGGCCTCGACGTCCGCGACTTCACGATGGTGACCTTCGGCGGGTCGGGCTCGTTGCTGGCCTGCCGGCTCGTCGACATCCTCGGCCTGCAGGGCGTGCTGGTGCCGCTGAACCCCGGCAACCTCTCGGCGTACGGGCTGCTCACCGTCGACGTCCGCAACGACTACGTCCAGACCGCCGTCGCCCGGCAGTCGCAGCTCGACGCCACGCACGTGCGGGCCGTCTTCGACGACCTGACCCGGCAGGCGGACGCGGCGCTCGAGCGCGAGGGGTTCCTCGCCGAGCAGCGGGTGTTCGTGCGCACGGCCGACCTGCGCTACTACGGGCAGGCCTACGAGGTGCGCGTCGACGTCTCCGAGGGGCCGGTCGACGCGGACCTGATGGCCGCCGTTGCGAACCGCTTCCACGACGAGCACAAGGCGCTCTACGACTACGACTTCCGAGACGACGTCCGCCAGGAGGTCGAGTGGGTCAACCTCCGGGTCACCGGCATCGGCCCGATCCGCAAGCCCGAGGTCCGCGAGGTGGCGAAGGGATCGGGTGCCGACGGGGCCCGCACCGGCAGCCGGCGGGTGTACTTCGACGACTGGGTGGACACCCCGGTCTACGCCCGCGCCGCGCTCGGCGCCGGTGACCTGGTGCAGGGACCGGCGGTCTTCGAGGAGTTCAGCTCGACGGTGCCGCTGCACCCCGGGTTCGAGGCGCGCGTGGACGACTACGGCAACCTCGTGATCAGGAGGTCGTCATGAGCGACGTGGACCCGGTCCTCGTCGAGATCGTCGAGGGCTACCTGGCGTCGGTCGAGATGGAGGTCGAGACCGCGATCGGGCGTACGTCGCGCTCGCCGATGATCCGCGACGCCCACGACTACCGGGCCGGGATCCACGACCGCAAGCTCCGCAAGCTGACCGGCCGGTCCTACTCGGCGCTGGTGCACCCGGTGGCGCGCGACTACCCGCTCGAGACGATGCGGCCGGGCGACGTGTTCTTCCACAACGACGTCTACCTGTCCGAGGGTGGCATCGGCCACCTCCCCGACCTGTGCGTGACCGCGCCTGTGTTCCACGACGGTGAGGTGGTGGCGTTCGTGCAGGCCTTCGGCCACCACGACGACATCGGCGGCGCCGTACCCGGGTCGATGCCCAGCCAGGCGACCAGCGTCTTCGAGGAGGGCCTGATGGTCCCGCCGATCCGGCTGTGGGACCAGGGCGTGCCCAACGAGGCCGCGCTGAAGATCATGACCCGCAACTCGCGGATGCCCGACTCGCTGGCGGCCGATCTCGACGCGGAGTGCTCGGCGTGCCTGATGGGAGCGCGCCGGATGGCCGAGCTTTTCGACCGCTACGGGCGGGAGACCGTCGAGGCGTGCTTCGACGCCGTCCTCGACAAGACCACTGCGACGTTCCGGCGCGAGATCCTCGCGAAGATCCCGGTGGGGGAGTACGTCTGGGAGGACTACGCCGAGCACGACGGGGTTGACGAGCCCCGGCTGCACACCCAGCGGATCACGCTCACCCGGACCGCGGCCGAGGACCCGGGGGGCGAGCGGCTGGTGCTCGACTTCCACGGCACCGCCCCCCAGGCCAAGGGGCCGATCAACCACTGCGGTGACTACGCCGACGGCAACTTCCTGAAGAAGTGGCTCGCGCCGATCCTGCGCAACCTCGCGGACACCCCGGAACGGATGGCCGAGCTCGACGTCAACGAGGGGGTCGTCCCGCTCATCGAGATGCGGTTCCCGCCGAAGGGCACGCTGCTCACCCCGGAGTTCCCGGCACCCACCAACGCGCGCACGTTCGTGATCCTGCGGCTGCTCGGCGTACTTGCCGGGGTGCTGGCCAAGGCGGTCGACGGGCGCATGCCCGCGGACCAGGAGACGATCCGCTACACCGGCGTCTACGGCACCGACCCCGACGGCGCGCCGTACCTCATGCGCGAGGTGCTCGGCGGCGGCTCCGGCGGCCGCTACTACGCCGACGGCGAGGACACCATCCATGTCGTGCCGGACTCGCGGAACCTGCCCAGCGAGTTCTCCGAGGCGCGGTTCCCGTTCGTGGTCGAGCGGCTCGGGCTGTCGGTCGACAGCGGGGGAGCGGGACGCTACCGCGGCGGGCTGGGCTACGAGAAGCACATCAGGATGCTCGAGGACGCACACTTCATGTCGATCGCGGACCGCTCGATCCTCGCCTGCTGGGGCGTCAAGGGCGGGAAGGCCGGGAAGCCGTTCGAGGTCACCATCGACCCCGGCGGGCCCCGCGAGCGCCTCGTGGACGCCCTCGCCGACGCCGAGCCGGTGCGGGCCGGAGAGGTGATCCGGATCCGCACGACCGGCGGTGGCGGCTGGGGAGACCCCCTCACCCGGCCGTACGACGAGGTCGCGCGCGACGTGCTCTGGGGCAAGGTGTCCCGCGAGGGCGCGCGCGCCGACTACGGCGTCGAGGTGACCGGACCAGCCGACGCCCCGGAGGTCGACACCGCCGCGTCCGACGCGCTGCGTGAGGAGCGCCGGTCCGCACGCACCGGTGACGAGCCGTTCTTCGACCGGGGCCCCGGTTACGCGACGCTGGCCGCCGGTGCCACTGCCGCCGAGGTGGACTGGCTATGACGGCTGCAGCGCGAGGAGCGGCATGAGCCGACCTCTCACCGTGATCACCGGCGGCACCCGTGGCATCGGGGCCGCCACCGCGTTGCGGCTGGCCGCCGACGGGCACGACCTCGTGCTCGGCTACCTCGGGGACGTCGACGCGGCCGAGGCGACCACCGCACGCGTGCGGGAGACCGGTGCCGCGTGCCTGGCCGTGCAGGTCGACGTCGCCGACCCGAAGCAGGTGGACGGGCTGTTCGACGCGGCCGCCGAGCTGGGCCCGCTCCACGGCCTGGTCAACAACGCCGGTGCGACGCTGCACCTCGGCGACCTCGCGGACACCCCGGCCGACGTCGTGCAGCGGGTGGTCGAGGTCAACCTGACCGGCGCGCTGCTGTGCGCGCGGCGGGCGGTGCGGGACCTCGCCGACGGCGGCGTGATCGTCAACGTGTCGTCCGCGGCGGCGACGCTCGGGGCGCCGCACGAGTACGTCCACTACGCCGCGGCGAAGGCCGGCGTCGACACGCTCACCGTCGGTCTCGCGCAGGAGGTGGCGGGCCGCGGCATCAGGGTCAACGCGGTCGCGCCGGGAATCGTTCGCACCGAGATCCACGCGGCGGCCGGCGACCCGGATCGTCTGGAACGAGTGGGCCGGCGCGTTCCGCTGGGTCGGGCCGGTGAGCCCGAGGAGATCGCGGAGGCGGTGGCCTGGCTGATGAGCGACGCCTGTCCGTTCGCGACCGGCGCTGTGCTTCGAGTGGCGGGTGGAAGGTGAGGCAACGATGAGGGTGCTGCTGGCACTGGGTGGCAACGCGCTGGCGCGCAGCGACGGACGGGTCCGCCCCGAGGACCAGATCGACGCCGCGCAGGTGGCGATGGACGCGGTCGCCGACCTGCTGACCCGAGACGTCGAGGTGGTGCTCACCCACGGCAACGGCCCACAGGTCGGCAACCTGCTCGTGAAGAACGAGCTCGCCGCGGCCGTCGTACCCCCCGTGCCGCTCGACTGGTGCGGTGCCCAGACCCAGGCCACCCTCGGCCTGATCCTCATGAACGCGCTCGAGCACGCCCTCACCGAACGCGGGCTGTCCCGCCCGTGCGCCACGCTCGTCACGCGCACCCTCGTCGACGGCGACGACCCGGGCTTCGCACGCCCCACGAAGCCGATCGGGCGTCACCTCAGCGACGCGGAGGCGGCCGTGCTCGTCGAACGCGGCGAGACCTGGGAGGACCGCGGCGCAAAGGGCTGGCGACGCGTGGTCGCATCGCCCGAGCCCCGCGAGATCATCGACGCCCCCGCCGTCACGGCGCTCGTCGACGCCGGGTTCCTCGTGGTGGCCAACGGCGGTGGCGGCATCCCCGTGGTCCGCGACGGGTCGGGGCTGCGCGGCGTCGAGGCGGTGATCGACAAGGACCTCGGGGCGGCGCTGCTGGCGCGCACCGTGCGGGCCGACGTGCTGGTCGTCGCCACCGACGTGCCGGCGGCGGTGCTGCGATACGGCACCCCCGAGGCGGAGCCGGTAGGCCGCGTGACGGTGGGCCGGCTGCGCGAGCTGGCCGCCGAGGGGCACTTCGCGAGCGGCTCGATGGGCCCCAAGGTCGACGCCGCCTGCCGGTTCGTCGAGCGGGGCGGCCAGTACAGCGTCATCACGAACCTGGAGCACATCGTGGACGGCGTCGCCGGCGAGGCCGGCACCGTCGTCGTACCCAACGGTTGATCGAGCTTGTCGAGATCACTACAGAAGGAGCGTCATGCCCGAGCCCATCGAAGTCCGCAAGGTCCCGATCCTGAACGTGTCCGACGCAAGCGGCCTTGCCGAGCTGATCGACGACGGCACGCTCGACGCCGACCGAGTGATCGCGGTGATCGGCAAGACCGAGGGCAACGGCGGGGTCAACGACTACACGCGGATCATCGCCGACCGGGCGTTCCGCGAGGTGCTGGTCGACAAGGGCACCCGCAGCGCCGAGGAGGTGAAGCAGGTCCCGATCGTCTGGTCAGGCGGCACCGACGGCGTGATCAGCCCGCACGCCACGATTTTCGCGACCATGCCGTCCGACCGCGCCCAGCAGACCGACGAGCCGCGGCTCACCGTCGGCTTCGCGATGAGCGACGTGCTGATGCCCGAGGACATCGGCCGGGTCGCGATGGTCGAGAAGGTGGCGGCCGCGGTGAGGGTGGCGATGGAGCGCGCCGGGATCGACGACCCGGCCGACGTGCACTACGTGCAGACGAAGACCCCGCTGCTGACCATCCACACCATCCGCGACGCCAAGAGCCGCGGCAAGACGGTGTGGACCGAGCACACGCACGAGTCGATGGACCTGTCCAACGGGTGTACGGCGCTCGGCATCGCGGTCGCGCTGGGCGAGATCGAGATGCCCACCGACGCCGACGTGATGCACGACCGGTCGCTGTACTCCGCGGTCGCCTCCTGCTCCAGCGGCGTCGAGCTGGACCAGGCGCAGGTCGTGGTGGTCGGCAACGCCCGGGGGGTCGGCGGTCGCTACCGGATCGGCCACTCGGTGATGAAGGACGCGCTCGACCAGGACGGGATCTGGGCGGCAATCAGGGACGCGGGTCTCGACCTGCCCGAACGGCCGCACCGCGACGACCTCCAGGGCCGGCTGGTCAACGTGTTCCTCAAGTGCGAGGTGAGCCAGGACGGTCAGGTGGCCGGGCGCCGCAACGCGATGCTCGACGACTCCGACGTGCACTGGCACCGGCAGATCAAGTCCTGCGTCGGCGGCGTGACCGCGGCCGTGACCGGCGACCCGGCGGTGTTCGTGTCGGTGTCGGCCGCCCACCAGGGCCCCGACGGTGGCGGCCCGGTGGCCGCGATCGTGGACCTCGGCGACGACCCGACGGGCTACGTCCCCCCTGCCTGATTGTCAGAGCCTGAGCCGGTCCCGACCGGTCCAGGCGCTGACAACTCAGCCGGTTCGGATGCCCCAGCGCACCGACGTCGTATCCCCGGGATCCAGCACGATCAGGTCCTGGCCGGTCGCGAACGCGTTCGGCGGCGCGGTCATCGGCTCGATGGCCACGAGGTCGCGGCGTCCGGGCGGTCCGACGAAGACCTGCACCCACTTGTGGTTCTCGTCCATCCGCAGCACCACGGTGCCGTCGCTTCCGGACAGGCGGACCTCGGCCCAGCCGTCCGGGTCGCGGTCCAGGTCGCCGTACGCCGTGTCGAGGCTCGCCCCGGCGATGGCCCGGCCGTCGCGGAAGTCGCCACCGGTTCCCGCGATCTGCACCGAGCCGATGGGGATCAGCCGGTCGTCGACGGTGAGCGCGGTCGCGGCCCGCAGGTCGAGCCGCCAGGAGTCGAGCGGGTCCGATCCCGGCCGGAAGTAGGGGTGCGCGCCCGCCGCGAACGGAGCCGGCCAGTCGCTGAGGTTCGTCGCCGACACGGTCACGTCGAGGCCGGCCCCGGACACGGCGTACGACGCGGTCAGGTCGAGCGTCCACGGGTACCCGGGCTGGCTCATCAGCCGGCAGCCCATCGTGACCGCGTCGTCGGTGTGCTCGCGGACCGTCCACGCCACCCAGCGGACCAGCCCGTGGCTCGCGTGGCCGCGCGCCGGCTCGGACAGCGGGAGCTGCAGGTCCTGGTCCTGGAAGCGGTAGCGGCCGTCCTGGATCCGGTTCGGCCAGGGGAGCAGCAGCTGGCCCCGCCCGCTGCTCGCCTGCTCGTCCTCGGCGTACCCGGAGACGATCGGCCGCCCCTGGTGCTCCAGCACCCGCAGCCCGGCACCGCACTCGGTGACCACGGCGCGGTAACCACCGCCGGCGATCTCGTGCTGCTCCCCGCTCCGCGCAACCATGGAGACACCCTGGCAGAAAACCGGCTGCGCCACCGCGGCCTCCGGCCTAGGCTCCCCGCGTGGACCTGACGCTGCGACCGCTGCTCACCGACGACATCCCGCTCCTGGCCCGGCACCTCGCGGCCGTGGAGGCGGTGGACAACACCGGGGAGCACTACAACGAGGACGACCTGGTCGAGGAGTTCGCGAACCCGGACATCGAGGTCGGCAAGGACATCGTCGGCGGCTTCGACGGCGACGACCTGGTCGGCTACTTCGCGGTCTACCCGCGCTCGACCGACGACAGCTACCAGAAGGTGCACGTGGAGGGGTCGGTGAACCCGGCCCGGCGCGGGGAGGGCATCGGCACCCGACTGGTCGAGGCCATGCTCGCGCGCGCCGACGAGGTGCATGCCGAGAAGCACCCCGATCTCCCCGCGAAGTACAACGTCACCGGGCTGTCGGCCAACGCCGCCCAGGAGGAGCTGCTCGCGGCCTTCGAGATGGTGCCGGAGCGGTGGAACTTCGTGATGCGCACCCGCCTCGACGACGTACCCGAGCCGCCCGCCGTGCCCGAGGGTCTGTCGCTGGTGAAGTACTCCGCCGAGCTCGACCGGGCCATGCTCGAGGCGCACAACGCGGCCTTCGTCGACCACCCGAACTTCACCCCGTGGACCGACGTGATGTGGAAGCAGTGGGTCAGCGACAGCCGCAACTTCCGTCCGGAGCTCAGCCTGCTCGTCGTGGAGGACGTCGCACCGGACCGGGTGGTCGCCTACTTGCAGTCCAACGAGTTCGACGCCTACTTCCAGGCGACGGGGCGCCGGGAGGCGTACGTCGCCAAGGTCGGCACCCGTCGCGAGCACCGCGGCCGCGGGCTCGCCGGCCTGCTGCTCGCGCACGCGCTCGTGCTCTACAAGCAGGCGGGCTTCGACGAGGCCTCGCTCGACGTCGACTCGGAGAACCCGACGGGTGCGCTCGGGATCTACGAGCGGGCCGGCTTCGAGGTGGAGAGCCGCTGGACCAACTACGCCCTGCACCGGGAGCCCGTGCTTGGATGAGCGGGCCATGAGTCCGACCCCTCGCACGTTCGTGCACATCGGTCTGCAGAAGACCGGTACGTCGTACCTCCAGTCGGTGTTCTGGCAGTCCCAGGACGCGCTGGTCGGCCAGCGGCTCGCCATGCTGCCGGCCACCAAGCGACAGACGTTCCGGGTGATGCTGGCGACCCGCGACCGGGCCCGTCCCGGCGTCGACGGCCCAGAGGTCACCGACGCCCTGTCGCGGTTGCGGTCCGGGCTCGACGAAGCCCTGGCCGCCGGCACCGCGGACCGGTTCCTGCTGACTGAGGAGTCGCTCGCCCCGGCGACCGCCGCGCAGTCACGCCGGCTCGTGGAGCACCTCGGCCGCACCGAGGTGCACGTCGTGCTCACGGTCCGCGACCTGGCCCGACAGGTGCCCTCGGTCTGGCAGCAGAAGGTCACCGCACGGCGCCGCTACACCTACGACAAGTACCTCGCCGCGGTGGAGAGGCGCGGTCGCCGGGCCCGCGACTTCTGGGCCAGCCAGGACCTGCCCGCGGTGATGGAGCGATGGGGGAGCGCGGTGTCGGCCGACCGGATCCACGTCGTGACCGTCCCGCCCGTCGGCGCCGATCCCGGGCTGCTGCTGGAGCGGTTCTGCTCGGTGCTCGACGTGGACCCGGGCTCCCTCGACGCCGGCGTCCCGCGCAGCAACGTCTCGCTGGGTCTGGTGCAGACCGAGCTGCTCCGTCGGGTCAACGTGGAGCTGGGTGGTCGGCTGAGGCGCAGGGAGGCCTACCGGGCGGTCGGGAAGATGTACCTCGGCAAGCGCGTCCTCTCCGCCCAGCAGGGCGCCCCGGCGCGGCTGCCGCGGCGGCTCGAGGAGTGGTGCCGTTCGGTGTCCGAGTCCCACGTCGACGCCGTGCGCGCCGGTGGGTACGCCGTGGTCGGGTCGCTCGACGACCTGCTGCCGGCCCCTTCAGCGTTCGCGGACGACCCGCAGCACGTGACCGACGCCGAGGTTGCCGAGGCCGCGGCCCGGGCGATGGCCACCATGCTCGTCCACCCCCCGCCCGACCGCCCCCGCCCCCGCCGTTGAGACGCGCCTTGTGGGGTGTTGAGACGCGCCTTATGGAGTGTTGAGGCGCGTGGTGCGGGCGGCCAACTCCTCATGCGCGCGCATGAAGGTCGTCCGGGGCGCGTTTCAACATCCCGGGACGCGCGTCTCAACGGTCGGTCAGGTGCGGATGACGAAGTCGGCGCGGTCCCGGGTGCGCTGCTCGAGGAGGTACGGCGCCTCGGCGGCCATCCACCGCACCAGGTGCTCGCGCGAGGCGACCCCGTCGCGGGCCACGCCCCGGGCCAGCCGGACGTCGTCGCCGGCCTCCAGCCACACCAGCGTGGTCACGAGGTCCGCGTAGGCCAGCGCCCCGGAGCCGACGCCGTCGAGCACCAGCAGGTCGACGCGCGGTACGTCGACCCATCCGCCCGGCTGTCCGGTGTGCCAGTCGTAGCGTCGATAGCGACCGTCCTCGCCGCGCTCGAACGCTGCCACGACGTGCTCGGCCACGTGCTCGACGCCGGCGCTCAGGCCGTCCCAGCCCGGGTAAAGGTCGTCGAGATGCACCACGCGGCAGGACACCTCACCCGGGACCGCCCGCCGGACGTCCGCGCCGAACGTGGTCTTGCCGGACCCGGACGGCCCGTCCACGCAGACCAGCCGGCCCGCTCCGAGGGTGGGCGCGGCCGCCAGCGTCCGTCGTACGACGTCGTCCGCGGAGGTCACCAGGCGTTGCCCGTGCCGCGGTACGTCGGGACCACCTCGACGACGCGGTCGCCGGCCACCAGGTGCACCTCACGCACGTGCTCGGCGACCTCGCCGGATTTCGCGTGCCGGAACCAGACCGTGTCGCCGA
>NZ_DASSCL010000020.1:0-4598 GCF_035697785.1 Nocardioides sp.
AGCGAGATCGCCATCCCGGCCACGAACGGTGCTCGGACGACGCGGGGCCACTCGTCCTCGGTGAAGTCACTCTTCGTCGTCACAGCCGGCTTCCCTCCGATGTCGGGTCGGACCTGGTCCCGAAAGCGTTGCGGCCACCGAGCCGGCACCACATCACCCCGACCGGGTGAGGTGGGCGTGCGGTCCGGTGGCGGCACGACGGCGCCCGACGGCACCCGCCCGAGCGCGCGCGTGCCCGCTCCGGCCCGGACCGTCTCATCCGTCGACCGCCGGGTCTTGATCGGGCTGGCTCGCGGGCGCATCCTCGGTGAAGGAGGTTTCCATGCGGTCCACGAGTATTCCCGACGGCATTCCGGTTCTCTCCCGCGGCCGACACCGCTCGCCCCGACGGGGTGCCTGCTTCATGGAGCTGGCGTCGGTCCTCGCCGGTGAGCGGTGGAGTGACCATCCCGCTTCCACCCATCCCCTCCTCGGGCAGCTGGCCAGACAGGTCAACGACGTGACCAGTGACGAAGAGCGGCAGCTGCTCACGCCGCTGATCCCGTCCGTCGTCGGCCGCCGCGGGGACGACACGACGTGGCTCACCGTCGCGGTCGCGGTTGCCTCGCGCGTGATCCTCGACGTGCCCGAACCGGCGCAACGCGTGCTGGCCGGCGGCCTGCTGCAGGCCGAGCAGCTGTGTGCCGACGCCGGGCCCACCCTGGCCGCGACCCGGCGACAGGCCCAGGCAGCGCTGGAGCTGGTGCCCGGTGCGGTGGCCTGGATCGAGCGGCTCGGCGTACGAGGGCGGATCAACGACAAGACCTTCGCCAAGCACTGCGCGCCGACCATGGTCCAGTGCGCCGTCGAGGGGGTCGTTGCCAGCGGCGGCGCCGATCGCGATCGACGACTGCGGACCCTGCTCGAGGCCGGGATCGCCGCCTGTCCCCCGCCGGACAGCGCTCAGGCCGCGGTGCCGTCCGTCTCGCCGAGCGGGTGGCTGATCAGCTCGAGCCGGTCGCAGTCGGGCGAGCGGTAGGCCGAGGTCGCGCTCCGGCTCAACCCGCGGTCGCGGCGCGCGCGGGGCTGTTGACCCAACTGACGCACTGACCCTGGTTGCGGAAGTGGAACGACGCCCAGCCGCCGTTCTTGCACTGCGCGGCACCGGTCGGGAGTGCGTGGACCTCCACAACGCCCGCGATCGTGCTCGTCTCCGCACCCGCTGCGTCCTGGACGGCGACGGAGACGACGTACGTGCCGGGAGCGTCGTAGGCGTGGCTCGCCGTCGTGGACCCACCTCCGACCCCGGCGACCAGCGCGCAGTCGGGCTGCTGGCCCGTGACACAGCTGCTTCCGTCTCCCCACGACCACGTGGCGGTGTGACTGTCAGCGAGGTCAGCGTCCAGGAACGCGGCGGTCGCTGTGACAGTCGTCCGAACAGGCACGAGGGCGGCGCCGACGGATACCGAGTCGATCGAGGGCGGGAGGTTCGCGGGCGCCGTACGTACGGCGACGCTCCACAGGCTCGCGTGTGAGGTGCGGACCGAGATCCGGACGTTGCCCGTCGCCAGGGTCTGCCGAACGGCGACGCACGGGTCGGGTACGGCGCGCGTGGGATCGGTGCACTCGGCGGCGGCGACCGAGTCACGCAGGATCTCCAGGGTGTCGGCGTCCTCGCCCGTGGGGATGATCGAGGCGTCGATCTCGAACGTGACGAGCAGGGGGTCGTCCAAGGTCGCCGCAGGGGCGGTGATGTCGACCTGCTTGCCCAGCAGCGCGAAGCCGCTCGGCGGGGCAGGGGACTCCTGCTCGCGGAGCGTCACCGTCCCGCCCGTCGGCGTGGTCACCGAGGTCTGCAGCGGGTCGGACCGGGTGGCGCCGTACCCGTCGGGGTCCGACGACACCGTGCCGCCCGGCGCCGCCTCGGCCTCGGTGGTGCGCTCGGCACCGGCCACGGCGAGCCCGAACGCGTCACCCGCGGCGATCGCGACGGCGTCCGTCACGGCCAGCACCGGCCGCGGAAGGTGGGAAGCGACCCGGTCGCCGGTGCCCAGCTGGCCCTGCGAGTTGAAGCCCCAGGCGAGCACGTTGCCGGACGCGAGCCTCGCCAGGGACTGCTGACCGCCGGCGGCCACCTCGACGACGCCGCTCAGATCCGGCACGGCGGCCGGCGCCAACGAGCCGAAGGCCGCAGGCCGTCCGAGCTGCCCCTCGTCGTTGGCTCCCCAGCCCCAGACGGCGCCGTCTTCGGCGATGCCCAGGCTGAACCGGAACCCTGCCGACACCGAGGACATCGGCGGGAGGTCCGCGACGGGCTGAGCGAGCGTGCGGCTGCCGTCGCCGCCCCAGGCCCACACGGACCCGTCGTCCCGGAGTGCCAGTGTGTGGTCGTAGCCCGACGACACGTCGACCACGTCCGAGAGTCCGGGAACGGGCGCCGGTACCGGCCGGCTGGTCGTCGAGCCGTCCCCGAGCTGGCCGACCACGTTCTCGCCCCAGGCCCAGACGGTGCCGTCCGCGAGCAGCGCCGTGCTGTAGAAGTTGCCCCCCGAGACCGCGGTGACCGGGTTGCCGGACGGGAGGCCGGCGACTGGGGTCGGCGATAGCCGGGTCGTCGTCGTCCCGTCACCCAGCTCCCCCCTGGAGTTGCCGCCCCAGGCCAGCACCTGCCCGTCCACGACCGCGAGCGAATGGCCCGTTCCCGCCTCCGCCACGGAGGCACCGACGAGGCCGGGCACCGGCTGCGGGGTGCCGCGCGGGATCACCGTCCCGTCCCCGAGCTGGCCGGCGAAATTCGAGCCCCAGGCCCACACCGACCCGTCGTCCGCCAGCGCCACCGAGTGCTCGTCGCCGGCCGACACGGCTGCAACCGGCGGCATCGGCCGCGTGCGGGTGGCGGCCGTGCGTCGGGAGACGCTGCGGTCGCCGAGCTGACCGTCACTGTTGCTGCCCCACGCCCACAGGCCGCCGGCGGTATCCAGTGCCAGTGTGTGCCCGTGACCGGCGTCGAGGGAGGCCACCTCGGGGAGGCCGAGGACGAGACCGGGCGTGCTCCTCGAGGTCACGGTGCCATCCGCGAGGTGGCCCTGGTTGTTCGAGCCCCAGGCCCAGGCACGGCCTTCATCGTCGACCGCCAGCGCGAAGGTGGCTCCGGCGGCGACGGAGGACAGCCGCACGTCTGGAGACGTGCTGACGGGCACCGGGGTGAGCCGGTCCGTCGTGGTCCCGTCCCCGAGCTGTCCGAAGTTGTTGGCGCCCCATGCGTACGCCGCCCCGCTCTCCCCGAGCGCCACCGTGAAGGCGTCGGAGGCCACGACGTCCACGATTGTCTCCGGCATCGGCACCAGGACCGGCGCGTGCCGGTCGGTCGTGGTGCCGTCGCCGAGCTGCCCGAGCCCGTTCCAGCCCCACGCCCAGACCTGGCCGTTCGTGTCCAGTACCACGCTGGAGATGCTGTTCAGGCCGGCGGAGATCCTGGCCACGGGGGGCAGGCCGGGCACCGGCGCCGGCGTGCTCCGATCCGCCGTCGTGCCGTCGCCGAGCTGGCCGAACATGTTCCAGCCCCACGCCCAGACCTGCCCGTCCGCGTCGAGGGCCAGGTTGTGGTTGGAGCCCGCCGAGATCTGCTTCACCGAGTCCGGGAGGCCGAGGGTCGGCCTGGGCAGCAGTGAGTCGTCGAGGTCGCCGGTGCCGAGCTGGCCGCGGTTGTTGCTGCCGATGCCGAGGACCTCGCCGTCGGCGGTCAGCAGGATCGAGTGGTCCGTGCCGCCGTCGACGTCGCTGATCTCTCCGAGTCCGGTCAGGCCGGACACCAGCTCGGGCACTCCCTTGTCGTCGTCGGTGTCGTCCCCGAGCTGGCCGTCGCCGTTCGCACCCCAGGACCAGGCGCGGCCCTGGGCGTCCACCGACAGGCTGTGCTCATCGCCGGCGCCCAGCTCGGCCATCCCGCTGAGCACGTGCTCTGGCAGCACCCGGATGCCCGCGCTGCCGTCACCGAGCTGGCCGCTGAGGTTGCGGCCCCACCCCCAGACGGTGGCGGAGTCGTCGGCCGGGTCGGCCGCAGCGGGTGCCGCCGCGCCCGCAAGCGGGGCCAGCGCAGCCACGGCCATCGCGGCGGTCGCCAGGACGGAACGAACCGGGGTGTGCACACGTCCACGCGACATCGACTTCGCCTCTCACCTGTGGTGAGAGTCAGTTGTACCGACGTGTCGTGAAGTTTCCGTCAATGGTAAAAAGTCCGGGACGTCCGGTGTTCCCCGCATGGCGCAAGCGCGCCACGGGCCTGCTCTGGGCCGCCCTCAGAGCACCGCCGTGCCGTACATCTCGCCGAGCGGGTCGCTGATCAGCTCGAGCCGTTCGCCGTCCGGCCCGGGGAAGTAGATCGACGTCGTGCTCTCCTCCTGGTAGCCCACGCCGGCGACCTCGAGGTTGCGCTTGAGCCGCTCCCACCGGTCCGGCTCGACCGAGATCGCGATGTGGTGCAGCCCGCCGAGCACCTCGGCGTACGGCCCGACGTCGAGACCCGGGAAGTCGAAGAACGCGATCAGGTTGCCGTTGCCGATGTCGAAGAAGAAGTGGTTCGAGCCCTTGTAGTCCCGGTTCTCGAAGATCTCGGTGAG
>NZ_DASSCL010000021.1:0-2896 GCF_035697785.1 Nocardioides sp.
GGCCGACCCGTCAGCGCGAGCGCTTCTTGCGGGGTCGCTGCTCGAGGTGGATCGGGGAGCCGACGAAGCCGAACTCCTCGCGCAACCGGCGCTCGATGAACCGGAGGTACCCGGCCTCGAGGACGCCCGAGGTGAAGAGCACGAACGTCGGCGGCTCGGTGGACGCCTGGGTGCCGAACAGCACCTTGGGCTGCTTCCCGCCGCGCACCGGGTGCGGGTGCTCGGCGACCAGGCGGCCGAGGAAGGAGTTGAGCGCCCCGGTGCCGATGCGGGTGCCCCAACCCTCGAGTGCGGCGTCCAACGCCGGCACCAGCTTGTCGACGTGCCAGCCGGTGCGGGCGGTGACGTTGACCCGCGGCGCCCACGGCACCCGGACCAGGTCGCGCTCGATCTCGCGGTCGAGGTAGTAGCGACGCTCCTCGTCGACGAGGTCCCACTTGTTGAACGCGATGACCAGCGCCCGGCCGGCCTCCGCGACGTTGGTGATGATCCGCAGGTCCTGCTCGGAGATGGGCTCCGACCCGTCGACCACCATCACGCACACCTCGGCACGCTCGACGGCGCCGGCGGTGCGGAGGCTCGCGTAGTACTCGTGACCGGAGGCCTCCTTGACCCGCTTGCGGATGCCGGCGGTGTCGATGAAGCGCCAGGTGCGGCCACCGAGCTGGACCAGCTCGTCGACCGGGTCGACGGTGGTGCCGGCGGCGTCGTCGACGACCGCCCGGTCCTCCTTGGCCAGCTTGTTGAGCAGCGAGGACTTGCCGACGTTGGGCTTCCCCACGATCGCCACCCGGCGCGGGCCGCCGACCGCGGCGTACCCCTCCGGCGGTGTTTCGGGCAGTGCCGCCAGGATCGCGTCGAGCATGTCGCCGGAGCCGCGGCCGTGCAGTGCGGAGACCGGGTATGGCTCGCCGAGGCCGAGGTTCCACAGCCCGTAGGCCTCCGCCTCGGCGCGTTGGTCGTCGACCTTGTTGGCGGCGAGCACCACCGGCTTGCCGGACTTGCGCAGCACCTTGACCACCGCCTCGTCGGCGTCGGTGATGCCCACGGTCGCGTCCACGACGAAGAGCACGGCGTCGGCGACGGAGACGGCGATCTCGGCCTGGGCTCGGATCGCCTGGGCGAGGCCGCGTCCGTCGGGGTCCCAGCCGCCGGTGTCGACGACGGTGAACGCTCGGCCGTTCCAGTTCGCGTCGTAGGAGATCCGGTCCCGCGTCACACCTGGGACGTCCTGCACGACGGCCTCCCGGCGGCCGATCATCCGGTTGACCAGGGTGGACTTGCCGACGTTGGGACGTCCGACGACCGCCAGCACGGGGGTGGGCCCGAGTGGTGCGTCGACGGGTGTGGCCGAGGCCTCGATGGGGCCGGGCTCGGTGGTCATGACTGTGTCCTTCGGGAGACTCCGCGGGCCTCGCGGACGTCCTTGTCGGTGATCTGGGGCAGCGGGCCGGGAAGCTCGCGTCCGGTCGTCGCCGTGGCCTCAACCAGATGCTCGACGAATCTGTTCCGCAGCTCGGCGGTGGTGCGGCGCACCTCCGCCTGGGTCCGGGGCCACGGCTGCGCCTCCCAGTACACCGGAGCGCCGTACACGAAGTCGAATCGGGCCCCCCTCGCGGGGACCGAGTCGACGTGTCCGCCGGGGTCACGAGTGCCGAACATCACCAGCGGTACGACGGGGGCGCCGGTGACGAGCGCGAGATAAGCGGCGCCCGTGTGCACGTGTCGCATCAGGCCTTCGCCACGGGTGCCCTCGGGGTAGATCGCCACCACGCCCCCGTCCCGCAGCACCCGCAGGCACGACTTGATCGCCGCCGGGTCGGCGTCGTACCGGGCCAGCGGGATCTGACCCACCGCCTTGAGGAAGGCGCCCGTGTGGCCGTCGAACATCTCCTTCTTGGTCAGCGCGTGCACCGGACGGGGCGCGAACCCGGCCAGCAACGGACCGTCGAGCAGGCCGATGTGGTTGGAGGCGATGATCGCGGGACCGGTCGCGGGCACGTGCTCGGCGCCGTGCACCCGGATGTCCCAGCGGCGGCGCAGCAGGGCACGACTCGGCGGACGCAGAGCGCGCAGCAGCCAGGTCGGCGGATGCTCCGCGTCGTAGGTGCGCGGGATGTCCCAGTGCGCGGCCGGGAGGGCGCCGGGCTCGCCCGCCGAGCCCTCCGCGGTCATGACTGCGAGAGAGCCTTCTCGACGAGGGCGACCACCTGGTCCACGACCTCCTCGAGGGTGAACGGGGTGGTGTCGATGTGGTGGGCGTCGTCGGCCATCGCCAGCGGAGCCGTCGCCCGGCCCGAGTCGATCGTGTCCCGCCGCAACAGGTCCTGCTGGGTCGCGTGGACGTCGGCGCCGACCATCTCCGCCGTACGACGGGTGGCCCGGGCCGAGGGGTCGGCGGTCAGGTACACCTTCACGTCGGCGTCCGGCGCGACCACCGTGCCGATGTCGCGGCCCTCGACGACGATGTCGCCGTCGCCGATGATGTCGCGCTGCTCGAGCAGCAGCCGGGCCCGCACCTCGGGGACGGCGCTCACGGCGCTCACGGCGGCGGTGACCTCCGGCGACCTGATCGGTCCGGCCACGTCGGTCTCTCCGACCGTGATCGTCGGGGCGTCCGGGTCGGTGCCGGACACGAGCACCGGGGCGTCCGCCTCGGCGGCCACCGCTCCGGGGTCGTCGACGTCGATGCCGCGCTCGAGCATCCACCAGGTCATCGCCCGGAACATCGCTCCGGTGTCGAGGTAACGCAGCCCCAGTCGGGCTGCCACGCCCCGCGAGGTGCTCGACTTCCCGGAGCCGGAGGTTCCGTCCATCGCGACCACGACACCCACTGCTGCTCCCGCCTCTCGCCTGCGATGACCCGGGGAATGCTACCGGTGGGTGGTCCAGCCCC
>NZ_DASSCL010000022.1:0-6199 GCF_035697785.1 Nocardioides sp.
CGAGGACAAGCAGTCGTTCCTGAAGGCATGTGCGGCCGCGTTCGACATCGACGACCAGCTCGGCGAGAACTTCGACGCCCTCTCCGACTGCCTGGCCGACATCTCGGCCGGGGACCGCAACGGCGTGGTCCTGCTGTGGGATGGCTGGAGTCCGTTCGCCCGGCACGACGAGCAGGCGTTCCAGGTGGCGTTGAGCGTGCTGGGCGGCCGCGCCAACGCCGACCGCGGCTGCAAGTTCTCCGCGATCCTGCGCGGTGAGGGTCCGCCGCTCGACCTTCCGGAGCTCCCGGTCAAGCACTGACCCTTCGCCCGTAGAGGCCGTCGGGACCCGTCAGCGGTAGCTGCCGGAGAGCACCGCGGTGGCCTCGGCGATGCGTAGGCTGCCGCCCGGGCCGGTGATCGTGACCGTCTCCGGGATGTCCTGCCAGGCGCCGCCGTTGACCCGGAACCGCGCCGTGTAGGTGACGTCGACGCGGGGGCTCACCGTCGTGTGCGCGTCGGTGTACTCGTGGACGACGTCTTTGGCCGGGTACCTGGCGCCCGGGGTCTGGGTGCTGGCGCTGGTGCCGTCGCCGTGGTGCCAGGTGTACGTCGCCGGGGTGGCCTCGACGTCGACGCTCTGGCCGAGCAGGGTGATGGTGCGGGTGAACGGCTGGGGTTCGGCGTAGAAGATCGTCTCGAAGTTCACCAGCGTCTTACCTGCCGGCTGGGTCTTCGCCTCCAGGGCGGGCAGGCCGATCTGTCGCAGGGCGGTCAGCACGCGGCCGGGTGTCACAGTCGGTCGCGGGGTGTCGGCGGTGGTCGGTGGCCGCCCGAAGCATTGGGTGTAGAGCGGTTCCCACCCTTGTTGGTCACCGTCGAGCCGCCCCCACAATCGCCAGACGCGTTCCACCGGGTCCGGGCACGCCCGGGCGGCCGGGCAATCCACGACCACCGTTCCGTCGCCGCCACCCGAAGCGGAGCTGCAGGCTGAGACCCAGCGGTACGCCACGTAGGGGACATCATCTGCGGCTTGCGAAGGCTCAGACACTGTGATTTCACCCTGATCGCCGGCCGCGGCCTGCTCTGCCGCGATCCACGCGGCGTTGCCTTCGGCGCCGCCCGAAACCTCTGGTGTGGGATTTTCACCCAAGAACGCCAATCCGCCCAACATGAGAACGGCGTTCACTGCAAGCTTGGCGATCACCGGTTCGGAACCAATCGAAAAACCGTCCACGTGCCGTGCCATGGCTCCATGTGCACGTCGAGCAGTCCCTTAGTCGCCTTCGAGACTGTTGGTTCGGAGTTCCCGCTTTCGTACCGCCGCTCGCTGGCAATACGGATCGTCAGCGCCACCACAAGACCCTGGCCAGCGACTGGCAACACTTGGGCTGAGGTCACGGTCCAACCCTCACCTTCAAGGCGACCGCCGTCTTTGTAGACCGTGGCGATCCCGGATTCGATCCCGCGGCAGACGTCGCAACGTCTTTGCCGCATTCGTTTGAGGGGACTCACGTCGCCGGTGTTTGATGCGTAATTGACCAGATCGACGTAGTGCAGGGCGAACGCCTTGGCCGCCGCGGGCGACGTGCCCTCGGCCTCCGGCGGCAGCGTCGGCGCGGCCGGCGACGGGCTGCCCGAATCGGACGGTGACGA
This sequence comes from Nocardioides sp., assembly GCF_035697785.1. Taxonomy (GTDB): domain Bacteria; phylum Actinomycetota; class Actinomycetes; order Propionibacteriales; family Nocardioidaceae; genus Nocardioides_B. The sequence goes on from NZ_DASSCL010000022.1 coordinate 1,636, forward strand.
GGACTCGGTCGGCAGCGGCGCCGGCTCGGGCGCCTCGTCCGACGTACACCCCGACGTGGCGAGCAGTGCCGCACCGGCGACTGCCGCGAGCAGGCGTACGCGCATGCCTCGACCCCCAAGACGATCGGGCCGGCGACCTCGAGACGCCGGTGCCCAGCAACCTACCCAGCGCCTCGGCCGGGTTTCCAGACCCGACCGCACATCTGTGGACGATTCAGCCCAGGGTCACCGGGGGGACAGGTCGTGCACCTGCCACTCGCCCTGCTCGCGGACCAGGTGGAAGCGGAAGCCCTGGTTGCCGCCCTCGAACTTCTGCGCCTTGGCGTCCTCCGACGGGAACACCTTCTGCGGCGACACCGTGAACGTCACCAGCAGGCCGACCTCGTTGTCCGTGGCCCCGGCCTCGGGGACGACCTTGTTGATCTCCCAGCCGTCGGACTCGACCCGGCCGCCGGCCGCGTAGATCTGGTCGAGCTGGGTGGCGAAGTCGCCACAGGCCTTGCACGCGTCGGCGGACAGCGACCTGAGCTCCTCGGTGTCGCCACTGGCGGTCGCCTGGTTGAGGGTGTCGGTCCAGAAGCCCACGAACTGCTCGGCCCCGGCGGCGCCCTCGTTGTCGGCGAAGGCCGGCACCTCGCTCTCGGAGGCGGCGGGCTCGTCCTCGCCGCCACAGGCGGTCAGGGACAGCAGGAGTACGACGGACGCGGCAGCGGCGGTGCGGGAGACGATGCGAAACACGTGCTCGATGGTGACACGCGAAGGGCACGGACCAAGAATCCGTAGGTCACGAATCGGATACGTCGCGCGCGAGGGGCGGCTCGGCCGGGTCAGACCAGCCGCACCGCCTCGCCGGCGCCGAAGGCCACCGCGACGCCGGCGAGGACGAAGGCGACCGAGGAGTCGGCCGGGACGAAGGTCGTCATGAAGTCGTCTCCCGCGGCCGGTGCAGCGCCACCGCGAGCAGCACCGCGGCGATCACCAGCCCAGCGACAGTCAGCACGAGCAGCGTGGTGACCGTCCAGGTCAGCGCCGGCACGGTGACGCCGGCCGTGACGTCGGCGTCGACGAGCCGGCTGCCGTCGGCGTTCATGACGACCACCGACCAGGTCCCCTCCCGCACCGGCCACTCGATGGCCTGGCTGCCGGTGCCGGAGCTCTGCGCCACCCAGAAGCCCGCGGCCGCGGGCTCGGTGGCCGGTCCGCTCCCCGGCTCGGTGCGGTACGACGGTGCGCCCAGGGCGTCCGACGCCGGGAGACCCGTCACGACGGCGTGCGCGACACCGTCCAGGTACCCGTCCACGTCGCTCGCCGCCGCGACGCCCACGAACACCGGCATGTCCGCGCCCGCCGACGCGGTGACCCGTGCGTCGCCCAGGAAGTCCTCGGGGAGCCAGTCGACGCCGACGTGCAGCTCCAGGTCGTCGGACACGAGTGCGTAGGTGCCCGTCGAGAGCGGCTGCGGGTCCGAAGCGAAGTAGCCGTCGGCGTCGCGCATCGTCTGGTCGGCGTACAGCACGGCTCCCGCGGCCGCGCCGAGTCCCAGCGACATCATCAGCGCGAGGATCCCCAGGACCAGGGCGGTCACCCGCCCGGCACCCCAGCCCGTCGTCCCGGGGGAGGGGGAGGCAGGCGCGCCGGCCCCGGACGGGGGCGGCGGGGCCGGCACGCCCGGACCGTGAGGAGCGGACGGAGACACTGGAGGCGCGGGTGGCACGGTCAGCCGGCTGCCCGGCTCGGGGCCACCGAGGTCGAGGCGGAACGGCGGGTACTCGTCGGTCATCAGCCCGGCGTAGGCAGCGACCCGGAGCGCCCACCGGTTCATGCCGAGCACGAAGTCGTAGATCGGCTGCGGGTACCTCCCGGTCACCAGCAGCACCACCGCGGCGACCAGCACCAGCACGCCGATCAGCCCGCTCGCCCAAAGCACGGGCCCGGGATCTGAGCCGGACGTCTCGAAGCCGACGTACACGCCGCCGCCGACGAAGAACGCCACCACCAGGTAGTGCGGGATGGCGAGCAGCCACCACTTCACCAGCACCAGGCCGCGGGACAGGTGCTCGGGGTAGTCGACGGAGAGGTGTGCGGGGTAGTCCGCCACCTCGGCGAGCGTGAACGGCGGGTACCGGTCGGTGCCCAGCGCGCCGTACGCGTAGTAGGCCACCCGCCAGCTCCACCGCAGCACCCCGACGTTGAAGTCGAAGATGCCGCGCGGGTACCGACCGGTGAACAGGATCGCGAAGAACGCCGCGACGCTCAGCAGCAGGAACGCCAGCCAGAGGAAGGCCAGCACGAAGTAGTGCGGGATCGCCAGCACCCACTTCACCAGCCAGAGCCAACGGCTCAGCCCGGAGTCGAGCTGGGCGTCGATATGGATCGGGTACGCCGCGGCAGCCATGTCCATCGCCTCTTTCCTGCCTCCAGCCTTTCGCCGGAGGCAGGGGAGCGGCAGTGGGCTATGGGCCCTGTCCGCGGGCCCTAGGTCCCGAAGGGGTCCGCGCGGCACGACAGTGCGCCAGCGGCGGGCGGACCGGCCGTCGGCCTACTTGGCGCGGCGGCCGTTGGAGCGACGCGGCTTGTAGTCGCTGACCCACCCGAGCGCCGAGAGCACCCGGGCGGCGAGCACGAACAGCAGCAACAGGCAGAGGATCGCCCCGAGCGTCGCGGCCGCCGTGAACAGCCAGGCCGTCGCGTCCCCGCCACGGGCGGAGCGGCCGAAGTCGATGGCGGCGTTCACCAGGAACACCCAGGCCACCCCGGAGACCACCGCCCCGAGTCCCAGGAGCAACAGGGGCATCCGGCGTTCCGGGTGCCTCTGCCGTTCGGCCCGTCGCCTGCCTTCGTTCACTGCACCCCGCCCGGTCGCCACCAACGTCACGGGGAGCATTCTCGCCGATGCCGCAGGGACGGGCGCATGAACGCGCCGTCCGGCGCCGTGGAACCTCGCAATTCGGACGACTTTGCGCCTCGGAGCGCGGTCCTGGTGTTTGTCGGGAATGCCCTTGGGTACGGGTCGCAGACACAACTATCGGTTGAGGCGCGGCCACCCACGCTGCGCCAGAGGGAGATCGAAAACATGAGTGACGAGCAGGGCCTGAGCCCCGAAGAGCTGGCAGCCGAGAACGCCACCGCGTTGCCCGACAAGGAGGTCGTCTCGATCCTCGACCTCAACGCCGACCTCGACATCGCACTCGACGTGGCCGCACCGGTCGACCTCGCGGTCGCCGCGAACGCGAACATCGCCGCCCCGATCAACGCCGCCGCCAGTGCGAACGTCCTGTCCATGGGCGGTTCCGCGCAGGCCCTCGGCGACCAGGGCGCGATGATCACCCAGAACATCGTCGGCGACTCCACGGCGACCGCCGACCAGACCAGCGACCTCGACCAGAGCAACGACGTCGTCGACGGCGGTACGACGGGCGGCGGCATCGAGGCCCCCGCGACCGGCACGGCCGCGGGCACCGCGACCGACACCGGGGCCGCCACTGGTGCGCCCACCGGTTCCGCACCCGCCGGCACCGAGACCGACGGTCTCGGCGACTCGCTCGGCGGCGTGGTCGGCGGTGTCGGTGACACCGTGGGCGGCGTGGTCGGCGGTGCCGGCGACACCGTGGACGGAGTCGTCGGCGGCGCGACCGGTGCCGTGGGCGGCGCGACCGGCGGTCTCGGCGACACGGTCGACGGGACCGTGGACGGCGTGACCGACACGGTCGACGGCGCGACCGGCGGAGCCACCGGTGGCGTGGGCGACACGGTCGACGGGACCGTGGACGGCGTGACCGACACGGTCGACGGCGCGACCGGCGGCGCCTCTGGTGCCACGGACGGCGTCGGCGGAGCGGTAGGCGGTGCCACCGACGGCGTCGGCGGAGCGGTAGGCGGTGCCACCGACGGGTTGGGCGGCGCAGTTGGCGGAGCCACCGACGGGGTGGGCGGCGCAGTAGGCGACGTGACCGACCAGCTCGGCGAGGGTGCCCTCAGCGGCAACCTGCTCAACGTGAACGTCGACCTGGCAGCGGACGCCGACCTGGCCGCCCCGATCAACGGTGCGGTGGCAGCCAACGCCAACGTGGCGGCGCCGATCAACGCCGGCGTCGCGGCCAACATCGGCTCCGTGGACAGCGACGCGATCGCCGTGTCCCAGCAGGACGCGATCATCGAGCAGAACATCGAGGGCGACGCGACCGCCAACGCCGGCCAAGAGTCCGACATCCAGCAGTAAGGACCGGTCCGAACCCACGTGTCCGACCTCCGGGACGCCTCCGAGCAGCCCGGCGCGACACCCACGCATGCCGACACCGTCGGTGGCGAGGTGCTGCGCCGGGCCGAAGGCGTCGAGCTCATCGGCGAGATGGCGGGATCCGGCTACCGGACCCCGCCGGCCCTGGCGCGCCGTACCGACGGCCAGACGGTCCAGCTCACGCCGCTGCTCTACCAGACCCTGGAGGCGGTCGACGGGCACCGCGACTACGACCAGGTCGCGGCCGTGGTGTCGGAGCGGTCCGGTCGGACGGTCAGCGCCGACAACATCCGCAGCCTGGTCACCGACCAGCTCCGGCCGCTCGGC
>NZ_DASSCL010000023.1:0-20344 GCF_035697785.1 Nocardioides sp.
CGGCCGCGTCGTCCTGGACCGGGGCCAGCTCGACGAGCTCGGGGTTGACCCGGCCCTCGTCGAGGTCGAGCACGAAGGCCACACCGCCGGACATGCCCGCGGCGAAGTTGCGTCCGGTCGGCCCGAGCACCACGACCCGTCCCCCGGTCATGTACTCGCAGCCGTGGTCTCCCACGCCCTCGACGACCGCGGTGGCGCCGGAGTTGCGGACGGCGAAGCGCTCGCCGACCTGGCCGCGCAGGAACACCTCGCCCGCGGTGGCGCCGTAGCAGATGACGTTGCCCGCGATGATCTGCTCCTCGGCCGGGAACGTCGCACCTCGGTCAGGGCGTACGACGATGCGGCCGCCCGACAGGCCCTTGCCGACGTAGTCGTTGGCGTCCCCCTCCAGGCGCAGCGTGATGCCGCGGGGCAGGAAGGCGCCGAAGGACTGGCCGGCCGAGCCGGTGAAGGTGATGTCGATGGTGCCGTCGGGGAGGCCGGCGCCCTTGTAGCGCTTGGTCACCTCGTGACCGAGGATCGTGCCGACGGTGCGGTTCACGTTGCGGATCGGCAGCTGGGCGCGCACCGGCTCGCCCCGCTCCAGTGCCGCCTCCGCGAGCGCGACGAGCTCGTTGTCGAGCGCCTTGTCGAGACCGTGGTCCTGACCGGTGGTGTTGTGCCGGGCCGCCCCCTCGGGCAGCTCGGGCACGTGCAGCACCGGGGTCAGGTCGAGGCCGGCGGCCTTCCAGTGGTTCACCGCGCGCTCGACGTCGAGCAGCTCGGCGTGGCCGACCGCCTCCTCGAGTGTGCGGAAGCCGAGCTCGGCGAGCAGCTCGCGCACCTCCTCGGCGATGTACATGAAGAAGTTCACGACGTGCTCGGCCTTGCCGGTGTAGCGCTCCCGCAGGACCGGGTTCTGCGTCGCCACCCCCACCGGGCAGGTGTCGAGGTGGCAGACCCGCATCATGATGCAGCCCGACACCACCAGCGGAGCCGTCGCGAACCCGAACTCCTCGGCACCGAGCAGCGCCGCGATCATCACGTCGCGCCCGGTCTTGAGCTGGCCGTCGGTCTGCACGACGATCCGGTCCCGCAGCCCGTTGAGCAGCAGCGTCTGCTGCGTCTCGGCGAGGCCGAGCTCCCACGGGCCGCCGGCGTGCTTCAGCGAGGTCAACGGCGAGGCGCCGGTGCCGCCGTCGTGGCCGGAGATCAGCACCACGTCGGCGTGCGCCTTGGAGACGCCGGCCGCGACCGTGCCGACCCCGACCTCGGCGACGAGCTTCACGTGCACGCGCGCCGACGGGTTGGAGTTCTTCAGGTCGTGGATCAGCTGCGCGAGGTCCTCGATCGAGTAGATGTCGTGGTGCGGCGGCGGCGAGATGAGTCCGACGCCGGGTGTGCTGTGCCGGGTCCTGGCCACCCACGGGTAGACCTTGTGGCCGGGCAGCTGGCCGCCCTCGCCGGGCTTGGCGCCCTGCGCCATCTTGATCTGGATGTCGTCGGCGTTGGTGAGGTACTCCGAGGTCACCCCGAAGCGACCGGACGCGACCTGCTTGATCGAGCTGCGCCGCTCCGGGTCGTAGAGACGGTCGGGGTCCTCGCCGCCCTCACCGGTGTTGGACTTGCCGCCGAGCATGTTCATCGCGACGGCGAGCGTCTCGTGGGCCTCCTGGCTGATCGACCCGTAGGACATCGCGCCGGTGGAGAACCGCTTCACGATCTCGGACGCCGGCTCGACGTCCTCGATGGGGATCGGCTGCCGCTCCCCCTTGAACCGGAACAGGCCGCGCAGCGTCATCAGCCGTTCGGACTGCTCGTCGACGCGCGAGGTGTACTGCTTGAAGACGTCGTACCGTCCGGCGCGGGTGGCGTGCTGCAGCCGGAACACCGTGTCGGGGTCGAACAGGTGCGGCTCACCCTCGCGCCGCCACTGGTACTCGCCGCCGATCTCCAGCGAGCGGTGCGCGGGCGCGAGGCCGTCGACCGGGTAGGCCTTGCGGTGCCGGCGGGCGACCTCCTCGGCCACGGTGACGAGCCCGATCCCGCCGAGCTTGCTGGTGGTGCCGGTGAAGTAGCGGTCGACGAGCTCCTGGGACAGGCCGACGGCCTCGAAGATCTGTGCGCCGGTGTACGACGCGACGGTGGAGACGCCCATCTTGCTCATCACCTTGAGCACGCCCTTGCCCAGCGCCCTCACGAGGTGCTTGACGGCCTGCTCGGGCTCCACGTCGACGTAGTAGCCGTCGCGGGCGAGGTCTTCCACGGTCTCCATCGCGAGGTAGGGATTGACCGCGGCGGCGCCGTAGCCGATGAGCAGCGCGACGTGGTGCACCTCGCGCACGTCGCCGGCCTCGATGACGAGCCCGACCTGGGTGCGGGTCTTCTCGCGCACCAGGTGGTGGTGCACGGCCCCGGTCATCAGCAACGACGGGATCGGCGCGAGCTCGGCCGTGGAGTGCCGGTCGGAGAGCACGATGATCCGGGCGCCGTCGGCGATCGCCGCGGAGACCTCGGCGCAGATCTCGTCGAGCCGGGTGGCGAGCGCCTCTCCCCCGCCCTCGACGGGGTAGAGGCCGCGCGAGACGTGGGTGATGAAGCCCGGCAGGTCACCGTCGCGGTTGATGTGCCGCAGCTTGGCGAGCTCGTCGTTGTCGATCACCGGGAATGGCAGCACCACCTGGCGGCACGCCGCCGGTGTCGGCTCCAGCAGGTTGGCCTCGGGCCCGATGGTGCCGGCCAGGGAGGTGACCAGCTCCTCGCGGATCGCGTCCAACGGCGGGTTGGTCACCTGCGCGAACAGCTGGGAGAAGTAGTCGAAGAGCATCCGGGGCCGGTCGGACAGAGCCGCGATCGGACTGTCCGTGCCCATCGAGCCGAGCGGTTCCGCTCCGGTCCTCGCCATCGGCGTGAGCAGGACGCGCTTCTCCTCCTCGGTGTAGCCGAAGATCTGCTGCCGCCGAGTGACCGAGGCGTGCGTGTGCACGATGTGCTCGCGGTCGGGCAGCTCGTCGAGGTTGATGATCCCGGCGTGCAGCCACTCGTCGTACGGGTGCTCGGCGGCGAGCTCGCCCTTGATCTCCTCGTCCTCGATGATCCGGTGCTCGTCGGTGTCGACCAGGAACATCCGGCCCGGCTGCAGCCGGCCCTTGCGTACGACGGTGGCCGGGTCGATGTCGAGCACGCCCACCTCGGACGCGAGCACGACGAGGCCGTCGTCGGTGACCCAGTAGCGCGAGGGGCGCAGACCGTTGCGGTCGAGGACCGCGCCGACCTGCGAGCCGTCGGTGAAGACGACGCAGGCGGGGCCGTCCCACGGCTCCATCATCGAGGCGTGGAACTGGTAGAACGCCCGCCGGGCGGGGTCCATCTCGGCGTGGTTCTCCCAGGCCTCGGGGATCATCATCAGCACCGAGTGGGGCAGTGAGCGGCCGCCCAGGTGCAGCAGCTCCAGCACCTCGTCGAACGATGCGGAGTCGGAGGCGCCCGGAGTGCAGATCGGGAACAGCCGCTCGAGGTCGGCCGCGCCATCGTCGTTGGCCCCCGGCCGCGCGAGCAGCTCGCTGCGCAGCAGCGCCTCACGGGCCCGCATCCAGTTGCGGTTGCCCATGACGGTGTTGATCTCGCCGTTGTGGGCGATGAACCGGAACGGGTGCGAGAGCGGCCAGCTCGGGAAGGTGTTGGTGGAGAACCGCGAGTGCACGACGGCCACCGCGGACTCGACGCGCTCGTCGGTCAGCTCGGGGTAGAACCGGTCGAGCTGGTCGGTGGTGAGCATGCCCTTGTAGGCGATGGTGCGCGAGGACAGCGACGGGAAATACACCTCGGTCTCGCGCTCGGCGCGCTTGCGCAGGCAGTACGCCATCCGCTCCAGCGGCATCCCGATCACGCGTGCTCCGGCAGCGGTGACGAACAGCTGGCTGAACGTCGGCATCACGCTCACCGCGGTGGCGCCGAGCATCGAGGGGTCGGTGGGCACGTCGCGCCAGCCGAGGACGCTCAGACCCTCCTCCGCCGCCAGTTCCTCGATCCGCTGACGGGTCTTGGCGACCTGCTCGTCGTCGCCGGAGAGGAACGCCGTGCCGACGGCGTACGAACGGGCGGGCGGCAGCTCGAAGCCGAGCTCGGAGGTGACGTCGCGGAGGAACCGGTCGGGGACGCCGAGCAGGATGCCCGCTCCGTCACCGGAGTCGGGCTCGGCGCCGGTGGCGCCACGGTGCTCGAGGTTGCGCAGCGCCGTGATCGCCTTGGCGACGATGTCGTGGCTGGCGACGCCGGTCAGGGTCGCGACGAAGGCCACACCGCACGCGTCGTGCTCGTGCAGGCCGTCATAGAGACCCTGGGGCGGCGGGAACGCATGCCTGCGGCGGCCTCGGGCGCGATCAAGCATCGGCACTCTCCCGTCGTCTTGGCACCGCTCCCCGAGAGAGGTTCCGGTGCAGCTCATCTGTGGAAAATGCGCGGGACGACATTGGCCCAGGCGGTCCGTGCAGCGTACAACACCCGCCGGTAACCGGGCTCGCCCCCGACCGGCCCGTGGACCGGCTCGACTCAGCCGAGGCCGGTGCCAACCAACGAGCCGAACCCGAACGTCAGCGCCGCCGCGACGCCGCCGAGCAGCAGCTGCCGCAGCCCTCCGTACCACCACGAGCGGCTGGTGACCTGGGTGACGACCGCCCCGCAGGCGAACAGCGCCAGCAGGGTCACGACCAGGCCGGGCAGCAACGTGCTGGCCCCGAGCAGGTATGGCAGCACCGGGACGAAGGCACCCACGGCGAACGCGAGGAAGGACGACATCGCGGCGACCAGGGGTGAGGCCAGGCTGCCCGGGTCCACACCGAGCTCCTCGCGGGCGTGTACGTCGACCGCGAGGTCGACGTCGCGGTGGATCTGTCGCGCGACCTCGGCGGCCAGAGCCGGGTCGAGCCCCTTCTCGACGTACATCGACGCCAGCTCTCGGGTCTCCGCCTCGGGGTTCGCGACGATCTCACGGCGTTCCTTGGCGATCTCGTGCTCGGCCGCCTCGGACTGGCTGGCCACCGACGTGTACTCACCCGCCGCCATCGAGAACGCGCCCGCGGCGAGCCCGGCCAGGCCGGCCAGCACCACGGCCGAGGACTCCGTCCTCCCGCTCGTGCCGCCGGCGACACCGGCGATCAGGGCCAGGTTGGAGACCAGCCCGTCCATGGCGCCGAAGACCGCCGGCCGGAGCCATCCGCCGGTGACGTCGGCGTGCTCGTGCCCGATCTCCGAGCCGTCGAAGGCCGCTGCGGAGTCCGTGCTCATGCCTGGAAGGTAGCCGTCATGACGCCGGATTTCATCGAAGGGGAGGCTCACCTTTCTTTCGCGGGCCTCACCCGGCAGGGATGAGGCCCGGATACCCCGGTCGCGCATAGGTTGCTGCGTGGTTCGCCGCGTCTATTCGGGGAGGTACGTCATGACCAAGCGGGCTCGCATACTGCTGCCTCTCGCAGGGCTCTCGCTGCTGGCGACGCTCGTGCTCCCGGTCCCGGCCGCCTCAGCGGACGACAGCACCGCTCCCGCGGGGACCTCCGCCAGCGGCGAGCAGGAGACGGCCTCGCAACCGGAAGCACCGACTCCACCCGAGTCCATCGAGCAGCCGACTCCCACTGAGGAGCCCACCCCCGTCGCGGGGCCCACCCCCGCCGCGGAGCCCACCCCCGCCGCGGAGCCCACCCCGACCCCGGAACCGACGCCCACCGCGGAACCGACCCCTTCCGCGGAGCCCACCCCCACCGAGGAACCGAACCCCACTGCCCCGGCGCCCGCCGAAGCAGGCACGGTCGAGCAGGAGACCGTGGCCGCCGTGCCGGCCCCTGCTCCCGCCACTGCTCCCGCCACTGCCCCGGCGACAGCGCCCGGCCCCGCTGCGGCGCCCGAGGCATCCAAGTCCGCCGCCTCGAAGAAGACCAAGAAGAAGGCAACTCGGAGCTCGGTCCTGCGCAAGCGGCTACGAGCCCCCGCGGAGAAGGTGACGATCTGTCACCGGACGAACTCGCGCACCAACCCCTACAACCAGCTGTCGGTCCCGGTTGCGGGTGAGATCAACGGCCACGCCAACCACACCGGGCCGGTCTTCGCGCCGGATGTCGCCAACTGGGGCGACATCATCCCGCCGACCCCGCCCGAGCTGCCGGACGGTCTCAACTGGCCCGAGGGCCAGGCGATCCTCGAGGACGGCTGCGAGATGGAGCCGGACGTCGGTCCCCTCCCGTCGGCCGTCATCGGAGATGTCGTGTGTGACGGCACGAGCCCGACCGTCGACGTCAACGTGAGGAACGATGCGCGCGCAACCGCACCGGCGACGTTCGAGATCTTCGTCGACGGCGCGCTGGTGCAGACAGCCGGACCCGTGCCACCCGGTGGCAGCCAAACCGTCACGCTGGTCGGCGACGGGCTCACCGCCCAGGAGAACCAGACGTTCACCATCTCGGTGCGGTCTGGCGGCAAGGTCGTCGCCAGTCGCGTGGTCACAGCGGACTGCGCCCCCGGCCCACCGCCGCTGACGATCGGCGCCCAGCTCACCTGTGACGGCGAGACCGCGCAGGGAACGGCCACCGTCACCAACAACGGCGCCGTCGCCGTGGTGGTGACGGCGGCGGTGGACGGCGCACAGGTGGGCGCGGACCTGACGGTGGGCCCCGGGGCCACCAGGACGGGCACCGCCGACCTCTCGCGGTACGAGGACCAGACGATCACCGTGAGTCTCCTCGTCGACGGCGCGGTGGCCGAGACCTACACGATCACGCCCGACTGCGTCCCGCCGCAGGCCGACCCGCACGTGCGGGTCGCGGGGCAGGAGTGCCCGGGGCCGACCGCGACGGTGACCCTCGCCAACGACGGGGACCCCGACTCCCGGGTGGTGTTCGTGATCCGGATCGACGGACGGGTCGTGCGGACCAGCGCGCCGGTGCACGGCGGCGACACCACGACCATCGTCGGGGATCTCTCGCGGTTCGAGGACCAGACCCTGACCGTCGACATCCTCGCCAACGGCGAGCTGCTGGGCAGCCGCACCATCAAGGTGGACTGCCTGCCGCCGGTCTCACCGTCTCCCGCGGGGCCGGGCAACGGCGGCGCCACCGGGCCGGGCAGTACCGTCCTGCCGGCTGCAGCCGGGCCGCCAGGCGGCGCCGGGCAGCCAGCCGGTGCAGGGCCGTCGGTCGGCGGCGTGCCGTCGGTTGCCGGCGTGCAGTCGGTCGGCGGCGGTCCGGCTGCGCTGCCGTCCGTGGGTGCGAGCTTCAGTCGTACCGTCCTCGCCCTCGGGCTGGGCCTGGTCGCCGTCGGGTCACTCCTGGTCGTCTCGGACGGCCGGCGGCGCGGGCTGCGAGCGCCGCGGCGCTGAAGGCCGTCGTCAGGCGCCGCCGGGGGCGTCGGGGCTGCCCGGGTCGCCCGGGTTCCTCCGCGCACCGGTGTCGACGGAGGAGTCCACTTCGGGCCCGTCGCGGAGCACTTGGTCCTCACGACCGGGGTGCCGGCGCCTGGACCACAGGAAGAAGCCGAGCGCGGCGAGGAACAACACGATCGACGTCCAGACGTTGAGCCGCAGGCCGAGCACGTCGTCCTCTTGCACCTGGTCGATGCGCAGGTACTCGATCCAGCCGCGTCCGGCGGTGTAGCCCATCACGTAGAGCGCGAACGCGCGGCCGTAGCCGAGCCGGAAGCGCCGGTCCGCCCAGATCACCAGCCCGGCGACCCCGAGGTTCCAGAAGAACTCGTAGAGGTACGTCGGGTGGAAGGTGTCGAACTGGGTGTAGCCGTCCTCGCGGTGCTCGACGTCGATCTCGAGACCCCACGGCAGGTTGGTCGGCCGGCCGTAGAGCTCCTGGTTGAACCAGTTGCCCCAGCGCCCGATCGCCTGGGCGATGGCGATGCCGGGGGCCAAGGCGTCGGCGAGCGGGAGGAACTTCGCGTTGTTGCGGCGCGCCCCGATGTAGGCGCCGACGGCGCCGAGCGCGATCGCCCCCCAGATGCCGAGGCCGCCCTGCCAGACGTACAGGGCGGTGATCGGCTCGCGGCCCTCGCCGAAGTAGAGCCGCCAGTCGGTGGCGACGTGGTAGAGCCGGCCGCCGACGAGGCCGAACGGGACCGCCCAGATGGCGATGTCGCCGACCTGGCCCGGCTTGCCGCCACGAGCGACCCAGCGCTTCTCGCCGAGCCAGATCGCCACGACGACGCCGAGGATGATGCACAGCGCGTAGGCACGGATCGGCACCGGGCCGAGGTACCAGACGCCCTGGCCGGGGCTGGGGATGCTCGCGAAGGTCATCGGTTCATCACGAGGAAGCTCCAGAGGGGATGCCGTCGGTGAGGATGGTGCGCAGGTCGTCCGCGATCAGCTCGGGGCCGGTGCCCTCGGTCCACACGACCGGCGCCGTGCCGTCGGGCAGCACGCCGACGATCTGGGTGCCGTGGCTGACCTCGTAGCCGCCGGACGGCATCTTCTCCCCCTTCTCGATCGGCACCCCGAGCGCGTTTCCGACCCGGACGATCCGTGTGAGGGGTCCCGTGAGGCCGTCGAACGTCGGGTCGAACCGGTCGAGGTAGGAGCGCAGCACGGCCGCGTCGTCGCGGGCCGGGTCCGTCGTCACGAACTGCATGCCCACGCGCTCCCGCTGCTCGTCGTCGAGGCGGGTCAGCGCTGAGGCGATGTCGGCCATCACCACGTGGCAGATGTCCGGGCAGTTCGTGTAGCCGAAGAACACCAGGGTGACCTTGTCGCCTGCCTTCGCGGTGCCACGGTCGAGACGGTAGTCGGTCCCGTCCGTGCTCGTCAGGGAAAGGTCGGGGGCGGCGTACGGGTCCGGCAGCACCGCACCGTTGAGCCCGTCGTCGTCCTGGATGGCGACGTCGGCGACCGGTCCGTCGGCGGACGGCGGGGTGCCCACCGAGCACGCGGACAGCGCGAGTGCCGCCGCCAGCCCGAGGGCGACGAGAGTCCTAGGCACGGCGGACGCCTTCCGCGAGGTCGCGGGTCAGGTCGGCCAGTGCGGTCAGCCCGGCCTCCCGGTCGGGGGCGTCGAGCAGCACGCGCACGAACGCGGACCCGACGATCACCCCGTCGGCGTGCCGCGCGACCTCGGCCGCCTGGTCGCCGTCCGACACGCCGAGGCCGACGGCAACCGGCAGGTCGGTGAACGCCTTGGTGCGGGTCACGAGCGGGCCCGCCAGGTCGCTGGTGCGCTCCCGGGCGCCCGTCACCCCCATCACCGCGGTTGCGTAGACGAACCCGCGGCAGGCAGCCGCGGTCAGCGCGAGCCGCTCGTCGGTGGAGGACGGCGCGACGAGGAAGACCTTGTCGAGGTCGTGCTTGTCGGCGGCGGCGACCCAGGCGTGCGCTTCGTCGGGGACCAGGTCGGGGGTGATCAGCCCGGCTCCCCCGGCGGCAGCCAGGTCGGCGGCGAACCGGTCGACGCCGTAGCGCTCGACCGGGTTCCAGTAGGTCATCACCAGCACCGGCGCACCGGTGTCGGCGACGGCCTCGACGGTGCGGAGTACGTCGCGGGTGCGGACCCCGCCCTCGAGCGCCCGCTGGGCCGCGGCCTGGATCGTCGGGCCGTCCATCACCGGGTCGCTGTAGGGCAGCCCCACCTCGATGGCGTCGCAGCCGTGCTCGACCATCACCCGCATCGCCTCGACCCCGCCGTCGACGTCGGGGAAACCGGCGGGCAGGTAGCCGACCAGCGCGGCCCGCCCCTCGGCCCTCGCGGTGGCGAAGACCGTCGCGGTGCTGTTGGTCATGCCTCTGCCTCGCCGAGCCCGAAGTACTCGACGGCCGTGCCCATGTCCTTGTCGCCGCGCCCGGAGAGGTTCACCAGCAGCGTGGAGCCGGGCAGCTCCGTGGCCAGCTCCAGGGTGCCGGCCACCGCGTGCGCCGACTCGATCGCGGGGATGATGCCCTCGGTGCGGCTGAGCAGCGCGAAGGCGTCCATCGCGGCCCGGTCGGTGACCGGCCGGTACGTCGCCCGCCCGGACTCGGCGAGGAACGCGTGCTCGGGACCGACACCGGGGTAGTCGAGGCCGGCCGAGATCGAGTGCGACTCGACGGTCTGGCCGTCCTCGTCCTGGAGCACGAAGGTGCGCGCACCGTGCAGCACGCCGAACTCGCCGGCGCTGATCGTCGCGGCGTGCCGCGGACCGGGGAACCCCTCGCCGCCCGCCTCGAAGCCGAACAGCCGGACCGACGGGTCGTCGACGAAGCCGGCGAACAGGCCGATCGCGTTTGAGCCGCCGCCCACGCACGCGGTGACCGCGTCGGGCAGCGCGCCGGTGAGGTCGAGACACTGCGTGCGTGCCTCGTCGCCGATGCCGCGGCAGAAGCTGCGGACCAGCGAGGGGAACGGGTGCGGGCCGGCCGCGGTGCCGAACACATAGGCGGTGTGATCGACGTTGGCCACCCAGTCGCGGATCGCCTCGTTGATGGCGTCCTTGAGGGTGCGCGAGCCGGATTTGACGGCAACGACCTCGGCGCCGAGCAGCTGCATCCGCGCGACGTTGAGCGCCTGCCGCTCGGTGTCGACCTCGCCCATGTAGACGACGCAGTCGAGACCGAGGTAGGCGCACGCGGTGGCGGTGGCGACACCGTGCTGGCCGGCGCCGGTCTCGGCGATGACCCGCGTCTTGCCCATCCGCTTGGTCAGCAGCGCCTGGCCGAGCACGTTGCGGATCTTGTGGGCGCCGGTGTGGTTGAGGTCCTCCCGCTTGAGCAGGATCCGGGCGCCGGCGACCTCGGACAGCTTCGTGGCCTCGAAGAGCAGGCTCGGCGTGCCGGCGTAGTCGCGGAGCATCCGCTCGAACTCGCCGGTGAAGGCCGGGTCGGACATGGCGTCGTGCCAGGCGACGGTCAGCTCGTCGAGCGCGGCCATCAGCGCCTCGGGCATCATCCGGCCACCGAAGCGGCCGAAGGTGCCGTCGCCCTGCAGGTCCTGCTCGTGCTGCCGGTGGTCGGTCGTGGCGCGCGGGCTGGTCATCGGTCGGGCTCCGCCTCGCGCTGCTTCAGTGCCGGGTGCGCGCCCGCCGCGACCAGGTCCGCGACCGCGTCGCGCGGGTTGTCTCCGCGCACGAGGGTCTCGCCGACGAGGACCACGTCGGCGCCCTGCTTGGCGTACTCGAAGACGTCGTGCGGCCCCCGTACGCCGGACTCCGCGACCCGGACCACGTGGTCGGGGATCCGCGGGGCCAGCCGCTCGAACGTGCCACGGTCCACCTCGAGGGTGCGCAGGTTGCGGGCGTTGACCCCGACCAGCTCGGCGCCGGCCTCGAGCGCGCGCTCGACCTCCTCCTCGTCGTGCACCTCGACGAGCGGCGTCAGCCCGATCGAGACGGCCCGCTCGACCAGGCCGACCAGGGCCTGCTGGTCGAGGGCGGCGACGATGAGCAGCGCGAGGTCGGCCCCGGCGGCGCGCGCCTCCCAGAGCTGGTAGGAGGTGACGATGAAGTCCTTGCGCAGCACCGGCACGGAGACCGCCCTGCGCACCGCGCGGAGGTCGTCGAGGCTGCCGCCGAACCGGCGCTGCTCGGTCAGCACGCTGATCGTCGCGGCGCCGCCGGCGGCGTAGTCGGCGGCCAGCGCGGCGGGGTCGGAGATGGTGGCCAGCGCACCCTTGCTGGGGCTGGATCGCTTGACCTCGGCGATCACGCTGACGCCGTCGGCGCGGAACGCGGGCATCGGGTCGCGGGCGTCGGGCGCCCTGCGAGCGGCGGCTTTGAGGTCGTCGAGTGATGTGACGGCCTGCCGCTCGGCGAGGTCCTCGCGGACGCCGTCGACGATGTCGGCGAGGACGGACCTGCTCACGACGGGATCGCCTCTCGGGGTCGGTGGGTGCCCAAAGGGAGTCTGACTGGGTCCTAGACTCTCATGCGCCCCGCACCCGGCCCGCCTGGAGGTCCGCACCCATGAGCTACACGCCGCCTCCGCCACCACCACCGGGTTACGGCCCACCGCCCGGCTACGGGTCGCCGCGGAACTCCGGGAAGGCCGTCACCGCGCTGGTGCTCGGGATCGTCGCGCCGGTGCTCGGCCTCTGCTGTGCGTTCATCGGCCTGGCGCCAGGCATCGCCGCGATCCTGGTGGGCCGGTCGGCCAAGCAGGAGATCGCGTTCGCGGGCGGCCGCCTGACCGGGTCCGGGATGGCTCAGGCCGGCATCGTGCTCGGCATCGTCGGCTGCGTGATCGGGGTCGTCATGACGGTCGTGAACATCATGCTGATCCAGAGCGGGGTCACGAACTTCGACCTCGACACTGCTCCCTGACCGTTCCCCTCACGGGGTCAGCCAGCTCGCGAACGGCAGGTTGCGCACCACCCAGAACACCATCGTCGAGGCCAGTACGACGACCAGCACGACGTACGCCGAACGGTCCGACAGGTGCCGGCGCACGCCCCGCCAGCCGTCCACGAACGAACGCAGCCACCAGAGCGCGACGAACGGCAGTGAAGCCACGAGCAGCAGGTTGCTCGAGGCCGCGGCCAGCACGTTGAAGTGGGTGAGGTCGTTGACCGCGCGGAGGCCTCCGCACCCGGGGCAGTAGGTGCCGGTCAGGGCGAGCCACGGGCAGAACCCGTAGGACCCGGACCGGTGCGGGTCGCGCAGGTGAAGGGCGATACTCGCGGCGAGCAGGACACCGGCGACGAGGACCGGCGTGCGGACGCCGCGCCACCCGGGCGCGGCCACCTCCACCGGTGGCGGGTCAGTCGGAGGCCGGCTCCGCACCGAGGCCCATCTTCTGCATGATCTTGCCGACGATCGCACCGATCGGCACGAGCGCGACACCCACCCAGAACAGCGCCCACTGGTCGATCACCATGCCGATGCCGCCGACCACGAAACCGACCAGGATGATCATGACGCCCGTCCAGGCCGCTGGGGTGTTGCCGTGGTGAGCCATGCGCGGGGTACTCCTCGTGAAAGGTGCGGGCGGTTGCGGCGACAGTCTAGGGGCTCCCCGTCAGCGGGTCAGGCGGTCGGGTCGTGACCCTCGTCGAGCGCCTTCCACAGGTCCTCGGTGGTCGCCGGGGACGTCTCCCGTGCCGAGGGCGCGTCGTACCGGCTGCCCATCGACGGCCAGCGCGGGGCGCGCGCCACGGCGACCCCCAGCGCCGCCAGGGAGAACGCGGCGGCGACGCCGGTGGTCCAGTACCACGCGGTGAGCGAGCTGGTGAAGGTGTCACCGGTCGCCCCGGCCGCCTGCGCGGCATCGACCGCGGCGTCCTGGGCGGAGCCGAACGCGCTCACGACGGCCGCCAGCACCCCGCCCGCGGCGAGGGTGCCGACGACCGCGACCAGGCGCCGGGCGCTCCCGCGCAGCACCAGCAGCACCCCCCAGGACGCGAGCGCGACCAGCGCCAGGGCGAGGGCGAGCGGGGCGACGTCGTTGCCGTCGGCGACGGCGGAGACCGCCACCCCCGCGTTGTCACCGTCTGCCTCCGCCCAGGGCTGCGCCGCGGCGACCGCGGTCAGCGCCGACGCGCCCAGCCCGGCCAGCACCGTGGGCCCGAAGCGGCGGTCCTTCACGCGCTGCCCGCCGGAGCAGCGACGGGGAGCTCGCGGCCGTCGAAGCAGGTGCGGTCACCGGTGTGGCAGGCCGGGCCCTCCTGGTCGACGGCGACCAGCAGGGTGTCCCCGTCGCAGTCGAGCCGGACGCCCCGGACCCACTGCCGGTGCCCGGATGTCTCGCCCTTGACCCAGTAGGCCTGGCGGGACCGGCTCCAGTACGTCGCCCGGCCGCTGGTCAGCGTGCGGTGCAACGCCTCGTCGTCCATCCAGCCGACCATGAGCACCTCACCCGTGTCGTGCTGCTGCACGACCGCGGGCACCAGTCCGTCGGCGTCGCGCTTGAGGAGGCGGGCGATCTCGGGGTCGAGGGAGGTCACGCCCTCAGTCTTCCACCCGTCATGCCAGGGACTGCTGGGCCACCCAGGAGTTGTGCAGCCGCCCGTAGACGCCGCCCTCCTCGACGAGCCGGGCGTGCGGACCGCGCTGGACGATCCGGCCGGCGTCGACCACGACGACCTCGTCGGCGTTCTCGGCGGTCGACATCCGGTGCGCGATGGTCACGGAGGTGCGGCCTCGGGTGAGCCGCTCGAGGGCGCGTCCGATCCGCATCTCCAGCGCGGGGTCGACCGCGGAGGTGGCCTCGTCGAGGACCAGCAGGTCGGGGTCGGCCAGGTGTGCGCGGACCAGTGCCACGAGCTGCCGCTCCCCCGCCGACAGCGACTCGCCCCGCTGCCCGACCCGGGTGTCCAGCCCCTGGGGCAGGCCGTCGAGCCAGTCGGTCAGGCCGAGCTCCGCCGCTGCGGTGCGGATGTCGTCGTCGGTCGCGTCCAGCCGGCCGTAGAGCGCGTTGGCGCGCAGCGTGGAGTCGAACAGGAAGCCCTCCTGAGGGACCATCACCACCCGGTCGCGCAGCGACGAGAACGGCACGGTGCGCAGGTCGACGCCGTCGAGACGCACCGTGCCCGTGGTCGGGTCCATCAGCCGCGTGAGCAGCTTGGCGAGAGTGGTCTTGCCGGAGCCGGTCTCGCCGACGACGGCGACCCGGGTGTTCGGCTCGATCACGAGGTCGATGTCGTGCAGCACCCGCGGTCCCCCCGGGTAGCCGAAGGCGACGCCCTGGAACTCGATCGACACCGCGCCCCGGGGCAGCTCCTGTCCGGTCGGTCCGGGGTCGACCACGTCGGCGGGGGTGTCGAGGATTCCGATCACCCGGCGCCAGCCCGCGATCGCGTTCTGCGCGTCGGTCAGCACCTGGGTGCCCATCTGCACGGGCCCGACGAAGAGCGTCACCAGGAAGGCGAAGGCGAGCACCTGCCCGACCGTGATCGCGTCGTCGACGCCGAGCAGCACCCCGAAGATCAGCACACCGGCGTTGGCCAGCCCCGCCGAGACGCCGCCGAGCGAGAACGAGAAGGCGGTGAGCCCCTGGGCCTTGGTGCTCGCCTGCTTGTGCCGCTCGATCGCGGTGTCGATCCGCCGCTGCGTGCGGTCCTCGACGGCGTAGCTGCGGACGACGGCCGCGCCGACCACCGGCTCGGAGATCGCGCTGAGCAGGACGCCCACCTGCCGGCGCACGGTGCCGTAGGCCTCGGACAGTCTGCGCTGGAAGTAGCGCAGCGACAGGAACAATGGCAGGAAGCAGATCCAGACGACCAGCGTCAGCTGCCACGAGTAGAACGCCATCACCACCGTGGCGATCGCGATCTGGCCGACGCTCACCACGGCGATCAGGCCGCCGAAGATCAGGAACTGCGACACCTGGTCGACGTCGGAGGTGACCCGGGAGACGAGGGCGCCGCGCCGCTCGGTGTTCTGGGTGAGCAGCGGCAGGTCGTGCACGTGCCGGAATGCCTTGATCCGCAGGGTCGCGAGGCCGCGCTCGGCGGCGGTGAACAGTCGTGAGGTCATGAAGTACGACGCGACGCCGGTGACGACCACGGCGAGCGCGGCGAGCACGGCCATCCAGGTCATGAAGTCGAGGTCGGGCCCACCTGCGGCGCCGAGGCCGCGGTCGAGGGTCTGCTGCACCGCGATGGGTACGACGACGCGTCCCATCGTCGCGAGCACCGCGAACGCGAGCGTCCCGCCGACCCCCTCACGCAGCTCCGGGGACAGCTCGACGCCGCGACGGATCGTCGCCCAGGCGCCGATCTCCTCGCCGGTGTCGAGCACGGTGCCCGACGTGGTGGTGGTCACGGTGCCACCACCTCCCCGTCGGCGGGTGCATGCCCGTCGGGATGCTCCATCTCGTAGGCGTTGACGAGGTGCGCGTAGCCGGGCGCCCGGACGAGCAGCTCGCCGTGCGTGCCCTGGTCGGCGACCCGACCGCCGCGCACGTAGACCACCTCGTCGGCGAGTGCGATGGTGGCCTTGCGGTAGGCGACGACGAGCACGGTGGCACCGCCGGAGTCGTGCGCGCGTCCCCTCAGCGCCGCGAGGATCCGCGCCTCGACCTCCGGGTCCACCGCGGACGTGGCGTCGTCCATGATCAGCAGCCGCGGCCGGCGCACGAGCGCGCGGGCCAACGACAGCCGCTGCCGTTGCCCGCCCGACAGCGTGGTGCCGCGCTCGCCCAGCCGCGCGTCGAGCCCGTCCGGCAGAGCGGCGACGAAGCCGTCCGCCTGGGCGGTGCGCAGCGCCGCCCACACCTCCTCGTCGGACACGTCCGCGCCGAGCGCGACGTTGCCGCGCACGGTGTCGTCGAAGAGGAACGCCTGCTGCGGCACCAGTGCGACCTGCTCGGCGAGCGCACCGGCGGCCAGGTCGCGCAGGTCGGTGCCGTCGACCCGGATCGCGCCCCGGTCGGGGTCGACGAGCCGCACCAGCAACGACGTGAGCGTGCTCTTGCCGGACGCGGTCGCCCCGACGACCGCGACGGTCCGGCCCGGCGGTGCCGTGAACGTGAGGTCGTCGAGCAGCGCCGGGCCACCGTCGTACCGGTAGCCGAGCCGGTCCACCTCGAGCGTGGCGCCCGTGCCAACACGGGCCAGCCGGGCGTCGCCGTACGACATCTCACCGGTGGCGGCGAGCACCGCCGAGACCCGCTGGAAGCCGACGACGCTGCGCGGGAACTCCCCGAGCAGCCAGCCCAGCGAGCGGATCGGGAAGGCGACGATCGTGAGTAGGTAGCCGATCGTCACCACGTCGCCGGCGTCGGCCTGGCCGTCGAGCACCCGCTGCACGCCGACCGCGAGCACGGCCAGCACGCCCAGGTTGGGCAGCGCCTCGAGCACGGGGTCGAACACCGCGCGCACCCGGCCGGCCCTGACGTTGGTGTCGCGGAGCTGGTGCGCCTTGTGGGCGAACCGCTCGGTCTCCTCGTGCTCGCGGCCGAGCGTCTTGACGACCATCGCGCCGTCGAACGACTCGTGGGCGACCTCGCTGACCTCGGCGCGCAGCGCCTGGGCGCGGGTCATCAGCGGTGACTGCACGCGCTGGAAGACGATGTTGGACAAGATCACGAGTGGGAACACCAGCAGTCCGACCAGCGCCATGACCAGGTCGGTGACCAGCATCTGCACGACGGCGATCGCCATCATGGCGACGGTGCCGACCGCCATCGGCAACGGCGCGATCGGTGCCCAGGCCGCCTCGACGTCGGCGTTGGCGTTGGAGAGCAGCTGGCCGGTCGGGTGCCGCTGGTGCCACTCCATCGGGAGCCGGAGGTACTGCCGGGTGACGTCGCGCCGGTAGTGGGCCTGCATCCGGTACTGCATGACGCCAGCGCCGAGCCGGCGGGCCACGATCCCGACCGCGCGCAGGATCGCCACGCCGAGGAACAGCGCGAGGATCGCGACCAGCCCGCTCCAGTCGACCTCGCCCGAACGGAAGGCGGGCAGTACGACGTTGTCGGTCGACCAGCCCAGCACCCAGGCGTCGGCGACCGTCAGCGCGCCGAACAGCAGGCTGCCGAGCGTCGACACCGTGAAGATCCACGGTTCCCGCTTGATCGCGACCCAGAGCACGGCGAAACCGTCTCGGATCGTGCTGCCCGCGGTGACGGAGGACAGACGGTCGCGGGAACGGCTCACCGGGCCAGCCTACGATCGGGTCATGACGAGGATGGCGAGGACCGAACGCACCGCGCTGTGCGACACCGCGCTCCAGGTCGGCGAGGACCAGCCGACCCTGTGCGGCGACTGGACGGTGAAGGACCTCGTGGTCCACCTGCTGGTGCGCGAGCGCAGCCCCGGCGCGGTCGGCATCGCGGTGGCTCCGCTGTCCCGGGTGACCGATGCCGAGATGCGGCGCTTCGGCAGGGCCGACTTCACGGTGCTCGTCGAGCGGCTGCGCTCCGGACCGCCGCGGTGGTCGCCGTACGGCGTGCCGAAGCTCGACACGATGTTCAACACCCTCGAGTTCTTCGTGCACCACGAGGACATCCGGCGCAGCCAGCCCGAGTGGACGCCGCGCGACCTCACCGACGACCAGCAGAAGCTGCTGTGGTCGATGGTCCGCACCGCCGGCAAGGGGCTGGTCCGCAAGGCCGCGGTCGGCGTCACCCTGGAGAACGCGACCACCGGCTCTCGCGCCGTGCTCAAGGACGCCTCCGAACCGGTCGTGGTGACCGGGTTGCCGAGCGAGCTGACGATGTTCACGTTCGGCCGGCAGGCCCAGGCCAAGGTGCAGCTGTCCGGTCCACCCGAGGCCGTTGCCACGCTCACCGGCGCCAGCCTCGGCATCTGACCGGTCCCGGCGGTCGAGCCCGTCGAGACCCCGCACTCCCCCGCTCTCCTAGGCTGACCCCATGAGCCCCGCCCGACTCGAGCTGCTGCCCGCCGTCGACATCGCCGACGGGCAGGCCGTCCAGCTGGTGCAGGGCGTCGCCGGGTCGGAGAAGCGCTTCGGCGACCCGGTCGACGCGGCGCTGAACTGGCAGCGCCGAGGCGCGGAGTGGATCCACCTCGTCGACCTCGACGCCGCGTTCGGCCGCGGCCACAACCGCGACCTGCTCGCCAAGATCGTCGGCACCCTCGACATCCAGGTCGAGATGAGCGGCGGCATCCGCGACGACGATTCTCTGGCCGCCGCCATGTCGACCGGCTGCCGGCGCGTCAACATCGGCACCGCCGCCCTCGAGCAGCCGGAGTGGTGCGCGTCGGCGATCGCGGACTACGGCGACCGCGTGGCCGTCGGCCTCGACGTCCGCGGCCGCACCCTCGCCGCCCGCGGCTGGACCCGCGAGGGCGGTGACCTGTACGACGTGCTCGCCCGCCTCGACAGCGAGGGCTGCGCGCGCTACGTGGTCACCGACGTCAACAAGGACGGCATGCTGCAGGGTCCAAACCTCGAGCTGCTGCGCGACGTGTGCGCGGCCACCGAGCGCCCGGTGGTCGCCTCCGGCGGCATCACCGAGCTCGCCGACCTCGAGGCTCTGCAAGGGCTCGTCCCGGCCGGGGTCGAGGGGGCGATCATCGGCACCGCTCTCTACGAGGGCCGGTTCACGCTTGAGGACGCGCTCGCACTGACCGGCGGCGCGCGGTGACGCTCGCGGTCCGGGTGATCCCCTGCCTCGACGTCGACGGCGGCCGCGTCGTCAAGGGCGTGAACTTCCAGGGCCTCCGCGATGCCGGCGACCCGGTCGAGCTGGCCAAGCGGTACGACGAGGAGGGCGCCGACGAGCTCACCTTCCTCGACATCTCGGCCTCCCACGAGGGCCGCGCGACCACGATGGAGATCGTGTCGGCGACCGCCGAGCAGGTGTTCATCCCGCTGACCGTCGGCGGCGGCGTCGGCAGCGTCGAGGACGTCGACCGGCTGCTGCGCGCGGGCGCCGACAAGGTCGCCGTCAACACGGCCGCGA
The DNA here is from genome assembly GCF_035697785.1 of Nocardioides sp. Classification (GTDB taxonomy): domain Bacteria; phylum Actinomycetota; class Actinomycetes; order Propionibacteriales; family Nocardioidaceae; genus Nocardioides_B. The sequence goes on from NZ_DASSCL010000023.1 coordinate 19,298, forward strand.
TCCGACGCCCCGAGCTGGTCTCCGAGATCGCGGACCGGTTCGGCCGCCAGGTGCTGGTGCTCTCCGTCGACGCCCGGCGAGCGACCGGGACGTCGAGCGGGTTCGAGGTCACCACGCACGGGGGCCGGCAGAGCGCGGGACTCGACGCGGTCGAGTGGGCGCGGCGAGCGGCCGCCCTGGGCGCCGGCGAGATCCTGCTCAACGCGATGGACGCCGACGGCACCCGCGACGGCTTCGACCTCGACCTGGTCCGGTTGGTCCGGATGGCCGTCACGATCCCCGTCATCGCCTCCGGGGGCGCCGGCGCCGCCGAGCACTTCCCGCCCGCGGTCGCAGCCGGCGCGGACGCCGTACTCGCCGCGTCCGTCTTCCACTTCGGCACCCTGAGCGTCCACGACGTCAAGGTCGCGCTGGCCGCGGCCGGCCACCCGGTCCGGTGATCGCATGCCCCTGACCCTGCACACCGCCGCCGAACGGCCCGACCTCTGGGAGCGCGGCATCGACTCCGCGGACGTCTGGCCGGAGTACAACCTGCACGGCGACGTGCTCAACGCCTACTGGGGCCGGCTCGGTCCCGAGCTCCCCGACTACCAGTTCGTGCTGTACGACGAGGCCGCGGACGAGATCCGCGCCGAGGGGCACACCGCACCGCTGACCTGGGACGGCGACGACGCGACCCTGCCCGAGGGGATCGACGCCGTGGTCGAGCAGGTCTTCGCGCCGGGAGCCGACGCCGCGAACACCAACACGCTGTGCGCCCTGGCCGCCGAGACACCGCGGGGCGGCCGGGAGCGAGGGATGGCCGTCGCGATCCTCGGCGCGATGCGCACCATCGCCGAGCGGCAGGGGCTCAGCCGGCTCGTCGCCCCGGTGCGGCCGTCGTGGAAGGAGCGCTACCCGCTGGCACCGATCGAGCGGTACGTCACCTGGCGAAGGGACGACGGCGAGCTGCTCGACCCGTGGATGCGTGTGCACGAGCGCCTCGGCGCACGGGTCTCGCGCCCGCTGCCCAGGTCGCTGCTGATCACCGGGACGGTCGCGGAGTGG
>NZ_DASSCL010000024.1:0-74978 GCF_035697785.1 Nocardioides sp.
GGACTACCGATATCGGTGGGTCAGCGCTCGAGGATCGCCGTGACGCCCTGGCCGCCGGCGGCGCAGATGGAGATCACGCCGCGGCCGGAGCCCTTCTCGGCGAGCAACTTCGCCAGCGTCGCCACGATCCGGCCCCCGGTGGCGGCGAACGGGTGCCCGGCGGCCAGCGACGAGCCGACCACGTTGAGCTTGGACCGGTCGATCGGACCCAGGGGCTGGTCGAGCCCGAGGCGCTCCTTGCAGAACACCGGGTCCTCCCACACCTTGAGCGTGGCCAGCACCTGCGAGGCGAACGCCTCGTGGATCTCGTAGAAGTCGAAGTCCTGCAGGCCGAGCCCGGCCCGCTCCAGCATCCGCGGCATCGCGTACGCCGGGGCCATCAGCAGTCCCTCGCCGCCGTGCACGTAGTCGACCGCGGCGGTCTCGTAGAAGGTGAGGAACGCCAGCGGCTCCCAGTCCCTGGCCGCGGCGTACTCCTCCGAGCACAGCAGCACCACGGACGCACCGTCGGTGAGCGGGGTGGAGTTCGCGGCGGTCATCGTCGCCGCCTCGCCCCGGCCGAAGACCGGCTTGAGCTTCGCCAGCTTCTCGACCGAGGAGTCCGGGCGCAGGTTCTGGTCGCGCTCGAGACCCTGGAACGGCGTGACCAGGTCGTCGAGGAAGCCGCGGTCGTACGCCGCGGCGAGGTGGTGGTGCGAGGCGACGGCGAGCTCGTCCTGCTCCTCGCGACCGATGTTCCACTCCAGCGCGGTCAGCGCGGCGGACTCCCCCATCGACAGACCGGTGCGGGGCTCGCTGTTCTGCGGGATCGACGGCGCCAGGTGACCCGGCCGCACCTTCGTCAGCGCGGCGAGCCGGCCCTGCAGCGTCTTGGCCCGGTTGGCCTCCAGCAGGATCTTGCGGAGCTTCTCGTTGACCGCGATCGGGGCGTCCGAGGTGGTGTCGGCGCCGCCCGCGATGCCGACGTCGATGACGCCGAGGGCGATCTTGTTGGCGACCTGGATGGCGGCCTGGATGCCGGTGTCGCACGCCTGCTGGATGTCGTACGCCGGAGTCTCCGGCGCCAGCCGGCTGCCGAGGACCGCCTCGCGGGTGAGGTTGAAGTCGCGGCTGTGCTTGAGGACGGCGCCCGCCACCACCTCGCCGACCCGCTCGCCCTGCAGGCCGAACCGGGCCACGAGCCCGTCGATCGCGGCCGTCAGCATGTCCTGGTTGGACGCGTGCGCGTAGGCGGTGTTGGAGCGGGCGAACGGGATCCGGTTGCCGCCGACGACGGCGACGCGACGGGTGCTGCTCTGCATCTCGGGCTCCTCCACGGTGCTGGACCACCGGCCTGTCTACATTGTGGCCGTCCGGTCCATACTGGCTGGTAACTGCGGGCAGTGGAACCCAGTGAGGGCCACGTCACGAAGTGTGGACTCCGAGTTGAACCGCCGGTTACAACTGAGCGTCCACGCACAACCCAGGAGGAACGCGTCCGATGAGCGACAGGTACCAGTCCCTGATCCACACCCCGGTCGGTCAGCTGCTGGCCAAGCACCTCGGGCTGCCCAACCCGGTGCGCCTCGAGCGCTACTCCGCGGGCGCACCGCTGGTCGACGGCACCGTCGCGCTCGGAGGCGACGGCCGCCTCGAGAAGTCGCTGGTCACCGCGCTCGACTCGCTCGGCGTCGCGCACGTCCGGGACGCAGCCCCGGTCGCGGAGGGCGAGCCGAGGTACAAGGGCCTCGTCTTCGACGCCACCGGCATCACCAGCAGCGAGGGCCTGGTCGAGCTGCAGCGGTTCTTCACGCCCCTGATGCGCAGCCTCGGCAGCTGCTCGCGCGTGGTCGTCCTCGGCACCCCGCCCGAGTCCGTGCACGGCGCCGAACGGGTCGCGCAGCGGGCACTCGAGGGCTTCACCCGCTCGCTCGGCAAGGAGATCGGCCGCGGCGGCACCGCCCAGCTGGTCTACGTCGCCCCGGAGTCCCAGGAGAAGCCCGCCGCGCTCGCGTCGACGCTCGGGTTCCTGCTCTCCCCCAAGTCCGCCTACGTCTCCGGCCAGGTGGTCCGCATCGGCCGCCACGGCGCGAGCGACGCCGCCGAGGAGGTCACCGACTGGACCCGCCCGCTCGACGGCAAGGTCGCCATCGTCACCGGTGCCAGCCGCGGCATCGGCGAGCAGATCGCCCGCGTGCTGCACCGCGACGGCGCAACTGTGCTTGGCATCGACGTACCGCAGGCCGCCAGCGAGCTGCACGCGGTGACCAACGAACTGGACGGCGACCACCTCACCCTCGACATCACCGGCAAGGACGCGCCGCAGCGGATCGCCCAGCACGTCAAGGAGAAGTTCGGCGGGGTGGACATCGTGGTGCACAACGCCGGCATCACCCGCGACAAGAAGCTCGCCAACATGAAGGCCGACGGGTTCGCCTCCACGATCGCGGTGAACCTGACCGCGCCGGAGCGGATCACCACGGAGCTGCTGAAGCAGAAGCTGGTCCGTCCCAACGGCCGGATCGTCGGCGTCGCCTCGATCGCGGGCATCGCCGGCAACCTCGGCCAGACCAACTACGCCGCGTCCAAGGCGGGTGTGATCGGGTTCGTCGACAGCCTCGCCGACGACCTCGACGACGGCATCACCGTGAACGCGGTGGCCCCCGGCTTCATCGAGACCAAGATGACGGCCGCGGTGCCGTTCGCCACCCGGGAGGTGGGCCGCCGGCTCAACTCCCTGTCCCAGGGCGGGCTCCCGGTCGACGTGGCGGAGACGATCGCCTGGTACGCCAACCCCGCCTCGACCGCCGTCAACGGCAACGTGGTCCGGGTCTGCGGCCAGATGATGCTGGGGGCCTGAGCCGGTGAGCGCGCCGCACCCCGAGCCCCGCGTCCTCGACAAGCCGCCGGCGACCCTGCCGATGATGCTGCGCGCCGCGCTGCCGGCCGTGCCGGTGCTGAACCAGGTGCCCGGCGTGCGGAGGTCGGGCTCGGAGCTGCCGGACCTGGTGCTGACCCGCCACGACGTGCCGGTCGACCGGTCCCACGTCGCGGCGTACGCCGAGGTGTGCGGCTTCCCGCTGAAGGAGACACTGCCGGTCACCTACCCGCACGTGCTGGCGTTCCCCCTGCATATGGCGATCATGACCGACCGGTCGTTCCCGTTCCCGGCGATCGGCATCGTGCACCTCGAGAACGCCATCACCCAACACCGGCCGATCTCCCCCGACGAGTCGCTGCAGATCACCGCGCGACCGGCCGGCCTGCGACCCCACGCGAAGGGCAGGGTCTTCGACATCACCGTCGACGTGCACAGCGGCGGTGAGCTGGTCTGGCAGTCCACGTCCACCCTGCTGCGGCTCGGGGGCGGCGACCGTGCCGCGGCCGCCGCGGACAGGACCTTCGAGGAGGTCCCGGCGGGCGGCGCCCAGTGGCGGCTGCCCGGCGACCTCGGCCGCCGGTACGCCTCTGTGTCGGGCGACCACAACCCGATCCACCTCTACGGTCTGACCGCGAAGGCGTTCGGGTTCCCGCGGCAGATCGCCCACGGAATGTGGAGCAAGGCCCGCTGTCTCGCCGCGCTCGACGGCCGGCTGCCGGACGCCGTGACGGTCGAGGCGGCGTTCAAGAAGCCGATCCTACTGCCCGGCACCGTCGCCCTCGGTACGACGAGGGTGGGCGACGGCTATGCGTTCTCGCTGACCAACCCGAAGAACGGCGCACCCCACCTGCTGGGCCGCGCCGCACCCGCGCGCTAACGAACCCGGGGGCGGCCGAACTTCGTCGCTGTCACCGTCGCGGTGCGCGCGGCCGCGGGTGTGGCACGCAGCTCGTAGGTCGCGGTGGACGGGCGCCAGATGCCGACGTCGGTGATGCCGTTGCCGTCCCAGTCCCCGGTCACCGGCAGGTCCGTGGACAGCCCGAAGAGCACCGGCGTCAGCACCGGGACGCCGTCCGGGCCCACGGTCCGCAGCGTGAAGGTCGCCGTGCCGGGGTCGAAGACGCCGAGGTCCGTGACCCGGTCGCCGTTCCAGTCGCCTGTCACCGGGAGGTCGTCGACGCTGCCGAGGACCACCTTCGACTTGCTGCCGTCGGCGTGCCTGAGCACGAACTTCGCGGCGGCCGGTTTCCACACCCCGAGCTCGGTGGTGCCGTTGCCGTCCCAGTCACCGGTCAGGGCCTGGTCGGGGCGGGAGCCGAACCGGACCACCTGCGTGGAGCCGTCGGCCATCCGCAGCCAGAACCGGTTGCCCTTCTGGCGTCGTACACCGACGTCGGAGACGCCGTTGCCGTCCCAGTCCCCGACCACGGGCTGGTCGGTGCCCAGGCCGAAGCCGACGACCACGGGCTCCTGGCCGGTCTGCGCGAGGCGGAACTTCGACGTCTTGGCGCGCCGGAAGACCGCGACCTCGTCGACGCCGTTGCCGTCCCAGTCACCGACGACCGGGGCGTCCGCGCAGTTGCGGGAGGCCTCCGTCCTCGGCATCACGAACTCCGCCTGGTGGAAGAACGGCCGCTGCACCCGGTTGCTCAGCCGCTCCTCGAAGTGCAGGTGCGGGCCTGACGAGCCACCCGACGTGCCGACGAGCCCGAGGACCGCGCCCTGGTCGACGCGCTGGCCGGGCTGCACCCAGGTGGCGTCCATGTGCGCGTAGAGCGTGGTGTCGCCGTTGCCGTGGTCGACGATGACGTACCTGCCGTAGCTGCGGCTGCCCAGGTCCTCGACCCGGCTCACCACGCCGGCGGCCGCGGCCAGCGCGGGCTCACCGAAGTCCGGCACCCGGTTGAAGTCGGCGGAGTAGACGCTGGGGCTGTGGCTCGCGCGGGTGCTGCCCTCCCAGACCTGCCCGCACGCGAACGGCATCTCGTAGTCGGGGACCGGGGCGGCGTACGACGGCGCCGCGGCCGTCACGACGACGCCGAACCCGCCGAGCACCGCTCCGGCCCAGCGTGCTGCGCGTGCTCCGGCACGGTTGGACGTGCGCATCCGGTCTCCTCCCAGGACGATCGGCCTGCGGGCCTGCCAGAGCGACGCCTCTTCCCAGGCGTCCCACTGCTTCCCCAGAACCACAGGAACGCTCAGATGTAACCACATTCTCGGCGTGTCAGTACCGCGAAGTTCGCGGATTCTGTGTTACACGCTTGTGGTTCAGGCGTGGGGCGACCAGAAACTTTCCCGTCAGCCGCGCGGCCGGATCAGACCTTCCTGGGCGACGCTGGCCACCAGCCGGCCGTCCTCGGTGAAGACACGGCCGATCCCGAGGCCCCGGGCGCCCGACGCGGAGGGCGAGACCTGGTCGTAGAGCAGCCACTCGTCGGCACGGAACGGCCGGTGGAACCAGATCGTGTGGTCCAGGGAGGCGGACTGGATCGTCGGGTGCCCGACATGGATCCCGTGCGGCACCAGGGTCGCCCCGAGGATGGTCAGGTCGCTGGCGTACGCGAACGCAGCCTGGTGGGTGACCGGGTCGTCGTCGAGGGTTCCGCGGACCCGGATCCACTGTCGCGACTGCGCCGGCCGTTCGTCCGCAGGCAGGTTGCCACCTCGCGGACCGGAGTCGCCGACGTAGCGCAGCTCGAGTGCCGACCACTCCTTGAGCCACTCGTCGGCTCCGTCGTGGGAGCGTGCCGCGAGCAGCTTCCCGAGGTCGGGAAGTTCGTCCGGCGGCGGCACGTCGGGCATGGCGTCCTGGTGCTCGAGGCCGTCCTCCGGCACCTGCAGCGACAGCGTCATGAAGAAGATCGGCCTGCCGTGCTGCCGTGCGACGACCCGGCGGGTCGAGAACGACTTCCCGTCCCGGATCCGCTCGACGTCGTACACGATCGGGACGGCGGGGTCGCCCGGCCGCAGGAAGTAGCTGTGCAGGGAGTGCACCGACCGCGTCGGCTCGACGGTGCGCACCCCGGCCACCAGCGCCTGCGCGGCGACCTGGCCGCCGAACACCCGCTGCAAGATGGTGTCGGGCTGGGTGCCGCGGAAGAGGTTGACGTCGATGGTCTCGAGGTCGAGCAGCTCGACGAGCTGCTCGGCGGAACTGGGCACGGGGGCGGGCTCCCTTGAGTCGGGTGTCTGTCAGTCGTCGTCGCGACGGTCGAGACCGGCGAGGAAGCGCTCGAACTCGGCGCCGAGCTCCTCGCCGGTGGGCAGGTTCCGCTCCTCGGCGAGCGGCAGCGCGGTGTCCTCGGACCCGGGGCCGGCCGGCCGGTGGAAGGCGTCGTACTGCTGCTCGAGCCCGCTGACCACGTCGAGCACCTCGGCGGAGTCCTCGATCTGCGCGGCGATCTCGGCCATCCGGGCCTCGCCCGCCGACTCCAGCGGGCTGAGGTCCCACTCGAGTCCGGTGACCACCTCGACCGACTCGAGCATCGTGGCGGCGGCGCTGGGGTAGTCGAACTGGGCGACGTAGTGCGGGATGTGCGCCACGAACCCCATCGCGGGGTGGCCCCACTCCCCCAGTCGCAGCTCGAGAAGTGACTGCGCGCTCGCCGGGATCCGGATCTGACCACGCCAGACGTTCTCCTGCACCAGCAGGTCGCGTGACGTGCCGTGGTTGGTCAGCATCACCGGACGGGTGTGCGGCACCGCCATCGGCACCGATCCGAGGGAGACGGTCAGCCGCACCCCGAAGTGCTCGACGACCTCGCGGACACCGGCGGCGAAGCCCTCCCAACGCGTGTCGGGCTCGGGCCCGTGCAGCAGGAGGTACGGCGTGCCGAGGGCGTCACGCATGACGCGGACGACCAGCCGCGGCGGGTCGTAGTCCTCGTAGTGGTCCTCGACGAACGTCATCGGCGGCCGGCGGGCGCGGTAGTCGAAGAACGAGTCGACGTCGAAGCTGGCGACCACCCGGCCGGGCTCGGTGGTCAGCAGGTGCTGCGCCGCGAGTGAGCCCGCGTTGCCGGCGTCGAGGAACCCGTCGAGCGTGTGCAGCAGCACCGGGCCGACTCCCGCCACGCGCAGCTCGGCCAGCTCGGGCACGTCGTCGACGATGTGCACCGTGCGCGCTCCGGACCTCTCCGCCATGCCACCTCCCTGGTCTCTGCCCGCCCCGTCGTCACCTCCAACGCACGTACGGTGCTCACTATGCCCGATCTGGTGGACGACCTCCGACGCAGGATCGCCGAGGCGGGCGACCCTTCCCGGGCGCCGCAGATGCAGGCGTACATGAAGTCCGCGTTGCCCTTCCGGGGCGTCCCGTCCGTCCCGCTGCGAGGGATCACCAGGCAGGTCGTCCCCGCCCACCCGTTGCCGGACCGGGACGCCTGGGAGCGGGCCGTCCGGCGGCTGTGGGACGAGGCGGAGTACCGCGAGGAGTGGTACGCCGCGCTGGCCGTGGCCGGTCATCGGCTCTACCGCGGCCACCAGGACGTCGAGACCCTCGACCTCTACCGGCACCTGGTCGTCACGGGCGCCTGGTGGGACGTCGTCGACCATGTCGCGAGTCGGCTCGTCGGCGACATCCTCGCCGCGGACCGGGCGCGGGTCACGCCCCGGATGCGGGCCTGGGCGGTCGACGACGACCTGTGGCTTCGACGTACGGCGGTGCTCTGCCAGCTCAACCACAAGGACCGCACCGACACCGACCTGCTCCGGCACGCGCTCACCGAGAACCTCGAGGGCTCACTCCACGGCCGGGAGTTCTTCATCCGCAAGGCCGTGGGCTGGGCGCTGCGCCAGCACGCGCGGACGGACCCCGGCTGGGTGCGGACCTTCGTGACCGACCACGACGCCAGGCTGTCGGGCCTCTCGAAGCGTGAGGCGCTCAAGCACCTCAAGGCCTAGCCGCCCGGGTCTATGCTGCCGGGCAATGAGACCCTCCCGAGAGCGTCGAGAGGCCGCATGAGCAGACCGACCATCCTCACGGTCGACGACGACCCGCAGGTCTCGGCGGCCATCACCCGGGACCTGCTCGCTCGCTACGGCACGGACTACCGCGTCGTGCGGACGACGAGCGGCGCGGAGGCACTCGGCGTGCTCGGGGAGCTGGCCCTGCGCGACGATCCCGTCGCGCTGATCGTCACCGACCAGCGGATGCCGCAGATGACGGGCACGGAGCTGCTCGAGCAGGCGCGGCCGCACGCACCGGACGCGAAGCAGCTTCTGCTCACCGCCTACGCCGACACCGAGGTGGCCATCACCGCCATCAACGCGATCGGCCTGGACTACTACCTGCTCAAGCCCTGGGACCCACCCGAGCAGCGCCTGTACCCCGTGGTCGACGAGCTCCTGGACGACTGGCGGCAGGGACACCCCGACCACACCTCCGACGTTCGGGTCGTCGGGCATCGCTGGTCCGAGCGCAGCCACGAGCTGAAGCTGTTCCTGGCCCGCAACCATGTGCCCTATCACTGGTACGAGGTCGAGCGCGACGCCGAGGGTGAACGGCTGCGCCGACTCGCGGGCGCGCAGCCCGGCGACCTCCCGCTGGTCCTGTTGCCGACGGGTGACGCGCTCCGCGCGCCCACCACCCTGAGCCTCGCCGGCTCGCTCGGCCTGAACACGGCTGCCCGCCAGCCGCTCTACGACGTGTGCATCGTCGGCGGCGGGCCGGCGGGGCTCGCCGCGGCGGTGTACGCCGCGTCCGAGGGGCTCAGCACCCTCGTCGTCGAGCGCGAGGGCCCGGGCGGGCAGGCCGGTCAGAGCGCCTCGATCGAGAACTACCTGGGGTTCCCGCGCGGCCTGAGCGGCTCCGACCTGGCCCAGCGCGCCCTCACCCAGGCCCGCCGGTTCGGGGCGGAGCTGGTGCTGGCCCGTGACGTGGTCGGCCTGGAGCAGCGCGGTCCGGTGCGGGCGGTGGAGCTCGCCGGCGGCGACGCGGTCGAGGCTCGGTCGGTGGTGGTGGCCACGGGCGTGTCCTACCGACGACTCGAGGCGGACGGGTTGGCCGAGCTGACCGGACGCGGCGTCTACTACGGCGCCGGTGCGTCCGAGGCGGCGCAGTGCGACGGCGAGGACGTGTACGTCGTGGGCGCCGCCAACTCCGCCGGGCAGGCGGTGCTGAACCTGGCGACGTACGCCAAGCGCGTCGTCCTGCTGGCTCGCGGTGACACCCTCGAGGCCACCATGTCCCGCTACCTCGTAGCGCGCATCGAGGCGGCCGCGAACGTCGAGGTCCGGCTGCGCACCGAGGTGACGGCCTGCCGTGGTGACGGGCACCTGCAGGGGCTGCTGCTCCGCGACCGGCGCTCGGGCGACAGCGAGGAGGTGGATGCGGACTGGCTGTTCGTCTTCATCGGCGCGGCCCCCAGGACCGACTGGATGGGTGCAGACGTCGCCCGCGACGCCCACGGGTTCGTGGTGACCGGACCGGACCTGCGGCCCGCCGCCGGCCTGGACCGATGGCCGCTGGCTCGCGCGCCCTTCGCCCTGGAGACGAGCCTGCCGGGCGTGTTCGCCGCCGGCGACGTCCGGCTCGACTCCATGAAGCGGGTGGCCTCGGCCGTCGGCGAGGGAGCGATGGCCGTGCACCTGGTGCACCGATACCTGACCACGATGTGATGGACCTCGTGGACCTGCGGCGGTTGCCGCTCTTCGAGAAGCTGGCCGACGACCAGCTCCGCGAGCTTCTCGCGGAGGGCGACCTCGTCGACATCACGCCGGGGGTCGATCTCTTCGTCGAGGGCGAGCCGGCCGCGCACTGGTGGGTCCTGGTCGACGGCGCCGTCGACCTCCTGCGACGGACCGGACCGCGGGAGGAGGTCGTCGCACAGATGAACGTCCCGGGCCGCTGGGCGGGCGGTTTCGTGGCCTGGGACGAGCACGGCGTCTACCTCGCGACGGGCCGCGGTGTCGCCCCCGGGCGCGCGCTTCGAATCCCCGCCGACCGGCTGCGCGCGCTGACCGACAGCTGGTTCCCCCTCGGGGGCCACCTCATCGCCGGCCTGTTCCACACCGCCCGCTCGATCGAGTCGACCGCCCGCCAGCACGGCTCACTGCTGACCCTGGGCACGCTCGCGGCCGGGCTCGCCCACGAGATCAACAACCCCGCCTCGGCCGCGAGCCGGTCCGTCGACGCGGTCCAGGACGCCGGCGCAGCAGTGCTCGCCTCGTTGCGCGCCCTGGCCGCCTCCGGCCTCGCCGCCGACCGGTTCGTCGCCCTCGACGAGCTGCGCGCCGAGCTCCACGCGCCGTCCGTCCCGCCGAGCCCCCTGGTGCAGGCCGACCGCGAGCAGGACGTCTCGTCCTGGCTCACCCAGCACGCCGTCCCCGACGCCTGGGTCCTCGCCGCCAAGCTCGTCGCGGCCGGGGCCGACGTCGTCTGGTGCGAGCGGGTGGCCGCCGAGGTGCCGGTGGCGGCGCTGGCTCCGGGGCTGGCCTGGGTCGCGCACACCCAGGAGGTCGGGTCCCTGCTGGCGGAGACGAAGGAGTCGGTGCACCGGATCTCCGAGCTGGTCGCCGCCGTGCGCTCCTACTCGCAGGTCGACCGTGCCACCACCCGCGACGTCGACGTTGAGGAAGGCATCGAGAGCACCCTCGTGGTCCTCGGCCACAAGCTGCGCGACGGGGTCACCGTGACCCGGGACTACGGGACGGCCGGGCAGCTCATCGAGGCCTATCCCGGAGAGCTCAACCAGGTGTGGACCAACCTGATCGACAACGCGGTGGACGCGATGGCGGGCTCGGGAGAGCTGCATATCGGCACCCGGGTCGAGGGCGACGACGTGGTGGTCGAGGTCGTCGACACCGGTCCGGGAATGTCAGAGGAGGTCCAGGCCCGCGCCTTCGAGGCGTTCTTCACGACCAAGGACGTCGGACAGGGCGCCGGGCTGGGCCTGGACATCGCCCGTCGGGTTGTCGTCGAGCGGCACGCCGGGTCGATCCAGGTCGACTCGGAGCCGGGCCGCACGGTCATGCGGGTGCGGCTCCCGATCCGTCGACCCGCCTCCTGAGGACCGACTCCACTAAGGTGCAGGCGAGTCGGACGACGACCGAAACCTGGACAGGAGCTCGATGGGCAAGAGGGACGCCAGCGCCTTCGCGGAGTTCGTCGCGGCACGGTCCGCGGCGCTGCACCGCACGGCGTACCTCATGGTCGGCGAGCACGCCCTCGCCCAGGACCTCCTCCAGGAGGCGCTGACCAAGACGTACCTCGCCTGGCCGCGGCTGCGCCAGGTCGCCAACGCCGAGGCCTACACGCGGCGGGCGATCACCACGACGGCGATCTCGTGGCGCCGACGCCGGTCCTGGCACGAGCAGCCGCAGGACGACCTCCCCGACCGCCCGCGCCCGGGTGCCACCGGCGAGGACGACGACGTGGCCCTCCGCGACTGGGTGTGGACCGCGCTCCAGCAGCTCCCCCCGCGACAGCGTGCCGCCGTCGTGCTTCGCTACTACGAGGACCTCACGGAGGCGCAGACGGCGGCCGCCATGGGTTGCGCCGTTGGCACCGTGAAGAGCCAGGTCGCCCAGGCGATCAAGAAGCTCCGGCAGGAGCTGGGTCGCGACGCCGACCTGCTCCCCCTCGAGGCGCTGGTGGTGACCAGATGACCGGCCTGCTCACCAGGGTGATGCACGACCACGCCGACGCGGCGGCCGCTGAGGTCGACGTCGACGAGATCATCAGCGAGGGCGACCGACGGGTGCGCAGGCAGCGCGTCCGCCACGGCCTGGTGGCCGCCGTGCTGGCCGGCGCCGTCGTCGCCGGCGCGTCGAGCGTGCCGCTGCTGGTCGGCGGCAGCCACGACCCGACGGCCGGGGGACTCTCCTTCCGGCACCGGGCCGCGACCTACGCGGTCGGATCGAGCGTCCACGTGGGTGGCCACACCTTCGACGTGGGTCGTCCGGTGGCTTCCCTGGTGCAGACCGACGGCGGCATCGTCTACACGACCCGCGACGGGCGGGTCTGGCACTACGACGGCGTCACCACCGTCGAGATCGGTCGCGCCGAGGGGCACCGGCTCCGCGCGGACGACCAGGGGTCCCTGGTCGCCTGGGTGGAGACGGCCGAGGACGGCCACCCGCAGTACGTCGTGCACAGCACGATGCGGCGCGCAGAGCTGGCCCGCCTCGACGACGACGCGGCGGGGCCCGCCCGCGCGGCCGGGGACCTGGGCACGGAAGTGTTCGCCGTCGACGACGGGTCGGTCTATCTGCGCCGAGACGGCGACCTGGTCCGCTACGACGTGCCCTCCGACACGGAGGCCGCGCTCGCCGGCGCGGAGCCCGGCACCGCGGCCGAGATCGTCGACGTGGCGTACGGCGCCCTCGCCTACACCGTCGACGGGACCCGCCCGGGCAACCGGCGTCCGGGCATCGCCGTCGGTCAGCGTCCCGACCCCGAGGGTGTCGCGCTGGCCGCCGCCGGCACCGGCGCCCTCTCGCCGGACGGCAGGCTGCTCGCCGCCGACGAGCACGGCACGATGGCGATTTACGCGGCGGACGACGGGCTGGACGTAACCCCCACCGTCGACGGCTACCGCGACGTGGTCGCCTATGACTGGGTGGGCGACGACATGGCGACGGTGCTCGCGGTGAGCGACCGCCGCGGCGCGCGCGTGACCGGCGACGTGCTGACCTGCGACGTGAGCGACGACGCCTGCTCGGTCGTCTCGTCGTTCCGGGACGTCGCAGCGACGGACATCGTGACCGCCGGCGGCGACCCGGCGCACTGACCCAGAGGGGGCCCTCAGGCCTTTGTCTCAGCCCGCTCCTTCCCGAGCCGGCTGTTGCGGTAGCCGTACGCGAAGTAGATGACCAGCCCGATTGCCATCCACACCACGAACCGGATCCACGTCTCGAGCGCCAGGTTGAGCATCAGGTAGAAGCAGATCAACGCGGCCACGATCGGCAGCACGGGCACGAACGGCACCCGGAACGCCCTGGGCAGGTCGGGTCGGCTCCGGCGCAGGAACACCACCCCGAGGCTGACCAGGATGAACGCGAACAGCGTGCCCACGTTGACCAGCTCGGCCAGCACGTCGATCGAGGTGAAGCTGGCCAGCACGGCCACCACAACACCGACCGTGATCGTGATGACGTGGGGGGTGCGGTACGTCGGGTGCACCTTCGCGAACACGCGGGGCAGCAACCCGTCGCGGGCCATCGCGAACGCGACGCGACTCTGCCCCAGCAGCAGGATCATGACCACGACGACGATGCCGATCGCGGCCCCGATCGCGATCACGTCGGCGATGCCGTCCTGGCCCACGTTGGTGAACGCGGTGGAGAGCGGGGCGGCGTCGTCGGGGCTGATGTCCCGGAAGTTCTGCATCCCGGTGAGCACCACGGAGACCGCGAAGTAGAGCAGGGTGCAGATCGCGAGTGAGCCGAAGATGCCGACCGGCACGTTCTTGGCCGGGTCGACGGTCTCCTCAGCGGTGGTCGCCACCACGTCGAAGCCGATGAACGCGAAGAACACGACGGCGGCGCCCGTGATGATGCCGCCCCAGCCGTAGGTGAGCGGCTCCAGGCCGAAGAGGATCTCGACGAGCGGCTGATTGAGGCCGCTGGTCCCGGCACCGGAGGGCTCGCTGGGCGGGATGAACGGCGAGAGGTTCGAGGCCTTGACGAAGAACAGGCCGGCCACGATGAACAGCAGGGAGACACCGACCTTGATCGCGACGGCCACCTGGTTGACCCGGCTGGAGAGCTTGATCCCCAGCACCAGCACCGCGGTGAGCGCGAGCACCAGCAGACCGGCCGGCAGGTTGATCACCCCGTCGGAGGCGCTGGCCAGCGAGGCCGGGATCTCCAGTGGGGTTCCCTCCAGGATGTTGGCGAGGTAGCCGGACCAGCCGCCGGCCACCGCCGCCGCGCCGACGATGAACTCGAGCATCAGGTCCCAGCCGATGATCCACGCCAGCAGCTCGCCCACGGTGGCGTAGGAGAACGTGTAGGCGCTTCCGGCCACCGGCACCGTCGAGGCGAACTCGGCGTAGCAGAGCGCAGCCAGTCCACAGGCCACCGCGGCGATCACGAACGAGATCGAGATCGCCGGTCCCGCGAACTGGTTGGCGGCCGTGCCGGTGAGCACGAACAGACCGCCGCCGATCGTGACACCCACACCGAAGACCACGAGGTCCAGGGATCCGAGGTTCTTCTTCAGCCGGTGCTCCGGCTCGTCGGTGTCGGCGATGGACTGCTCGACGGACTTCGTGCGGAACAGGTTCATGCTCGGCACCTTAGGGCCCCGGGGTGCGTTGGCAAACCCCCTCAGGAGTCGACGGACCGAGGGGTGTCCTCGCGCTCGACATCGCCGGGAAGGGCGTGCGCGCCGCTGCCCTCGGCGACCTCCTCGATGATCGTGCGGGCCAGGGACTGCGCGTCGAGGCCGATGCGCTCGAGGATGACGCCGCGCTTGGCGTGGTCGAGGAACTCCTGCGGGATGCCGTGCAGCCGCACCGGGGTCTGCACCCGGGCGGCGTTGAGCGTCTGGAGCAGCACCGACCCACAGCCGCCGACGATGCCGTTGTCCTCGACGCTGACGACCAGCCGGTGTTCGCGGGCGAGCTCGACGAGTGCGGGGTCGACCGGCTTGACCCAGCGCGGGTCGACGACGGTCACGCCGATGCCCTGCGCTGCGAGCCGCCCGGCCACGTCGACGGAGACCGACGCCATCGACCCGATGCCGACGATCAGCACGTCCTTCGCACCGTTGCGCACCAGCACGTCGCAACCGCCGGCCTTGCCGAGCGCGGGCACGTCGTCGTTGGGAGGACCCTTGGGGAACCGTACGACGGTCGGCGCGTCGTCGACCTGCACCGCCTCGCGGAGCAGCTCGCGCAGGGTCGCCGCGTCGCGCGGGGCGGCGATCCGGAGCCCAGGCACCACCTGCAGCACCGACATGTCCCACATGCCGTTGTGGCTGGCCCCGTCGTCGCCGGTGACGCCGGCCCGGTCAAGCACGAAGGTGACGCCGCACCTGTGCAGCGCCACGTCCATCAGCACCTGGTCGAAGGCCCGGTTGAGGAAGGTGGCGTAGACCGCGACGACCGGGTGCAGGCCGCCCATGGCGAGCCCGGCCGCGGACGTGGCGGCGTGCTGCTCCGCGATGCCGACGTCGAAGGTGCGCTCGGGGTACTTCGCCGCGAACAGGTGCAGGCCGACGGGGTGCAGCATCGCCGCGGTGATACCGACCAGGTCCTGGCGCTCGCCACCGAGGGACACCATCTCGTCGGCGAAGACATCGGTCCAGATCCGGCCCCTCGGGTTCTCCTCGCCGGTCTCCACGTTGAACGGACCGGGCGAGTGGAACTGGTCGGCCTCGTGTCGCTCGGCCGCGTCGTAGCCGAAGCCCTTGCGGGTCATGGCGTGCACGATCACCGGACCCTCGAACCGCTTCGCCTGGGCGAGAGCCTGCTCGACGGCGAGCCGGTCGTGGCCGTCGATGGGACCGACGTACTTCAGCCCGAGGTCCTCGAAGAGGCCCTGCGGCGCGAGTGCGTCCTTCATGCCCTTCTTGATGGCGTGCAGCGCGTCGTAAACGGCGGGGCCCACGCCGCGGACACCGTTGAGGCGCTTCTTGACCAGGTCGAGGACCTGCTCGTAGCGCGGGTTGGTGCGCAGCGCGGCGAGGTGCGTGGCCAGCCCCCCGACCGTCGGGGTGTAGGAGCGGCCGTTGTCGTTGACGACGATGACCAGCTTGCGGTCCTGACCCGCGGCGATGTTGTTGAGCGCCTCCCAGGCCATCCCGCCGGTAAGGGCGCCGTCGCCGATGAGGGCGACGACGAAGCGGTTGTCGCCGCGGATGGCATAGGCCTTGGCGAGCCCGTCGGCGTAGGACAGCGCGGTGGACGCGTGGGAGTTCTCGACGATGTCGTGCGACGACTCGGACTGGCTCGGGTAGCCGGAGAGACCGCCCTCCTGGCGGAGCGAGTCGAAGTCGCCCGCGCGCCCGGTGAGCATCTTGTGGACGTAGGCCTGGTGGCCGGTGTCGAAGATCACCCGGTCGTGCGGGGAGTCGAAGACCCGGTGGACGGCGATGGTGAGCTCGACCACCCCGAGGTTGGGTCCGAGGTGACCGCCCCGCGGGGAGCAGGTGGTGACGAGCCGGTCACGGATCTCGACCGCGAGCCCCTCCAGCTCCTCGTCGGCGAGGTCGCGCAGGTCGCGCGGGCCGGTGATCCGGTCCAGCAGTCCCATCCATGTCCTCCTGGTCTGGCCCCGTGCTGGGTCAGCGTTCGAGTCTACGGGTCCTTCGTGGCTCGTCACCCCCTCGGCGTACCCGTCACCGTCCGGGGCGTGCTGGAAGACACGTCCGCAAGATGGGCGAATCGCGCCCGAACCGACGCGCGACCCTTTACCTTGGCGGGGTGTGTCTTGCGACGCCCGGTCGATGGGCGTCCCGGTTCCTCGGGGTGGGTGGACTTGTTCAGAAAGCTGTTGGTCGTCGTCCTGGCGACGGTGGTGCTGCTCGGCGGCGGCACGGTCTCGGCCCAGGCCTGGGAGCCGGACACCGGACCCATGTTCAACAACCCGATGGGCAGCCGCGCGTCACAGGACCGCACGATGGTGCACGTCCGACGCGCGATCAACCACGCGCCGAGGCACTCGCTGATCCGGATCGCGACGTACTCGCTCGACCGCGAGGACGTCACCAAGGCCCTGCTGAAGGCCTGCAACCGCAAGGTCGCGATCCAGCTGGTGCTCAACGACAACTGGACGTCGGGCCAGACGCGCACCATGCGCAGCAAGTTCGGCACCAACATCGACCCGCACTTCGACGACGGTTGCCATCCGCGCGACCCGAAGAAGTTCGCGCAGCCGTGGCCCTACCCCAGCTTCGTGAAGATCTGCGGCGGCGCCTGTCGGCTCAACCGGCCGCTCGGCAACCAGCACATGAAGTTCTTCCTGTTCTCGCAGACCGGGACCGCCCGCGACGTCGTCATGGTCGGGTCGACGAACCTGACCGGGTACGCCGCGCGCACGCACTGGAACGACCTGTTCACGATGAACAACCGGCCGATCTCCTACCAGGCCTACAGCAACATCTTCCGTGAGCTGGCGTTGGACGTGCCGGTGGTCGAGCCGCACGTGCTCGTCGTCGACGGCGACATCACCTCGGAGTTCGGTGCGATCGTCCCGCGGATCAACAAGGAGAACGACCCGGTCTGGCTCCGGCTCAACCAGGTCGACTGCCGCGCGCCGGCCGGCTACGGCCAGCACGGACGCACCGTCATCCGGGTGATGATGTACGCCTGGGTGGGCGACCGCGGCCAGTACCTCGCCCAGAAGTCCGCGCAGCTCGACCGCGCCGGCTGTGTGGTCCGGGTGATCCTGAGCGGCGCGGGCTCCCGGGTGAAGAAGATCCTCCGCCGGGGCGGGGTGCAGATGCGCAGCGCCGACCTTGACACCGACCACAACAAGGAGACCGGCTTCGACGAGACGCCCTGGGAGCACTTCACCCACGAGAAGTGGATGTCGCTGAACGGGACGTACGCCGGCGCGCCGCTGCGGGTCGTCTGGACCGGCTCGGAGAACTGGTCCGACAAGTCCGAGGTCAACGACGAGGTGACCGTCACGATCCCGCGGCGGGGCGCGCACAAGGTCTACGCCAACCACTTCGAGAGGCTCTGGAAGCGGAACACCCGCCGCCTGTGAGCAAGGCCGCGGTGGTCAGGAATCGGCCCTTGGGGTGTGCGTGGGTTATCGTCTTGCGGTCCGTTTTGTACGACGTGGCTCCGGACCCGGGGCCGCACCAACACCCCCCGGGGGATCCATCTCGTGAGCAAGAAGACCGGCCTTGCGCTGCTCAGCCTGCTGATCATCTTCACCGGACTGGGGGCGGGCGCTGCCTACGCCTACACGCCCAACAGCGGGGCCCGGTTCAACGACCCGGCGGGCGACCGTGCCGCGGAGAACACGTCAATGATCCACATCCGGAAGTCGATCGAGAGCGCCAAGAAGGGCTCGGTCATCCGGATCGCGACGTACTCCCACAGCCGCAAGGACATCACCAACGCGCTCATCAAGGCCTGCAAGCAGCGCAACGTGTCCGTCCAGATGGTCATCAACGACAACTTCATCTCCCGGACGACCAAGCGGCTGCGCAACGTGCTGGGCTCCAACATCGAGCCGCACTTCAAGGACGCCTGCAACCCGCGCGACAAGGCCAAGGGCGAGACCAAGCACCCGGAGCCGAGCTATCTCAAGGTCTGCTTCCAGTCGTGTCGCAAGGGCGCCGGCAACCAGCACATGAAGTTCTACCTGTTCTCCGAGACCGGTGAGACGAAGAACGTCACCATGGTGGGCTCCACGAACATCTCGCGGTACGCCGCCCGGACGCACTTCAACGACCTGTTCACCCAGGCGGACCGGTCCGGGATGTTCCGTGACTACTCCTTCATCCACCACCAGCTCGCACAGGACCGGCGGGTCAAGAAGGTCTACCGCAAGTACAAGCACGGCGACCTGGTCTCCGAGTTCGGCGCGGTCGTGGCGCGCGGTGCGAAGGACCCCGTCGCCAGGAGGCTGCGCCAGGTGTCGTGTGCCGGCGGGACGCAGATCCGCGTGATCATGTACGCCTGGGTCGGCGACCGCGGCCTCTTCCTGGCCCGGCGGGTGGCCGACCTGCAGCGCAAGGGCTGCAACATCAAGGCCATCCTCAGCGGGGCCAGCCGCGACGTGAAGCAGGCCCTGAAGAGCGGGGGCGTGGCGATCCGCAGCGCCGACATCGACCTCGACAACAACCCGGCTACGGGGTTCGGCGACACCGCCTGGGACCGCTTCACCCACGAGAAGTGGATGTCGCTCAACGGCAAGTGGGCCGGGAAGCAGCAGAAGGTCGTGTGGACCGGGTCCGACAACTGGTCCGGGCTGTCTTTCCTCAACGACGAGGTCACCATCAAGATCCCGCGCGCGTCGGTGTGGGCGCAGTACAACTCGCACTTCGACTTCGTCTGGAACCACCGCAGCCGGGCGTTCTGACCGGCTGACACGTCGCCGGGCTACCCGGCGACGTACCAGTCGGACAGGGTGCGCACCAGCCGGGCCACCGCGTCCTCGTTGGGCGCGAACGGACCGGGCCGGAAGTGCGGGCTCGCCAGCCCGCGCTGCACCGACTCGCAGGCCGCCCAGTCCTGGCGGTTGGTGAGGTCCCAGAAGTCCACGGCGTACGCCGGGTCGGGGACGCTGCCGTCCGGGCCGGACTGGAACGACCACGTGCACTCCACCCAGGTGCGGCCCGGGGCGAGGGGCACGAGCCGGTGCGTCATGACGTAGTCGGGGTGGGCCGACCGTGGTAGCACTCGTGGTAGTTCTCGGCGACCACCTTCCAGTTGGCGGCGATCTCGTAGGTGTGCCGCGCCGCCGGGGCCAGCCGTTCCGGCTGGTACGGCTCGACCACGGCGCGGAGCCCACCGAGGTGCTCGTCGAACGACGGCACGCGAGCGTCGCCCAGCGGGTGTTTCCCGTGCCCGAAGACCCAGCCGGCCCAGACCTCGACCGGCAGCTCCACGAGGGCGTGGTCGGCCGGCTCGAAGCCGTCGACCTTCCCGAAGCCCGGTGCCGCCAGCAACGAGCCGTCCAGCCGGTAGGACCGGGCGTGGTAGGGGCAGACGACCGAGCGGTGCCCACTGGTCGCACCGGCGCCCGGGACGTCCCCGTCCACAGGCAGCAGCTCGTCCAGCCGGCCCAGGCAGGTCCAGGTGCCGGCGAACACGTGCCGCAGCTCCCAGCCGAGCACCTCCGGCGACGTGTACGCGAGCGCCGGCAGCATCGCCGGCGTGTCGGCCGTCCGCTCGGCCAGCGCGCCACGCAGAGCCTCGACGTCACCCACTTTGTTCCTCCGGCGACAGCCGGAACCACGCCAGTGCCGGCTCCTCGAGGCTGCCCACCCAGACGGTGCCGTGGTGCTCGCGGACCCCGGTGACCATGTGGAACCGGTCGGCGTCATGGCTGAGGTCGTGGACGACGGCACCGGTGTCGTCAAGCGCCATCACCCGGGCGGTACGCCGAACCGCCGGACGCAGCCGCTCCGGCAGCCGGGTGGCCGCGCGGCGGACCGGCATCGGCGAGCGCATCACCAGCTCCACGACCGGGTCCCTGGGTGACGCCACGGCCATCCAGATCAGCCCGTCGGTCCCGCGGGAGAGGTTGTCCGGGTAGCCGTCGAGGCCCCACACCAGGTGGTCGACCTGTCCGACGCGCGGTCCGGTCAGCCAGAAGCGCACCACCGAGCGGCCGGCCGACTCGGCGACCGCGGCGTAGGACTCGTCGGCGGCGAGCACGACACCGTTGGCGAACCGGAGACCGTCGACGAGGACGTCGAGGGTGCCGTCCGGGTCGCGCCGCAGCAGCCGGCCGGTCGCGGTGTTCTCCGCGATGTCGGCCTCCCACGAGTCGATGCCGTGCACGCGGGAGGAGTCCGAGAAGTAGATGCTGCCGTCGCTGTGCACGGCCGCGTTGTTGACGCAACGCATGCGCTGACCGTGCACGAAGGCGGCGAGCTCCTCGAACCGGCCGGTGCCGGTGTCGAGCGCGAGCAGGCCCCGGTCGGCGTCACAGACGAGCAGCCGTCCGTCGGCAAGCAGCTCGAGACCCATCGGCCGGCCGCCGGTCCGGGCCAGGCAGTCGATGCGCGCGCCTCCGGGTGCGACCCGGAACACCGAGCCGTCCGACGTACCGGTGTAGGCGGCGCCGTCCGCGTCGAGGACCACGTCCTCGGCCCCGTGGCCCGGGACCGGGACCAGGGTGAGTGCGCGCGCACGCGTGAGGGTCACGCCGTAGACGCTACCGGCGAGCGTTCAGA
The DNA here is from genome assembly GCF_035697785.1 of Nocardioides sp. Lineage (GTDB taxonomy): Bacteria > Actinomycetota > Actinomycetes > Propionibacteriales > Nocardioidaceae > Nocardioides_B. The sequence goes on from NZ_DASSCL010000024.1 coordinate 20,667, forward strand.
GCCGGGCCACGAACCGCTTGCCGCGCAGCGCCTCCTCGACCAGACCCACGGCACGGCGCTCGGCGAGCAGTCGCGCCGACTCCGCGTGCCAGGTCTCGACCGCGCGCTCCACCGTGTCGCGGTCGGCGACGTCGCGGAGCACCCCGCGCGCCTCGCTCAACCCGCGCTGCACGGCGGCCTGGCAGGCCTCGATGTGCAGCACCGCGAACCGGGCCAGCACGACGTCGTGGCGCCGCAGCACCGGGTAGCCCCGGAACTCGGGCGGACAGATGTCGAGCAGCCACGCGACCGCGGACCGCTCCCAGCCGGGCGCCCCGGGCGGGCGCACCCGGCGCGGCCAGCCCGGGGGCGCGACCAGTTCGACCATGCGACCAGGATACATCGTCATTCGAACATCTGTTCGAGAATGCCGAAAGAATGAATCCAGCGTGAGCTGTTGACCTCAAGTCCACTTGAAGTCGGATGCTCGAGGCATAGCACTCTGCAACGAAGGAGCAGCATCATGCCTCTCGCCGTCATCACCGGCGCGTCCCGCGGACTCGGGGCCGCCCTCGCCCACGCCCTCGACGTGCGGGGGTGGGACCTGGTCGTGGACGCCAGGGACGCCGTCGCGCTCGAGGCGGCCGTGGGCGACCGCACACTGGCCGTCCCGGGCGACGTCACCGACCCGGCACACCGGAGCTGGCTGGTCGCGACGGCCGCGGAGCACGGCGGCGCCGCGCTGCTCGTGAACAACGCCAGCACCCTCGGCGCCAGCCCGCAGCCCGGCCTCGCCGACCTCGACGACGCCGTGCTCGCCGACGTCCTCACGACCAACGTGCTGGCCGCGCACGCGCTGACCCGCGACCTCCTCCCCCAGCTGCTCACCAACAACGGCTGCGTAATCAACATCAGCTCCGACGCCGCCCTGGAGCCCTATGCCGGCTGGGGTGCGTACGGCGCCTCGAAGGCGGCGCTCGACCACCTCACGCGGGTGCTCGCCACCGAGCAGCCGACCCTGCGCGTGTACGCCGTCGACCCTGGGGACATGCGCACGCAGATGCAGCAGGACGCCTTCCCGGACGAGGACATCTCCGACCGGCCGGAGCCGGCGGCCGTGGTCCCCAGACTGCTGTCCCTCCTCGACGGCTCGCTGCCCAGCGGCCGTTACCGGGCGACGGACCTCAGCACGGACCGCCTCGAGGGGAGCCGGGTGTGACCGCCCAGCCGCTGACCGCCTTCGCCCTTCCACCGGACGCCGAGGCACGCGTCCCGCCCGAGGAGCGTGGCCTGGCCCGCGACCAGGTGCGGATGCTGGTGGCACGCCCCGACCGGGTCGAGCACCTCCGCGTCCGGAGCCTGCCGGAAACGCTGCATCCGGGCGACCTCCTCGTCGTGAACACCTCTGCCACGGTGCCGGCCGCGGTGCCGCTGCTCGGCGAGCGGTACGGCGAGACCGTGCACGTGTCCACCCAGCTCGACAGCGGAGAGTGGGTCGTGGAGGTCAGGGTGCGCGGAAACACCGGCCCCGCCCGGACCGGTCCCGGCGACGTGCTCGCGCTGCCCGGCGGCCTCCACCTCACCGTCGTCGACGCGCACCCGGCCGGCCAGACGAGGCTATGGCGCGCCGTGCCCGACGTGCCGACCGGGACCGTGCGCTACCTCTCCCGGCACGGCCGACCGGTCGGCTACCGCTACCTCGACCACCCGGTCCCGCTGTCGGCGCTGCAGACCGTCTACGCGCGCGAGCCCGGCAGCGCCGAGATGCCGAGCGCGGGTCGGCCGCTGTCCCTCCGGGTGCTGGTGGACCTGGTGTCGCGGGGCGTGGTCGTCGCCCCCGTGGTCCTGCACGCCGGTGTGTCGAGCCAGGAGAAGCTCGAGCCGCCGCAGCCCGAGCTGTTCACCGTGCCGGCGGTCACGGCCCGTCTGGTCGGGTCGACGCGGTCGGCCGGCCGGCGGGTGGTCGCGGTGGGCACCACCGTCGTACGCGCCCTCGAGTCCGCGGCCGGCCGGGACGGATCCGTCCACCCGACGACCGGCTGGACCGACCTCGTGCTCGGGCCGGGGCGCCCGGCGCGGGCCGTGGACGGGATCCTCACCGGTCTCCACGAGCCGCGGGCCAGCCACCTGCGTCTGCTCGAGGCGGTGGCCGGTCAGTCGCTGGTGCAGCGAGCCTACGACGCGGCGACCGCTGACCGGGTCGGCTACCTGTGGCACGAGCTCGGGGACACCATGCTGCTGCTGCCGCGTTGACCCGCGACGGCTTAGCCCGCGACGAAGGAGAGCCGGACCTCGCGGTCGGGGTTGTCCACGTTGAGGTCGACCAGGCAGATGCTCTGCCACGTGCCGAGGGCCAGCCGCCCGCCGATGACCGGGACGGTCGCGTACGGCGGCACCAGGGCCGGCATCACGTGGGAGCGGCCGTGCCCCGCGGTGCCGTGCCGGTGCCGCCACCGGTCGTCGGCCGGCAGCAGGTCGTCGAGGGCGGCCAGCAGGTCGTCGTCGCTGCCCGCCCCGGTCTCCAGGATCGCGATGCCGGCCGTCGCGTGCGGGACGAAGACGTGCAGCAGCCCGTCGCCGCCCTCGTCGGCCACGAACGCCGCGCAGTCGCGGGTCAGGTCGAGCACGACGTCGCTGTCACCGGTCCGGTAGCTCCTGGTCTCGCTGCGCATCCGACCAGCCTGCCAGGTGGACTCGAGAGGTCACAGCAGGCTGCGGACCAGCAACAAGACGGCGGACGCCGCGCACACGCCGAGGACCGCGAACCGGACCCGATCGCGCGGCAGCGCCCCGTGCAGCAGCCGTCCCAGCGCCAGCCCGAGGACCAGGCAGGGCGAGAGCAGCAGGGCCAGCAGCAGCGGCTGCACCTCCAGCCGACCGGCCAGCAGCAACCCGACCAGGCTGAAGGCCGCCCCGAGCAGGAAGTAGACCGCCAACGTGGTGCGGATCTGCCGAGGTGAGCGGTGCTGCAGGAGGATCGCCAGCGGCGGACCCCCGATCGACGTGGCCGTGCCGGTGATCCCGGAGGCGAACCCGGCCGCCAGCAGGGTCCCCCGGTTGACCGGGATGACGACGGCATGGGCGGTGAGCGCGACGCTGACCAGGACCATGAGCCCCACGGCGATGCCGAGCGCGCGCGTGGAGAACACCGCGACGAGGGCCACCCCGACCGCGGTCCCCGGCGCGCGTGCCCCCAGCGCCCAGCCGAGCCCACGCCAGTCGATGTCCTGGTGCTCCCGGGCCAGCGTCGCCATCGGCAGCAGCATCGCCAGCCAGAGCATCAGGTCCGGCATCAGGCTCGGCTCGAGCAGCATCGTCACCGGTGCGGCGACGAGACCGAGTCCGAGACCCACCAGTCCCTGCACGGCCGCACCGACGACGAGGGTGGCGGCCAGGACGGCCACCACCCTCGGGTCCACGTCGCCGAGCACGACCGGTGGTCGAGCCCCCTAGACCTTCAGTAGGTTGCGCAGCACGAACTGCATGATGCCGCCGTGCCGGTAGTAGTCGGCCTCGCCGGGGGTGTCGATCCGGACCACGGCGTCGAACTCGATGTCGTCGGCCTTCACCTTGACGGTGCGCGGCGTGGAGCCGTCGTTGAGCTCGGTGACGCCGGTGACGGAGAACGTCTCCTCTCCGGTGAGCCCGAGCGACTCGGCGGTCTCCCCCTCGGGGAACTGCAGCGGCAGCACGCCCATGCCGATCAGGTTGGACCGGTGGATCCGCTCGTAGGACTCCGCGACCACGGCCTTCACGCCGAGCAGCGCGGTGCCCTTGGCGGCCCAGTCGCGCGACGAGCCGGAGCCGTACTCCTTGCCGGCGAGCACCACGAGCGGCGTACCGGCCTCGATGTAGTGCTCCGAGGCCTCGAACACCGAGGTGACCTCGCCACCGTTGGTGAAGTCGCGGGTGACACCGCCCTCGGTGCCGGGCGCCAGCTGGTTGCGCAGCCGGATGTTGGCGAACGTGCCCCGGATCATCACCTCGTGGTTGCCGCGGCGCGAGCCGTAGGAGTTGAAGTCGCGCTGCTCGACGCCGTGCTCGGCGAGGTACCGGCCCGCGGGCGAGTCCTTCTTGATCGCACCGGCTGGAGAGATGTGGTCGGTGGTCACGGAGTCACCCAGCTTCAGCAGCACCCGGGCACCCTCGATGTCCTCGACAGGCGCGGGCGACTCGGGCATGCCGTCGAAGTACGGCGGCCGGCGAACGTAAGTCGAGTCGGGGTCCCAGTCGAAGGTGTTGCCCTCGGGGGTCGGCAGCGACCGCCACTGCTCGTCGCCGGCGAAGACATCCTCATAGCTCGAGCCGAACATGTCGGAGTTGATCGCCTGCGCGATCACGTCCTCGATCTCCTTGGCGGTGGGCCAGATGTCCTTCATGAACACGTCGTTGCCGTCTGCGTCCTTGCCGAGCGGGTCGTTCAGGAGGTCGACGTCCATCGAGCCGGCCAGCGCGTAGGCGACGACCAGCGGCGGCGACGCGAGGTAGTTCATCTTCACGTCGGGGTTGATCCGGCCCTCGAAGTTGCGGTTGCCCGACAGCACCGACACGACGGCGAGGTCGTTGGCCTGGACCGCCTCCGACACCTCCGGGATCAGCGGACCCGAGTTGCCGATGCACGTCGTGCAGCCGTAGCCGACGAGGTTGAAGCCGAGCTTGTCGAGGTACGGCGTGAGGCCGGCGCGCTCGTAGTAGTCGGACACGACCTTCGAGCCGGGGGCCAGCGTCGTCTTCACCCACGGCTTGCGCTGCAGTCCCTTCTCGACGGCCTTCTTGGCGAGCAGCGCCGCACCGATCATGACCGACGGGTTGGACGTGTTGGTGCAGGACGTGATCGCGGCGATGGAGACCGCCCCGTGGTCGACCTCGAACTTCGTGCCGTCCTCCAGGGTCACCTGGGCGGGGTTGGAGGGACGGCCCTGCGCCGCGGCGCGGTTGAGGTGCCAGTCGGAGGGCTCACCGCCGCCGTTGCCGTCCGCGGAGTACGCCGGGGCGTCGCTGGCCGGGAACGACTCCGCCGACGCCTCGTCGGCGGCCGACACGACACCGAAGGGCTTCTCCTGCCCCGGAACCCCGGACTTGCGGTCCTCGCCACCAGTCTCGTCCTCGCTCACGTAGTCGGCGAGCGCTGACCGGAAGGCCTCCTTGGCCTCGGACAACGACACCCGGTCCTGCGGTCGCTTCGGACCGGCCAGCGAGGGCACCACCGTGCCGAGGTCGAGCTCGAGCCTCTCGGAGTAGCGCGGCTCTGCGTCCGGGTCGTGCCAGAGCCCCTGCTCCTTGGCGTAGGCCTCGACGAGCTTGAGCTGCTCGTCGGTGCGGCCGGTCAGCTTGAGGTAGGTGATGGTCTCCTCGTCGATCGGGAAGACCGCGATCGTGGAGCCGAACTCCGGGGACATGTTGCCGATGGTCGCGCGGTTCGCGAGCGGCAGCACCGAGACACCCGGACCGTAGAACTCGACGAACTTGCCGACCACGCCGTGCTTGCGGAGCATCTCGGTAATGGTCAGCACGAGGTCGGTGGCAGTGGCGCCCTCGGGCAGGTCGCCGTTGAGCTTGAAACCGACGACGCGCGGGATCAGCATCGACACCGGCTGGCCGAGCATCGCGGCCTCGGCCTCGATGCCGCCGACGCCCCAGCCGACGACGCCGATGCCGTTGACCATCGTGGTGTGCGAGTCGGTGCCGACGCAGGTGTCCGGGTAGGCCTGGAGGACGCCGTCCACCTCGCGGGTGAAGGCGACCCGGGCCAGGTGCTCGATGTTGACCTGGTGCACGATCCCGGTCCCGGGCGGCACGACCTTGAAGTCGTCGAAGGCACCCTGGCCCCAGCGCAGGAACTGGTAGCGCTCGCGGTTGCGCTCGTATTCGATCTCGACGTTGCGCTCGAACGCCTCCGGCGTACCGAACACGTCGGCGATCACGGAGTGGTCGATGACCATCTCGGCCGGCGCGAGCGGGTTGATCTTCGTCGCGTCGCCGCCGAGCTCCTCGACGGCCTCGCGCATGGTGGCGAGGTCGACGACGCACGGCACGCCGGTGAAGTCCTGCATGATCACGCGGGCCGGCGTGAACTGGATCTCCTTGCTCGGCTCCGCGTCCGCCTCCCAGGCGCCAAGTGCCCGGATGTCGTCGGCGGTGATGTTGGCGCCGTCCTCGGTGCGCAGCAGGTTCTCGAGGAGCACCTTCAGGCTGAACGGGAGCGACGCGACGTCGACCCCGTCACCGGTGACCTTGTCGAGCCGGAAGATCTCGTAGGACTTCCCGTCCACGTCCAGCGTGCTCTTCGCACCAAAGCTGTCCTGACTCGGCATCAGCCACATCTCCTCGTGATGTCGTAGGCGTTCGTCCCGCCCATCTTGCCCACGTGCGCGTGACCCCCGGTAGTGAGGGGACCCTGGTTCTCGCAGACCGATCGGCGGCCAAGTTGTCTTGACGTCAAGATACACGACGTCGAGCGTTCCGGCCAGGAGCCCTGACAGATCCGGCTGCGGGCCTACACCCCGGTGCAGCTACGGACCTACGCAGGCAGGGCGAGGTCCCTGCGGCGCATGGCCGCGGCTCCCACAGCCGCGAGCACCGCGCACGCGGCGACCAGGCCGAGCACGGGCTCCGCACTGATGGCGACAGCGGGGGCGTTGGGCACGTGGCTGAACGGCGACAGGTCGAGCAGCCATGCCGGCAGGCCCAGCGAGGGTCCGAACATCGGGCCCACGAAGATGCCCGCGCCCACGAGCGTCCAGGACAGTCCCACCGACCACCGCGGCACCAGCATCACGAGCACGAGGACCGCGGCGCCCAGCACCGCGACTGCAGGGAGCTGCACCAGCGCGGCGCCGACCAGGTCGCGGGCCAGCGCAGCGGTGTTCCCCAGGACCAGTCCGCCGGTGACGACCATCCCTCCGGCCAAGAGCAGGATGAGCAACGTGGCACCGGCGGCGGCATTCACGGCGTAGGCAGCGAGCCAGCGCAGGCGCGACACGGCGGTGCCGAGCACCGGCTCCAGCGTGCCCCGCGCCTCGTCGTGGTGCAGACGGAGCGCCAGGGTGACGACGTAGGCGGCCACAGCCATGCCGGCGATCTGCATCATCGAGGCCCAATACGCCCCGAGCAGGTCCACATCGCCGCCGAAGGCGGCATACCACTCCGTTGCCGCACCCTCCATCCCCCCGATTTGCTCGCTCAGGGCGCCGAACACCAGGCCGAAGCCGACCATCCCGATCGCCCAGCCGAGCAGCACGCCGCGCTGTAGCCGCCAGATGAGTCCCGCTGGGCTGAGCAGGCCCGGACGCGCGTGGGCGTCACCCCGGCGCTCGGGCAGCATGCCCCTGCCGACGTCGCGCCTGCCGACCAGGACGACCGTCACCCCGGACAGCAACCCGAGGGCAAGCAGGGAGACTCCCGCGGGCCACCACAGGTCGTCCGCGAAGGGTCGCATCTGCTGGCCCCAGCCGATCGGCGAGAGCCAAGCCGGCCACGCGCTGGTCAGGCGCATCCCCGCAGCGTCGACCGTGCCGAGCACGTTGCCCAGCGCCGTGAGCAGGAACGAGCCTCCCAGTGCGGCGCCGGCGAGACCGGTCGCTCCGCGCGTGGTCGACGCGAGCTGCGAGGTCACAGCGGCGACGCCGGTGAACGCCACGCCCACCAGGGCGATCGACGTACCGGCCACGAGCGACCCGGCGCCGGGCTGGCCGGCGATGATCATGCCCATCCCCAGCATCCCCGCCAGTACGACGTTCGCCCCGAGCGCCACGATGACAGCCGCACCCAGGGAGGCGTAGCGCCCGACGACGCCGGCGCCGAGGATCTCCTCGCGGCCGAGCTCCTCGGCCTGACGGGTGTGTCGGACGACGGCGAAGACGCTCATGAGTGCTGCCAGCACCATCAGCGTGAGGGCATCGCGGTGAAGCGTGTAACCGCCGACGGTCGGGCCGGTCACCAGGCCCAGGACACGCATTCCGGGATTCTCGACGACCACCTGGGTGTCCGGGACCAGGAGCTCGGGATGCTTTGCGTAGTTGTCCTCGAACATCGCGGTCGTGGCGGACAGGAACGCGGCCATGCCGAGGATCCAGGCTGGCAGGGTGATTCGGTCCCGCCGCAGGGCGAGGCGGACCAGCCGCCTCGTGCCGGTGAAGCCGCTCATCGCGCACTCACCACCTCAGCTCCCGGGGTCGCTTCAGGCGCGTCGCGCTCGTCGTCGTAATGGCGCATGAACAGCTGCTCGAGCGTCGGCGGCGAGGTCACCATCGAGCGCACCTCGCGCTCGACCAGGTGCTCGAGCACCTGATTGAGCTCGCCCGGGTCGACGCTGAACTCCGCGTGACCGTCGTGCACCCGGGCGTCGTGGACGCCGGGCCAGCGGGTCACCCGTTCCAGCGGCTTCGCGGTGTCGACCACCACCGACGTGCGGGTGAGATGGCGCAGGTCGTCGAAGGTGCCGGTCTCGGCCGCGCGACCGGCCCGGATGATCGTGACCCGGTCGCACAGCGCCTCGACCTCGGACAGGATGTGGCTGGAGAGCAGGATGCTGCTTCCGGCGGCGCGAAGCTCCGAGACGACTTCCTGGAACACGGCCTCCATCAGCGGGTCGAGACCCGACGTCGGCTCGTCCAGGAGATAGAGCTCCACGTCGGAGGAGAACGCCGCGACGAGGGCAACCTTCTGCCGGTTTCCCTTGGAGTAGGCACGGATCTTCTTGGTCGGGTCGAGCTGGAAGCGCTCGACCAGCTCCTCCCGGCGGGACGCCACAAGGCCGCCGCGCAAGTCGCCCAGCAGGTCTATCACCTCACCGCCGGTGAGGTTGGGCCACAGGTTCACCTCCCCTGGCACGTAGGCGAGGCGTCGGTGCAACGCCACCGCGTCCCGCCACGGGTCACCACCGAGCAGGTCGACGCGACCCTCGTCGGCGCGCAGCAATCCGAGCAGGACACGGATGGTGGTCGTCTTCCCCGCGCCGTTCGGGCCGAGGAACCCGTGCACCTCACCCGCCTCCACACGCAGGTCGAGATGGTCGAGAGCCCGCGTCATGGGTCCGAAGTCCTTCACCAGTCCCGAAACCGCGATCGCGGCGTTCACCGTGGACCACTTCCTTCGATCTTCAGGTTTGCGGAGGCCAGGCGCCTCCGACTTGAGGAGACCACCACCCGGCATGGATGGAACAGAGTCGGAGGTCACATGCCGCGGACGCTGGTCTCGCCGGTCTCGAACAACGCGACGCACTCGATGTGGTGTGTCATCGGGAACAGGTCGAACGCGCGCAGGGCGTCGAGGTGGTAGCCGCCCCCGGCGAAGAGCGCGACGTCACGGGCCAGCGCCGCGGGGTCGCAGGCGACGTACGCCACCGCCCGGGGCGAGCGCGCGACCACCTGCTCCACCACCGCCCGCTTGGCGCCTTCGCGCGGCGGGTCGAGCACGACCAGGTCGACCGGCTCGGGCGACGACGACGCCAGCACGCGGTCGACGGGGCCGCGCCGCACCGAGGCGGCCGGGTACGCCGCCAGGTTCGACTCGGCGTGGGCGCAGGCGAGCCGGTCGCCCTCGACCGCCTGCACGGACCCGGTAGGTCCGACGGCCTCGGCGAGGTGGACGGTGAACAGCCCCACCCCGGCGTACAGGTCGAGGCACCGCTCCCCCGGCCGGGCTGACAGCATCGCCAGCACCGTCTCCACGAGCACACGCGGCGCACCGGGATGGACCTGCCAGAACCCGTGCTCGGCGACCTCGAAGGAGTGCGCGCCGACCTGCTCCACGACGGAGCCCGTGCCGGGCGGCTCCCCCTCCACCTCCACGCGGGCGTCCGTGCGTGTGATCAGGCAGTCGTCGACCGGCACCACCTGGTGGGAGCGATGCTTGCGGAGGCCGCGACGCCCGTCGCGCGTCACGGCGAGCTGCACGCGGGTCCGCCAGCGCAGACCGTCGACGTCGCCGGGGACCGGCTCGACGACGACGGGCCGATCCAGACCGGCCAGCCGTTGCAGCTGCTCCCGGACCACTGACGCCTTGAGCTCCCGCTGGGCCGGAAGGGCGACGTGCTGGAAGTCGCACCCGCCGCACAGCCCGGGGCCGGCCACCGGGCACGGCGGCGTGACCCGGTCCGGGGCGGCCGTCAGCACCTCGACGGCATCGGCCCGCAGGAACCGCGAGCCCTCGTCGCCCTCGGTCACGCTGACCGTGACCCGCTCCCCCGGCAGCGCGTGCCGCACGAAGATCACGCGGCCCTCGTGGCGGGCGACACAGTGCCCGCCGTGCGCGACCGGCCCGACGTCGACCTCGTAGGTCGCGCCGACGAGGGAGCGACCGTGCGACTGCTTCGGCCGGGGGTGACGGGAGCGGGAGGAGGTCACCGACCGACCTGGTTGTCGCCGGCGTGGCCGGTCGGCTTGTCGTGCAGGACGCCGCGGCGGACGTCACCGGGCCGCGTCTTCAGCAGCTCCCGCTCGGCCCGCTCCTTGGCGATCAGCGAGGACTTCAGCTGGTAGGGCACCGAGATCACCATCACGCCCTGGGTGAACAGCAGCCGACCCTTGAGCCGCAGCGCGGTCTGGTTGTGCAGCAGCTGCTCCCACCAGCGCCCGACTACGTACTCCGGGATGTACACCGCGACCACGCCGCGCGGGTTGGCGTCGCGGATGCTGCGGGTGTAGTCGACGATCGGGCGGATGATCTCGCGGTACGGCGAGTAGAGCACCTTGAGCGGCACGTCGATGCGGCGGGCGTCCCAGTCGTCGAGCACGCGCCCGGTCACCTTCGGGTCGGTGTCGACCATCACGGCCTCGAGCACGTTGGGCCGGGCCGCCTTGGCGTAGGCCACCGCGCGCATCGTCGGCTTGTGCACCTTCGACACCAGCACGATCGCGTGCACCCGGGTCGGCAGCACCTGGTCGTCCTCCTCGACGAGGAGCTCGCTGCTGACCTTGTCGTAGTGCCTGCCGATCCCGAGCATGATCGCGTAGAAGGCGCCCATCGCCAGGATCGTGATCCAGGCACCGGCCAGGAACTTGGTGACCAGCACGATCACGAGGACGACCGCGGTCAGCCCGAGGCCGAACGTGTTGATGGCACGCGACCGCATCATGCGCCGCCGTGCGGCCGGGTCGGTCTCGGTGCTCAGCAGCCGCGTCCAGTGCCGGATCATGCCGAGCTGGCTCAGGTTGAACGACACGAAGACGCCGACGATGTAGAGCTGGATCAGCCGGGTGGTCTGGGCGTCGAACGCCCAGATGAGGGTGATGGCCAGGACGGCCAGGAACACGATGCCGTTGCTGTAGGCCAGCCGGTCCCCGCGCGAGCCGAGCTGGCGGGGGGCGAGCCCGTCCTGGGCGAGGATCGAGCCGAGCACCGGGAAGCCGTTGAACGCGGTGTTGGCGGCGAGCACCAGGATCAGGCCGGTCATCGTGACCACGAAGTAGAAGCCCGGCGTGAAGTGGTCGAACACCGCGCGCGCGATCTGCGCGATCACCACGTCCTGGTCGAAGCCGGCCGGCATCGGTGTCCCGTCGGGCCGGATCAGCCGCTCCACGTGGTGCGGGTCGACGTACTTGATGCCCATCTGCCGGGCCAGCACGATGACGCTGATCATCATCGTGACCGCGATCATCCCCAGCAGCAGCAGCGTCGTGGCGGCGTTGCGCGACTTGGGCTTGCGGAACGCCGGCACCCCGTTGGAGATCGCCTCGACACCCGTCAGCGCCGCACAGCCCGACGAGAACGCGCGCGCGAGCAGGAAGATCAGGGCGACCGTCGTGAGCGGCTCCTCCCAGCCCGGTTGGGGAAGGATGGTGAGGTCCGCGCTCTCCACGTCCGGCAGGGTGCCGCTGAGCATCCGGAGGAACCCCCACGCGCACATCCCCAGGATCGCGGTCATGAACAGGTAGGTCGGGACGGCGAAGAACGTCCCGGACTCACGGACCCCGCGCAGGTTCAGCGCCGCCAGCACCGTGACGGCGATCGCGGCGACGAGCACCTCGTGTCCCTTCAACGAGGGGAACGCGGCCGAGGCGTACGCCGACGCGGACGACACCGACACGGCCACGGTGAGGATGTAGTCGACGAGCAGCGCGGCCGCGACCGTCATGCCCGCGCGGCGGCCGAGGTTGACGGTCGCCACCTCGTAGTCGCCGCCGCCCGAGGGGTAGGCGTGCACGGTCTGCCGGTACGACGCGACGACGGTGAGCATCACCACCGCCACGGCGAGGGCGATCTTCCACGACCAGACGTACATGCTGGCGCCCGCCACGGCGAGCATGATGAAGACCTCGTCGGGCGCGTAGGCGACCGACGACAGCGCGTCGGATGCGAACACCGGAAGCGCCACCCGCTTGGGAAGCAGCGTCTCGCCGAGCTGCGTGCTCCGCAGCTTGCGGCCGAGAATGATCCGCTTCGAGATATCGCCGACACCCACGATGAATCAGGCTAGGCCATGCGCCACGCCGCGGTGGTGCGACTCGGGTAGCGTCTGCCACGTGCATGTCGTGATCATGGGTTGTGGCCGCGTCGGGTCGACGTTGGCGCGCAGTCTCGAGGACCGCAACCACACCGTCTCCATCATCGACACCAACCCCGACGCGTTCCGTCGGCTCGGTCCGTCGTTCCGGGGGACGAAGGTGACCGGGGTCGGCTTCGACCAGGACGTCCTCGACAAGGCCGGCATCGACAAGGCCGACGCGTTCGCCGCGGTGTCGAGCGGTGACAACTCCAACATCATCGCGGCCCGGGTGGCGCGGGAGACGTTCGGCATCCAGCAGGTCGTGGCCCGCATCTACGACCCCGGCCGCGCCGAGGTCTACCAGCGGCTCGGGATCACCACGGTCGCCACCGTGAAGTGGACGGCCGACCAGGTGCTGCGCCGGATCCTGCCGGCCGGCGCGGAGCCCGACTTCCGCGATCCGTCGGGCACGATCCGCCTCGACCAGGTCCCGGTCAACGAGGTCTGGGTGGGCCAGCGCACCGTGAAGTTCCAGGACCAGTCCCGCAGCCGCATCGCCTGGATCGACCGGCTCGGCGAGGGCATGCTGCCGACCCGCGAGTCGGTCATCCAGGAGGGTGACCTCCTGCACCTCGTCATGCGCGAGGAGAACGCCGAGCACGTCTACAACGTCTTCAACGAGGGACCGGAGGCCGACTGATGCGCGTCGCCATCGCAGGTGCGGGGGCGGTCGGACGCTCGATCGCCCGCGAGCTCATCGTCAACGGGCACCAGGTCCTGCTGATCGACAAGGACCCCGACGCCCTCAAGCCTGAGCGTGTGCCCGACGCCGAGTGGCTGCTCGCCGACTCCTGCGAGCTCTCCTCGCTCGAGGAGTCGCGGATGGAGTCCTGCGACGTGGTGATCGCCGCGACCGGCGACGACAAGGTCAACCTGGTCACGTCGCTGCTGGCCAAGACCGAGTTCGCGGTGCCCCGCACCGTCGCCCGCGTCAACCACCCCAACAACGAGTGGCTGTTCACCGAGGCCTGGGGTGTCGACGTCAACGTGTCCACCCCGCGGATCATGTCGGCGCTCGTGGAGGAGGCCGTCACGGTCGGAGACCTGGTGCGGCTGTTCACGTTCCGCAAGGGCAACGCCAACCTGGTCGAGCTCACCCTGCCGGCCGACTCGCCGTACGTCGGGAAGCCCAGCGGACTGATCCCGTTCCCGGAGAACTGCTCGCTGGTCACGATCCTGCGCGACGGACAGGTCTACACGCCCAGCGAGGAGCAACCGATCGAGTCGGGCGACGAGCTGCTGTTCGTGGCGTCGGCGGAGTCGGAGCAGGAGCTCCAGTCACTCCTCGCGCCCGAGCAGCACCGGCGCTGACTCCTCGACCGGAGTGCGGTTGCGGGCCAGCAGCCAGACCATCCCGGCCAGGGCGGCGACCTGCAGCGGCCAGCCCATCGCGATCTTGCTGACGCCGAGGGCGGCGATCCACGATCCGGCATCGTCGGCACGGCGGCCCGCGACGTAGAGCGGGCCCTGCACGGCGACGCGGATCACGCACGGCAGCACCAGCATCAACGTGAGGTTCCGGCAGAGCCTGACGACCTGGGGGTCGTCGTGCCAGGCGGTCGGGTCGCCGGCCACGGAGCCGACCATGAAACCCACGACGGGCCAGCCGATCACCACCGTGAACAGCATGACCAGGGCGTAGCCGGAGTTGTAGAGGATGCCCGGCAGGAAGTAGGCCAGCGCGGTGTCGGAGGCGTCGCCGCCACCCTGGGCGCTGCGGTAGGCGAACAACGCCCCGATGCCGATGCCCACCAGGCTGTTGACCACGAACTGGGGAGTCGACCTCTGGACCAGGCGCACCGCCAGCAGCACCAGCGCGGTGCCGACGCTGAGGATCAGCGCGTTGCGCAGGTCGTGGGTGGTCAGGAACGTCACCGTGAACGCGATCGTGGGCACGGCCGCCTCGAGCATCCCGCGCTTGCCGCCGAGGGCCTTCGAGAGCTGCGCGCGCACCACCGACTCGACGGTGTCGGTGCCGACGTGTCCGGGACCGGCCGTCTCTTCGTGGGTCAAGGGGTTACCTCAGCTCGTAGCGCGGGTTGAACATCACCCTCTGGTGGTCCTGCGTTCCGATCCGGCCCAGCACCCGGATCTGCCGGCCGGGCTCGATCCCGGCGATGCGGCGGCGGCCCAGCCAGACCACCGTCATGGTGCCGGAGCCGTCGTACAGCTCGGCCTCGAGGGCGGGGACCCCGCCCCGGGGACGAAGCGTCACGGTGCGGAGACTGCCCTGGATGTCGACGCGCGAGCGCTCACCGGCGTCGCGGATCGGGCAGCAGCCTGCCTTCGCGGAGTCCTTCTGGAGCTCCTCGGCCTCCTGCTCCTCGCCGTTGGCCCACCGGTTCAGGCTTCGGCGCAGCCGACTCGTCACCTCTGACATGACTCAAGCGTAGACCGCGGATGGGCACCCCGAGACCGAAGTCCGAATGCTCAGCCGCGGGCCTGCATCTGCGCCGCGACGGCGGGCGGGACGGTGAGCGGGAGAGCCTCTCCCGGGGCGTGGGGTTCGCCGCCGCGGCGGACGATCACGTCGCGCAGCGCGGACTCGACCGGGCCGTCCTCGGTGGGCTCGAGCGCCGGCTGGCCGAACAGGGTGGCACGCAGCAGCCAGCGGGGGCCGGAGATGCCGAAGACCCGTGACGGCTGCTGGCCCGCGCGGCCGTCCTGACCGGTCACGGTGAGCACGACCCGGAGCTCGGGGCCGTAGGGCCCCTCGTGCTCCGTGGCGGTGCCACCGCGGCGGGTCACCTCGGCGGCGATCTGCTGGCGGACGTCGTCCCAGATGTCGCCGTGGCGCGGGGCGGCGAACGCCCGCAGCTCCACTGCGCCCTGTGCGCCCGCGAGGACGACCGCGACGACCTGGCCGCTCTGCTCGTCGACCTGGAGCTGCAGGTCGAGACCCTCGCGTGGGGTGACGATGAGGCTGCCGAGGTCGAGCTTGGACGTGTCGTCCTCGTCGTAGTCGGTCTCGGTGATGTCCCACGGCCCGTTGGCGCGGGGGCCCCCGGGGCTCGCTGGGCCCTCGGGGCTCGAGTCCGGGGCCTCCTCCTCGGCGGCCGCCTCGGGAGCGGCCTCCGATGCGTCCTGCTCGGGCTTGCGCCGGAACCTCACTGCGTCTCCTTCGACGAGTCGTGTGGTGCGTCGCCCGTGTCGGGGACGACGCTCAGGAACCCACCGGTGGAACCGTACCCGCCGTCGCCGCGCACCGACTCCGGGAGTCGGTCGACCTCGATGAACCGGGCGTGCTCGACCTGCTGGATCACCAGCTGGGCGATCCGGTCCCCGCGTCGGAGCTCCACCGGGCTCGTCGGGTCGAGGTTGATGAGCATCACCTTGACCTCGCCGCGGTAGCCCGCGTCGACGGTGCCCGGGGTGTTCACGATCGAGACCCCGAACCGGGCCGCCAACCCCGACCGCGGGTGCACGAGGGCGACGTACCCCTCGGGCAGCGCCACCGAGATCCCGGTCGGCACCATCGCGCGCTCCCCCGGCTCGAGCCGGACGTCGACGGTGGTGGTGAGGTCTGCGCCGGCGTCGCCGGGATGCGCGTACGACGGCAGGGGGACCTCGTCGTCGAGACGGCTGACCAGGATGTCGACCATGGGCGCGACCCTACCCACCTGGGGCGAGCGGCCCACTGGGAGGATGTGCCCTCGTGACGACCCCTGGCTACACGGAGCGGCTGCACGTGCCCCTGCGGTGGTGGGCGCTCGCCACCATGTTCCTGGCGACGGTGCTGCTCGCGTTCCTGGTCGCGACGCCCGGCTGGGTCGCGTTCACCACGACCGGCCTGCTCGTGGGACTCACGGCCGCACTCTTCCTGGGGTACGGCGGCGCGCGCGTCGAGGTCGCGGACGGCGAGACGGGTCCGGTTTTCCGCGCCGGCCGCGCGCACATCCCGGTCGACCAGCTCGGGGTCCCGGTGGCGCTGGACGCGCCGGCAAGCCGGCGGCTCGCGGGGGTCGACGCGGACGCGCGGGCGTACCTGCTGCTGCGCCCCTACGTGGCCCGGTCGGTGCAGGTGCCGGTGCAGGACCCCCAGGACCCGGCGCCGTACTGGTTGGTCTCCTCCCGGCACCCCGACCGCGTGGTCGCTGCGCTGGTAGCGGCCGGAGCGCCGTCCGGCAGCGCTGCGCAGGAGTAGCGGCCGCCCGGGCGGGCACAAGGGAGTCGAACGGTGCGCCGGGTGGCAGACTGGCGCCGGACGCACATTGACCAACGAAGGAGCCGTCTTGGCTGGATCGAAAGTGTGGAGCCTGATGGGGCTCGCCGCCACCGTGGGCGCGACGATCGCGGCGCGCAAGGCGCTCACCACGAGCTGGAAGGTCGCCACCGGCAAGGAGCCGCCGCAGAACCCGGCCCACCCCGACGTGTCGATCAAGGAGGCGGTGGCGTGGGCGACGGTCAGCGGCATCGCCGTCGGGCTGGCGCGGATGTTCGCCTCGCGCAAGGCGGCGGACTACTACCGGAAGTCGACGGGCCACCTGCCCGCCAACCTCGAGGACGTCGAGGTCTGAGGACGCGAGAAGGGCCGGATCCCAGCTGGGATCCGGCCCTTCTTTGTCGTCGTTTGGTGGTCGAGCCCGTCGAGACCTACGCGCAGTCGCGGCAGATCATCTTCTTCTCGTCCGCGAGCTGGCTGCGGTGGTGCACCAGGAAACAGCTCATGCAGGTGAACTCGTCCTCCTGCCGTGGCCGGACCTCGACCGCGAGCTCCTCGTGGGAGAGGTCGGCTCCTGGTAGCTCGAAGGACTCGGCCGCCTCGGCCTCGTCCTCGTCGACCTTGCCCGAGTTCTTGTCGTGACGCCGGGCCTTGAGCTCCTCGAGGCTCTCTTCGCTCTGGTCCTCCTCGTTCTTACGAGGTGCGTCGTAATCTGTAGCCATTCGTGCCTCTCTCGGCCCCGTGGGTGTCTGCCGTCCTCATGCAGGGGACCTGGCCGGGAACCCTGCGCAATGTCTCGTCGCGTGGCGGATTGTGCACCATCGGGAGCCTTCGTGCACGGTCATTCCGCATGATGTCAGCAGAGTCACAGGATCCCTGCCGGAATCCGCCGTTGCAGCGGACCCAACAGGCCCGGGAGTCCGGGTATTCCCGGGTCAGGAAGCCAGGAACCCGCAGTCCTCGACCGCGGTCATGAACTCGTCGAAACCACCGGCCGGTGCGGCCACGATGCAGCGCTTGCCGCCGGCACCGGTCGCCTCGCCGACCCGTCCGCCGGCCTCCTCGAGGATCAGCCCTCCGGCGGCGAGGTCCCAGTCGTGGAGCCCCTCCTCGACGTAGGCGTCGGCGCGGCCGCAGGCGAGGTAGCACAGATCGAGGGCGGCCGACCCGAGGCGGCGTACGTCGCGGACCCGGCCCAGCAGCTCGCGCACGGCCGCGGCCTGCGCCACCCGGGTGTCTCGCTCGTAGCTGAAGCCGGTGAACACCAGCCGCTGGGCGAGCGGGACGACCCCGCGCACCTGGACCGGGCGGCCGTCGAGGTGCGCCCCGCCGCCGCGGGTGGCCGTGAAGCACTCGCCCTTGACCACGTCGACGACCACGCCGGCGACGACCTCGTCGCCCCGGCGCGCGGCGATCGAGACGGCGTACTGCGGGATCCCGTAGACGAAGTTGACGGTGCCGTCGATCGGATCGACCACCCAGGTGATCCCGCTCGCCGAGGTGTCCGCCGCCCCCTCCTCGCCGACGAACCCGTCGCCGGGCCTGGCCTCCAGCAGCCGCTTGCGGATCAGCTCCTCCGCAGCGTGGTCGACCTCGGTGACGACGTCGGTCGGGCTGCTCTTCGTGTCCGCCACCTCGACGCCGTGCCGGCGGCGCTCGGTCACGAGGTCGGCCGCCTCCCGGGCTACGTCGCGGGCCAGGGCGAGCAGCTCGTCGGGCGACGCCACGTCAGTCCTGACCGCACAGCGCAGGCCGCGGACCGCGCAGGTTGGCGCAGCAGCCGGCGGGGCACACGTCGTGGGACGGCGGCTGGGAGCCGACCGAGGCCCGGTGCACGGCGACGCCGCGCTCGACCGCGGCCCTCTCGACGAGCAGGTCCCGGACCATCGCCACGAACCTGGGGTCCACGCCCGCGGTCGCCGCGCGTGCGAAACCGAGTCCGAGCTTCTCGGCTGTCGCCGCTGCCTCGGTGTCGAGGTCGTAGACGACCTCCATGTGGTCGGAGACGAAGCCGATCGGCACCACGACGACGGCCCGCACCCCCGCGGCCGCGAGCTCCCCCATGCGGTCGTTGACGTCGGGCTCCAGCCAGGGCACGTGCGGCGGGCCGGACCGGGAGCAGAAGACGAGCTCGGCGGCGTACCGGTGCCCGGTCTCCTGCCGCACGCGCTCGACGATCTCGTCCATGACGCTTCGGTGCTGGCGCACGTAGAGGTTGCCGCCGGCGACCGGCGGACCGCTGCGATCGTCCATCTCCGTCGGCACCGAGTGCGTCACGAACAGCACGTGCGCGTCATGGCGGACCGCGTCGGGCAGCTCCGCGAGTGCCGCGAGGCTCGCGTCGACCATCGGCTCCACGAAGCCGGGGTGGTTGAAGTAGTGCCGGAGCCGATCGAGACGGGGTGCACCCTCCCCCACCTCGGCGACGGCGTCCGCGAGGTCCTCGCGGTACTGCCGGCATCCGGAGTACGACGAGTAGGCGCTGGTGACCAGGCAGGCGGCGCGGCGTACGCCGTCGGCCTTCATCTCCCGCAGGGTGTCGGCGAGGTAGGGGTCCCAGTTGCGGTTGCCCCAGTAGACCGGCAGGCCGACCCCGGCCGACCGGAAGTCTTCCTCGATCGCGGCGATCAGCTCCCGGTTCTGGTCGTTGATCGGGCTGCGACCGCCGAACCGGAAGTAGTGCTCCCCCACCTCCTCGAGCCGCTCGCGCGGGATGCCCCGGCCGCGCGTCACGTTCTCCAGGAACGGCACGACGTCGTCGGGCTTCTCGGGACCGCCGAAGGAGACGAGCAGCAGCGCGTCGTACGGCGCGATCTCGGGTGGCATGGAGCCATCCTAGGATTCGGGGCGATGCTCACCACCTATCGCCGGGTGTTGTCCCTCCCCGGCGCACTCGCCTTCTCCGTCAGCGGCCTGATCGCCCGGCTGCCGATCTCGATGGTGAGCCTCGGCATCGTCCTGCTGGTGTCCACGCGGACCGGGTCGTACTCGCTGGCCGGCTCGGTCTCGGCGGCGTACATCCTGGCCAACGCGGCGATGGCGGTCGTGCAGGGCCGGCTGACCGACCGGTTCGGGCAGGGCCGGGTGCTACCGGCCGGGGCGATCGTGTCCGCCGTCGCGCTCGGACTGCTGATGTGGTCGGTCGAGACCGACCGGGGCGCCGCGTCCGCCGTGGTGTTCGCGTTCCTCACCGGCGCGGCGATGCCCGTGGTCGGCTCCGCGGTCCGGGCCCGGTGGACCCACCTCGTGCCGGACAAGTCCCAGCTGCAGACCGCGTTCGCCTACGAGGCGGTGATGGACGAGGTCGTGTTCATGCTCGGCCCGACGCTGGTCACGTTGCTCGCCACGGCCGTGCACCCTCTCGCCGGGCTCGGCACCGCCGTCGTCACCGGCCTCGCCGGCACCCTCGCCCTGGCCGCCCAGAAGGGCACCGAGCCGCCCCGGCACGAGCCGCACCCCGACCGGGCCGAGCGACCGCGGCTGCCCTGGCCGGCGCTGCTGCCGATGGTCGTGGCCTCGGCCGCGGTCGGCTCGCTGTTCGGGTCGGTGGAGGTCGCCACCGTCGCGTTCGCCGAGGCCCTCGACGCGAAGGCGACGAGCGGGGTGCTGCTGGCCACGTGGGCGTTCGGCAGCCTGGTCTCCGGGATCGCGACCGGGGCGATCACGTGGCGCGTCGACAACGCGACCCGGTTCCGCTGGGGCCTGCTCGCGCTGGCGTCGTCCGTCGTACCGCTGCCGTTCCTCGACGGGCTCGTGCCGATGGGCGCCGTGCTGTTCGTGGCGGGGTTCGCGATCTCTCCCACCCTCATCGCGCTGATGGCGCTGACCGAGGAGGTCGTCCCGACCGCGCGGCTCACCGAGGGGATGTCGATCATCCACACCGGGATGGCCGCGGGGATCGCTCCGGGCGCCGCGCTCGCCGGCCAGGTGGTGGACCGGGTGGGTGCCTCGGCGTCCTACTGGGTGCCCGTCGCGTCGGGCTTCGTCGGCGTGGGCGCCGCGTTCATCGCCGCCGCGGCGGCTCATCGGCGGGCTGCCGCTCGCGGCCGGGCGGGGGCGGCGTCATCGCCCACCGAATCGTCCTCGTAGCCAGGGTGCCGGCCGCGCGCACGGCGACCGCCTCGGTCCGCGGGAGGACCGGCAGCCGGAGCTCGCGCCTCGCCCAGCGCGGCAGCATGCTCACCGCGGTCGCGGCGAGCAGCCCGTACGGCGCACGGGCCGGCACCGGCAGCGGCGGGTGCAGCAGCAGGAACCGCGCGGTCTCGCGGGCCGCCGGCGTCGCGGCCAGCTCTGGGCGGTAGCGCTCCAGCCGCTCCGCGAGCTGCGCCTCCGTGCGCGGCGGGTCGAGGACGCCGAGCGCCGCGGCCACCCTGCCGGTCTCCGCGACGTAGGCGTCGCGGCCGGCCTGGTCGAGCGGCCGGGCGCCGTACAGCTGGTGGGCGGTGAGGAAGCTGTCGATCTCGGCGATGTGCACCCACTCGAGGAGGTGCGGGTCGGACGCGGCGTACGGGCGGCCGTCCGGCGCGGTCCCGACCACGGTCTCGTGGACCCTGCGGACCGCGGTGACCATCTTCTCGGCATGCGCGGCCGGGCCGAAGGTGGTGACGGCGAGGAAGTGGCTGGTGCGCTGCAGCCTGCCCCACGGGTCGCCCTGGAAGCCGGAGTGGTCGACCACGCCGGCCATCGCCAGCGGGTGAAGGGACTGCAGCAGCAGTGCGCGGATGCCGCCGGCGAACATGGAGGCGTCGCCGTGCACCCGGCGGATCGCGCTGTCCTCGCCGAACCAGCGCGGACCCGGGGTGCCGTGGATGCGCTCGCGACGGCGCGGCCCCTCGGGTCCGGCGACCCGCGCGAACAGCCGGTCGCCCATCCGGCGGCGGACGTCGCCGACCGCCTCGTCGAGCGTGCGCGCCACCATGCGTTCGAGTATGCCCGGATAGCCTCACCGCCATGACGAGCACCTCGTGGCAGAACTGGTCGGGGCTGGCCACCGCCGAGCCCCGTGAGGTGCGCTCCCCCGCCGACGTCGACGACGTCGTGCGCGCCGTGCACACCGCCCGCGAGCTCGAGGTCGGCGTCAAGATGGTCGGCACCGGCCACTCCTTCACCGACGTGGCCGTCGCGGACGGGCTGCTGCTGCGTCCGGACCGGCTCGTCGGCGTGCGCAGCGTCGACCGGGACGCGATGACCGTGACGGTGCTGGCCGGCACCCCGCTGCACATGCTCAACGCACGGCTCGACGCCCTCGGGCTCGCGCTGCACAACATGGGCGACATCGACCGGCAGACCGTCGCCGGGGCGATCTCGACCGGCACACACGGGTCGGGCGGTCAGTGGGCATCGCTGTCGGCCCAGGTCGTGGGGGTCGAGCTGGTCACGGCCGACGGGACGGTCGTGACCTCCACCCCCGACCGGGACCCTGACCTCTTCCACGTGGCGCGGCTGGGGCTGGGGGCCGTCGGGATCCTCACCGCCGTCACCCTTCTCGTCGAGCCGGCGTTCCTCGTCCAGGCCGTCGAGGAGCCGATGACGTGGGAGCAGATCGTGGGTGGGTTCGACGAGCTGGTCGAGCGGCACCACCACGTCGACATCCACTGGTTCCCGCACACCGAGCGCGCGCTCTGCAAGCGGGACGACCGGTCAGCCGACCCGGCGCAGCCGCTGCCCCGCATGCGTGCCTACCTCGACGACCACCTGCTCGCCAACCGGGTGTTCGGCCTCTCCAACCGGCTGGGCAACGCCGTGCCGAGGCTGGTGCCGGCGCTGAACCGGGTCGGCTCCCAGGCGCTGACCGCGCGCAGCTACGTCGACACCTCCCACCGGGTGTTCGTCTCCGAGCGCCTGGTCCGCTTCCGGGAGATGGAGTACGCCGTGCCGCGCGCGGCGGGCATGACGGCGCTCGCCGAGGCGCGCCGGGTGATGGAGCGCGGCGGCTGGCCGATCAGCTTCCCGGTCGAGATCCGCTACGCCCGGGGTGACGACGTGTGGCTGTCCACGGCGTACGAACGGGACTCGGTGTACCTCGCCTTCCACGTCAACGCGCAGACCGACCACACGGCGTACTTCCGCGAGGTGGAGCGCGTCATGCGCGCGCACGACGGCCGCCCGCACTGGGGCAAGCTGCACACGAGGACCGCCGCCGACCTCGCTCCGGCGTACCCGCGCTGGACCGACGTGCAGCGGGTCCGGGACCGGGTCGACCCCGACCGGCTGTTCTCCAACCGCTACCTCGACCGGGTGCTGGGCGCCTGAGGGGCGGTCAGGTGCTCGCCGAGCTGGTCGGGCGTGGCGCCTGCCAGCCGCGGCGCATCGCCAGCAGCCGCCACAGCAGGCAGACCAGCGCGGCCGGGACGGCCACCACGCCGACGCCCAGGCCCGCCTCCGTGCCCACCACCGCGATCGCGGCGCCGACCAGGGCCGGGGTCGCGTAGAGCTCGCCGCGCAGCACGATCGGGACCCGACCCGCGAGGATGTCCCGCAGGATGCCGCCGCCGATCCCGGTGAGCATCCCCATCAGCGCCGAGGGCACCGGACCCAGCCCGAACGAGAGCGCCTTCACCGCGCCGGTGACGCAGAAGAGCGCGAGCCCGGCGGCGTCGAAGACGTTGATCACCCGCTCCCGTCGACCGATCGCGGGGTGGAACCAGAACGTCACCAGCCCGGCGGTCACCGGCACGATCAGGTAGCGCCAGTCGGCCAGGGCGGCCGGCGGCAGCGCACCGATGAGCACGTCGCGCAGGAACCCGCCGCCGAGTCCGGTCGTCCCGGCGAGGACCAGGACGCCGAAGATGTCGAGATCCTTGCGGACCGCCACCAGCCCGCCGGAGATCGCGAACACGAAGATGCCGACCAGGTCGAGGACCGTGATCAGCACGCTCGGATCCGCGACGCCCGGTTGCATGCCCGGGAGGCTACTCGTCGTCGCGACCCCGACTTCACAGACACGCACCCGCGACACGGCGCGTGCCGCCGGCGGCGGACACCGCTGAAGTAGGCTCAGCGAAACGTCACGACGACATGCACAAGGGAGCACGCACAGGCAATGGACCAGCAGGACCTCACGCTCGTGGGGCTGACCGACGACGGGACCGCACTGGTCCTGGTCAGCGACTCGGGCGAGGAGTTCAGGCTGGCAGCCGACGCAAAGCTCCGGGCCGCCCTTCGAGGTGACCATGCCCGCCTCGGCCAGTTGGAGATCACCATGGAGAGCGCACTGCGACCCCGCGACATCCAGGCCCGGATCCGCGCCGGGGAGACACCCGAGAGCGTCGCCGCCGCCGCGTCCACCAGCATCGACAAGATCATGGGCTACGCCACGCCCGTGCTGGCCGAGCGTGCGCACATCGCCGACCGTGCCCAGCGGGCCTCCCTGCGCCGCAAGGGGGGCGAGGGCTCCACGCGACTGCTCGGGGACGCGGTCGCCGAGCGGCTGCGCTCGCGCAACGTCGACCCCGCGACCGTCGACTGGGACGCCTGGCGTCGGGAGGACGGCCGTTGGACGCTGGTCGCCGACTACCGCTCGGGTGAGAGCACGCGGCACGCCGAGTTCGTCTTCGACGCTCCCGGGCGCTACGTCGTGGCCGAGGACGACGAGGCCCGCTGGCTGGTCGGCGAGCAGTCCGCCAGCAAGGGCCCGCAGCCGCGCACGGCGGCACCCGCCGGCCGGCGGCTCTCCGCCGTACCGGCCGACGACGAGCTGCCACTGGGCGAGGACGCCATCGGGCTGGTGAGCGAGCCGGCCTCCTCGCGGCACGACGAGGAGCGGACCGCGGACCTGACCACAGCGGGTGACGCCGACTGGATCGCCACGCAGGCCAGCGACCGTCCCGAGCCGGCCCGGCCGGCTCCCGCCGACGACGAGCCCGAGGCGGAGCAGGAGGAGGAGCCGGCGCGCAAGCCCTCGAAGAAGCGCGGTCGTGCGTCGGTTCCGAGCTGGGACGAGATCATGTTCGGCGGCGGCAAGGGCGACTAGTCAGGGCATTCGCGCGAGCTCGGCCATCCGGGCCATCCCCGGGCCGACACTCGCGCGGAACCGCGCAACCGCGGCGCTCAGCTCCTCCGAGTCCGCCACGTCGGCGGGGATGCGGGCCGGGTTGAGCGGCACCGTGTCCGCCCACGCCTTGACGCCGGCGTCCGACCCGAACGAGATCGAGGCCTTGCCGCCGAGCACCTGCATGAGCGCCCAGTCGGGTGGGGTGTTGGAGAGCGGCGACGGCGGGCACAGCCGGTTCTTCTCCTGGTCGTCGTCGAAGACGGCCTCCACGTAGCCGGCCAGCGCCGCGCCGAAGCAGGGAAAGCCGGAGCGGATCGGTTGCAGCGTGATCGCCTCGCTGCCCCAGATCGGGACCAACGGCTCGTACCGCAGCCCCGAGGCGGCGCAGTGCACGACCACGGCATCCTCCGCGATGGAGACCTCGCCCTCGTCCAGCACCAGCCGTTTGGGCTCCACGTGCTTGACGTGCCCGAGCCGGACGACGTCCTCGATGGTGCGCAGCCGGTCGAGCTCCCACTGGGCGAGCGTCGGCGTCTTGGCCATCGTCGGCGTCACGGACCGGTCGATGCGCAGCACCACGCCGGCCTCCTCCATGCGGAGGAACAGGTCGTCCGGTGACGACGCCTGGATCGCGGCCTCCATGACGTCCGCCGCCATCCCGAGGAACACGGTCGGGTCCGGCTGGACGACCGCGCGGTTGAGCATCCACGGCTCACGTGGCCGGACCCAGCGGATGGCGTCGGGGTCGACCCCGTTGGCGAGCAGCCAGATGCAGGCGTCGGTGGCGGTCTTCCCCGATCCGACGACCACGAACTGCGACGGCGCGGCACCGAGCCGGACCAGGTCGTTCACGGCCACCACGTTCACCCCGTCGGCGACGCCGAACGGTGCGGGCGTCACCGCCGGGATGTGTGGCGACAGGTAGTGCGCGTTGACGACGCGCGGCCGGCCGCGGACCTCGTACTGCCGTCCGGACAGGCGCGACACGAACCGGCCCCCGCCGAGGTGGTCACAGCCCGGGTAGAAGGTCACCTTCCCGGAGGCCAGCATCCGCTCGCGCAGCACCCGGTCGTAGTAGGCGCAGACCTCCGGCGCGGTCGCGCGCTCGTGCAGGCCCGCCTCGGGACCGTCCTGCTGGATGCGCCCGTTCCCGAGCAGTGTCGAGGCGACCCCGTAGAACGCGGACGCCTGGTGAAGCCGGACGAACGGGTAGGCGTCGAGCCAGTGTCCGCCCGCGCCGTGACGGGAGTCGACCATGACGACGCTGACGTCGGCGTGGTCGATCAGCGCGTCCGTGAACGCCATGCCGGCCGCACCCGCACCCACGACCAGGTAGTCAGCCTCCAGCACCTCGACCACGGCCTCATGCTGACGGCGCCGAGGAAGCGGGTCAACCTCCCTCTGGGTCCGGCTCCCAGCGCAGGAGGTCACCGGGCTGGCAGTCGAGCACCTCGCACAGCGCGGCAAGCGTGGTGAAGCGCACCGCCTTGGCGCGTCCGTTCTTCAGCACGGCCAGGTTGGCAGGGGTGATGCCGACGCGTTCGGCGAGCGTGCCCACGGGCATCTTCCGCTTGGCCAGCATCACGTCGACGTCGACCACGATGGGCATCAGATCACCTCGTCGAGCTCGGCCTGCAGGTGCTGCGCCTCCGCATCCCGGGCGACCGCCTGGGCGAGCAGCATCCGGAGCACCAGGACGATCAGGGCGATGCCCGCGACCAGCACGCCGGCGCCTCCGACCAGCAGCACCACGCCCGGGGCGGCCGCCTCGCCCGGCGCGAGGATGAAGCCGAGTCCGAAGATGAGCAGGGACGCGGCCGAGATGGCGCCGATCACCACGTCGACGTACCGGAAGGCGGCGTGGGAGAACACGGTGCCGCGCCGCACCATCGTCAGCAGCCGCCAGACGCACACCAGCGTGACCTGGATGGTCGCGATGCCCAGCACGACGATGACCACCAGCGACGTGCGCAGGTAGGAGTACTCCGGGTCGAGCCCGTCCAGGTCCGACCAGAGCAGGGGCACCATCACCGTCTGCACGAACAGCGAGCCGGCGAGCACCATCGCGAGCACGATGCGCAGCGCGAGCAAGGCCAGGTTGCCCATGTGAACTCCCTCGTTATCGAATGACAGTTAGAATATATCGATAAACGATGCCTTCGCAAGCGCGATCCTATGATCCGTGCGTGTCGACGACGGTGCTCGCCACCAAGCTGTTCGCGCCCACCCCGCGGGCGCGGCTGGTTGCCCGCCCACGTCTCGCCGCGCGCCTCGACCGCACGTTCGACGACGGCAACCGCCTCACGCTCGTCTCCGCGCCCGCCGGCTTCGGCAAGACCACCCTGCTCACCGACTGGCTCGACGCCGCCTCGCGGCAGCGACCCGGCACCGGCACCGGATGGCTCTCACTGGACGACGGGGACAACGACCTGTCGCGGCTCCTGGCCCACCTGGCCGCCGCCCTCGAGCGCACCGGCCTGCCCCTCGACCGGGGGGTCGTCGCACCGATGGCCGCCGACGGGTCGGCCGCCCTGACCGCCCTGCTCAACGAGATCGTGCGTGCCGGTGAGCAGTCTCCGGGCACCCATCGTCTCCTTGTCCTCGACGACTACCACGTCCTCGAGGCAGCGGAGGTGCACGAGGCGATGGCGTTCCTCCTGGACCAGCTGCCGGACCGGCTGCACCTGCTGCTGGCGACCAGGTCCGACCCGGTCCTGCCCCTGGCCCGGCTCCGCAGCCGGGGACAGCTGACGGAGGTGCGCGCGGCCGACCTTCGCTTCACGCCGTCGGAGGCACTCGAGTTCCTCAACCGCGTGATGGGCCTGGACCTCGCCGCCGATGACGTGGCGGCGCTCGAGGATCGCACCGAGGGCTGGATCGCCGGCCTGCAGCTGGCTGGGCTGTCCCTGCGGGACCTGCCCGAACGCGAAGCCGTCGCCGGTTTCATCGACGCGTTCACCGGCAGCAACCGGTTCGTCATCGACTACCTCGCCGACGAGGTGCTCGCCCGCCAACCACCCGAGGTGCGCGAGTTCCTGCTCCGGACCTCCGTCCTGGACCGGCTCACCGGTGACCTGTGTGACGCGGTCACCGGCGGCAGCGAGGGTGCCCGAGTGCTGGAGCACCTCGAGCGGGGGAACCTGTTCCTGGTGCCGCTGGACACCGACCGGTCCTGGTACCGCTACCACCACCTCTTCGCCGACGTGCTGCTCGCGCGCCTGCTCGCCGAGCAACCCGACGCGGTGCCCGGACTGCACCTGAGCGCCAGCGCGTGGTACGCCGCACACGGCCTCGTCGAGGACGCGGTGCGGCACGCCCTGGCCGCCCCGGACCACGACCGGGCCGCCTACCTCATGGAAGAGGCTCTGCCGGAGGTGCGCCGCGCGCGACAGGACGGCCTGCTGCTGAGCTGGATGCGGTCCCTGCCGGACTCCGTGGTGCGCCGCAGCCCGGTCCTCAGCATCGTGTCCGGCTGGTCGCGGCTGATGTCCGGTGACCTCGACGCCATGGAGCGCCGACTCGACGACGCCGAGGCGGCGCTGGCCGCGGGCGCCGAGCACCCCGAGCTCGCCGGCACCTGGGCCGACACCGAGGACCTGCGCCTCGCGCCGGCGACGATCCCGGTCTACCGGGCGTCGCTGGCGCAGGCGCGTGGCGACGTCGCCGGCACGGTGCGTCACGCGCGGCAGGCAATGGACCTGTCCGGCCCCGAGGACCACTTCGTGCGCGGTGCCGGCGCCGGGTACCTCGGTCTGGCCGCCTGGGCGGCCGGTGACATCGAGGAGGCGCTGCCCACCTTCACCGAGGCGGTCCGCCACCTGCACGCCGCCGGCAACCTCGTCGACGAGCTGGACAGCACGATCCCGCTCGCCGACATGTGGGTCGCTGCCGGCCAACCCGGCCGCGCCCGCCGGCTGTACGACGTGGCCCTCGAGTCGGCGACCGGAGGTGGGCCGCCGTATCCGCGGGCCGCCGCGGACCTGCACGTCGGGCTGGCCGAGCTCGACCGCGAGCTCAACGACCTGGACAGCGCATCGGAGCACCTCGAGACCGCCCGGGAGCTCGGCGAGCGCGCGTCGATCACCGAGAACCGGCACCGCTGGTACGTCGCGATGGCCCAGGTGCGCGCAGCCCTCGGGGACCACGACACCGTGACGCAGCTGCTCGGTCAGGCCGCGGAGCTGTACCGGCACGGCTTCTACCCGGACGTTCGCCCGATCCCCGCGATGCAGGCCCGCATCCACATCGCGGCCGGCGACCTGGCCGCGGCCGAGGCGTGGGCGGACGACCACGGCGTCCCGTCCGCCGCGGCTGCGACGTACCTGCGTGAGTACGACCACCTCACCTTCGTGCGCCTCCTGCTCGCCCGCGGCGGCGGCGAGCGGCTCCGCGACGCGGCGATCCTTCTCGACCGGCTTCAGGCCGACGCAGAGCCGAACCGTGCCGGGAGCCTGCTCGAGATCGGGGTGCTGCGGGCGCTCGTCCGGCATGCCGACGGCGACCGGGCCGAGGCGTTCGCCGGGCTGGACCGGGCGCTGGCCCGGGCTCCGGAGCCGGAGGGCTACGTGCGGCTGTTCCTCGACGAGGGCACCCCGATGCTCACCCTGCTGCGGGACGCCGCCGGTGAGTCCGGCGACACCCACGACGTGCTGCACCGGCATGCGCGCCGGCTCCTCGAGGCAGTGGGCACCTCACGCCCGGCCCGGGACGTGTTGCCGGACCCGCTCAGCGACCGCGAGCTCGACGTCCTGCGGCTGCTCGACAGCGAGCTCACCGGCCCCGAGATCGCCCGCCGGCTGTTCGTCTCCCTCAACACGCTGCGGACCCACACCAAGCGCATCTTCACCAAGCTCGACGTCAACAACCGCGCCGCGGCCGTACGCCGGGCCCGCCGGCTCGGCCTGCTCTAGCAAGTCACATCGTCGGTCACCACATGTGGTGACGCCCGGTCACCCCAGCGCGCCGTACGTTCCGAGCATCTCCCGCGGCGACCGCCACGGACCACCGGAACAGGAGCCGGACATGACCATCACCCCCACCACCCTGACCCGACTCGCCGGTGTCGCGGCGGCCACCGCCGGCGTCCTGTTCATCGGCGTCAACATCGGCCACCCGCACATGGACGCCGACTCGATCACCGGCACCGAGGTCGTGGTCCGCAACTCCGTGAAGGTGCTGATGGCCGCCCTGGCCCTGGCCGGCATCACCGGCATGTACCTCAGCCAGGTCCGCCGCAACGGCCTGCTCGGCCTGATCGGCTACCTGGTCCTCGCCGCCGGCTACCTGCTGATCATGGTCCCGCCCTACGTGGCCGCCTTCGTGCTGCCGTCCCTGGCCGAGAGCAACCCGGGCTACGTCAACGACGTCCTCGCCGCCTCCACCAACGGCAGCCCCGAGGGCGACATCGGAGCGCTGGTCACCGTGTTCCAGGTCCAGGGCCTGGCCTACCTGGCCGGCGGCCTGCTCTTCGGCATCGCCCTGTTCCGCGCCCACGTCCTGACCCGGTGGGCGGCCGCGCTGCTCGCCGTCGGCGGCCTGGTCAGCGTCGCGCTCGCGGTGATGCCCGACGCCTTCTACCGGTTCCTCGCCTTCCCCAACGCCATCGCCATGATCGGCCTCGGATACTCGCTGTGGCGCACCACCCGCACCGAGACGTCCACCACGGCGGCGACGAGCGACGTCCCCCGCCCGCGCATGTCCTCGGCCGGTGCCGAATGACCACCCGCACGCCGATCCGGCCGGCACCGCCCGTCCGGCCGGGTCGGCCGGAAGGGTCGGCGTGGCGGGTCCCGGCCGCCCTCGTGCTGCTCAGCGTGATTCCGGTGGTCGCCGGGTCGCTCCGGCTGGTGGAGATCGTCGGCGGCCCGCAGCTGCTCCCGACCAACCCGCGCATCGACGCCTCCCCGGCGCCCGTGATCGCGCACATCGTCGCAGCGGCCGTCTACGCCGTCACCGGCGCGTTCCAGTTCTCCGCTCGGGTACGCCGCCGGTGGCGGGGCTGGCACCGCGGCGCCGGCCGCGTCCTGGTCGGAGCCGGGCTGGTGGTGGCCCTCTCGGGTCTCTGGATGACGCTCTTCTACCCCGGCGCACCCGGCGGTGACCTGCTCTGGGCCGTCCGGGTCGTGGTCAGCTCCACCATGGCGGCCTGCATCGTGCTCGGGTTCACCGCGATCCGGCGCCGCGACATCGCCGCACACCGGGCCTGGATGATCCGTGCCTACGCGCTCGGCGTCGCCGCCGGCACGCAGGCGCTCACCCAGGGTTTCGGAGAGTCCCTCCTCGGCACCGACGACCTGGGCACCGCCCTCTCGGTCAGCGCCGGCTGGGTCATCAACGCGGCGGTCGCCGAGTGGGTCATCCGCCGTGCCGGCAGGGCCGGGGCGAGGTCACGATGACGGGACGAGACGCACCCGATGCGGCCACCGGCTACGAGCTCCGGGTCGCCGGACACCTCGACGACCACTGGGCGGCCTGGTTCGAGGGTCTGACCCTCACCCTGGAGGCCGACGGCACCACCAGCATCCGCGGCGTGCTGACCGACCAGGCGGAGCTGCACGGCCTGCTGGCCAAGGTGCGCGACCTGGGCGCGACCCTGATCTCGGTCACCAGCGTCGACACCGCCTGACCGGACGGGCAGACTCGGCGCATGCCGATGCCCGCGGGTCTCGACCAGCCCGGCCCGACGTTCGCCCTGTGCAGTGACCTCCTCGCAGGCGGCGGAGAGCTCCGTCTCGCCCACGAGCCGATCGCCACGGATGTGCTCCGTGTCGAGTACCGCGACCTCCTCGCGACCGAGGCGGACCGGTCGGACCCCGCCCCGACGGTCGGGTTCACGGACGCGGTCGAGCGCCTGAGCATCGCTCCGCAGAACTCACTGCGGGTCGGTCACGTGACCCACCCGAAGGAACCGTGGCTGTTCGTGGTGTTCGTCGATCCCGACAGCGAGTCGGTCCTGACCTGCTTCGGGGTCAACCACCCCGACGCGACACCCGAGCAGCCGTTCCCGATAGGACGGGCGTGACCGGCCAGGTCACGCCGCGTCGCCTGGACAGCAAAGTTACTCACGGGTAATACTGTTGTCCATGGCGTACTTCGTGACCGGCGCGACCGGGTTCATCGGACGACACCTCGTCGCCGAGCTGCTCGACCACCGCGAGGGCGAGATCTTCGTGCTGGTGCGCAAGGGGTCCCGCGCCCGGATGGACGCACTGATGCGGCGTTGGGACGCCGGCTCCCGGGTGACACCGGTCGAGGGCGACCTCGGCAAGCCGCGGCTGGGACTCTCCCGCGCCTGGATCCGCGAGCACCACGGCGCCATCGACCACTTCTTCCACCTCGCCGCGGTCTACGACATGACCGCGTCCGACGAGCTCAACGAGAAGCTCAACGTCGGTGGCACCCGCGCCGCTCTGGAGCTGGCCACCGCGCTCGACGCCGGCGTGTTCCACCAGGTCTCCTCGGTGGCGGCCTCGGGCGACTACCACGGCACCTACGACGAGACCATGTTCGACGTCGGACAGTCGCTCCCGTCGCCGTACCACCGCACGAAGTTCGAGTCCGAGCGCATCGTCCGCGAGGAGTCCACGGTGCCGTGGCGCGTCTACCGGCCGGCCGTGGTCGTCGGCCACTCCGAGACCGGCGCCATGGACAAGATCGACGGGCCCTACTACTTCTTCCCCCTGTTCAAACGGCTGCGGGACAACCTGCCGTCGTGGCTGCCGATGGTCGGGGTCGACCTCGGCGACACCAACGTGGTGCCGGTCGACTACGTCGCGTCGGCGATGGACCACCTCGCGCACCTGCCCGGACACGACGGTGAGGCGTTCCACCTCGTGAACCCCGACCCGCAGCCGACGATCGACGTGGTCAACACGCTGGCCGCGGCCGCCAAGGCGCCCCGGTTCGCCGTGCCGGTCGACCGCCGCGTCACCGGGGTGCTGCCGACCGGGCTGCTCCCCCGCGCCCTGCGGCCGGGCAACATCGTCAGCAACGTCCTCGGCAGCGCGCCCGCACAGCTGGTGCTCCGGGAGACGGTCGGCCGGCTCGGCGTGCCGCCCGAGGTGCTCGAGCACGTGTCGTTCCCGACGAGGTACGCCGCCCGGGCCACCGAGCGGCTGCTCGCCGGCTCCGGCATCGCGGTGCCCGACCTCGACAGCTACGCGCTCGCGCTGTGGAACTACTGGGAGGAGCACCTCGACACCGACACCGCCCGGGACGCCGACCTCGTCGAGGCCCTCTCCGGTCGGACCGTGGTCATCACCGGCGCGTCGTCGGGCATCGGCAAGGTGGCCGCGCTCAAGGTCGCGCAGGCCGGCGGGGTGCCGCTGCTCGTCGCCCGGGGGAAGGACAAGCTCGAGGAGACGAGGGCGGAGATCGAGGCGGCCGGCGGTACGGCGTACGTCTACGGATGCGACCTCTCCGACCTCGAGGCCATCGACAGGCTGTGCGAGCAGATCCTCGCCGAGCACGACCGCGTCGACTTCATCGTGAACAACGCCGGCCGTTCGATCCGGAGGTCGCTCGCGCTGAGCCACGACCGGTTCCACGACTTCGAGCGCACCATGCAGCTCAACTACTTCGGTGCCGTCCGGCTGGTGATGGGCCTGCTGCCGGCCATGCGAGCCCAGGGTGCCGGTCACATCGTCAACGTGAGCTCGATCGGCGTGCAGACCAACCCGCCGCGGTTCTCGGCGTACGTCGCGTCGAAGGCCGCGCTCGACTCGTGGTCCAACGTGGTCAGCTCGGAGCTGGTCGGCGACGGGGTCTCGTTCACGACGATCCACATGCCGCTGGTGAGGACCCCGATGATCGCCCCCACCAAGATCTACGACCGGTTCCCGACGATCACCCCGGCGCAGGCCGCGGACCTGGTGCTGCACGCGCTCGCCGACCGCCCGCACGAGGTCAACACCGCCCTCGGCTCGCTCGGCGCCGTCGCGCACACCCTGGCCCCGAAGACCTCGTTCCGGGTGCTGCACATGGCCTACCAGGTGTTCCCGGACTCGGCCGCCGCCCGCGCGGCCGCCGAGGAGGACCACGGTGACCAGCCGAGCCCCCAGCAGCTGCTGCTGGCCCGGCTGCTCAAGGGCGTGCACTGGTGACGTCGCCCGGATCGTGAGACACGGCTGACAAACCCGCGCCGCTCGGTCACCCTGGTCGGACCATGCATCACCTGTGTTGTCGCTGCCGCTGACACCAGCCCCGGCTGGTGCCACTTCGCTGCCCGGCCGACACCAGCACACACAGGACCTCGCATGACGACCATCTCGCACACGCCCCTCACCTTCGCCGCCTGGGTCGGCGCCCTCTCGGCGCGTGGCTACTCGGTGCTCGCCGCGTCCCACGCGGTGCCCATCCAGCTGTGGCTGCGCCGCGACGACGGCACGGCGCTGCACTTCCTGGCCCGCGGCACCAGGGTCAGCCTCCGTCGGTACGACGCGAGCGACCTCACCAGCCTGGTGCTGCGGTCGGAGTGCGACTGCGAGGAGCATCGCACCGCGGGCGCCGGCTCACGCACCGTGCTGAACCCGGGTGCCGTCCCTTCCGGCGAGGTGGTCTTCGACGGCGCCGAGGCTCTGGGGTGGACCGGCTACGAGGCCGGGCTGCTCGACGTGGCGACGGCGGCGAGCATGTTCGACGAGATGTCGGCCCAGCTCGCCGGGCCGGCCGAGGCGTGGCAGGCAACAGCCTGACCGCCGCGGCCGGAGAGGCCGAGACCGGGCGTCGTCCGTCGGGACGGCGACATGGACGACGACCCGGGCCCGGGTCCTGGCAGACCCCACCCCTGTGGGGGTCGGTCCTGCCAGGCTCAACGAGCGACCGGCGTCGAGGTCACGGCGTACGTCCCCAGCGCTCCAGCGCGGGCGGCGTCGCACCGCCGGTCTCGACGGGCCGGTCCGGGTCGGAGACCCACTCGCTCCACGAGCCGGGGTACAGGGCAGCCGTCTTGCCGAGCCGGTGCAGCGCGAACACGATGTGCGTCGCGGTGACCCCCGACCCGCAGTACACCGCGACCTCGTCCTCGACGCGGACGCCCCCCAGGTGGAGGTGGGTGCCGAGGTCGTCGAAGATCCGGAAGTCCCGGTGCTCCTCCCGCGGCGGGCCGAGGTTGACCTGGTAGGGGATGTTCACCGCCCCGGGGATGTGCCCGGCGACCGGGTCGATCGGCTCCACCTCGCCGCGATAGCGCCGCGGCTCACGGACGTCGATGAGGACTCCCTCGCGCGCCACCCGGGCGGCCCCCTCGGCGTCGACGACCGGCAGGTGTCCGGGGTCGGCGGTGAAGTCGCCCGGCCCTGGCACGACGTCGCCGGTCTCGGTGGCGCCGCCGGCGTCGAGGTGACCCCGCCAGCCGCCGTCGAGCACCTTCACGTCGCGGTGCCCGTGATAGGTGAGCAGCCACCACGCGCGGGTGGCAGCGCTGCCGTCCCAGTCGTCGTACACCACCACGCCGCGGTCGTTGCGCACGCCCGCGCGGCCCATCGCGGACTCGAACCGGTCGACGCTCGGCAGCGGGTGCCGGCCCCTCGTGCCGTCGCCGACGGGGTCACAGAGATCGGCCTCGAGGTCGACGAACACCGCGCCCGGGACGTGGCCGTCGAGGTACCGCTCCCGCCCGTCGGTCCGGCCGGTCGCGTAGCGGACGTCGAGGACGGTGACGTCCGGTGCCAGCGCGGGGAGTCGCTCGGGCCGCAGGACCGCGTCGAGGTGCATCCCGGGCAGGTTCATCCGAGCCGGCTGTCCCCGAACGGCAGCGGGTCGCCGATCATCTGCACGGCGTGCGCCCGGCTCGCGGTCATGCCGCGCCGGTGGTGCTGGCGGCAGAGCACCTCGTAGCCGACCTCCGGGAGCGCGTCGCCGTCCGACGAGTCGACGTCCCCGACGACGATGACCTCACCCTCGGTCACCATCTCGCCGTTCTCGGTGCGGGCGTTCTGCGTGGCGCGTTTGCCGCACCAGCACAGCGCCTCGACCTGGAGGACGTTCATCCGGTCGGCGAGCTCGACCAGCCGGGCCGACCCGGGGAACAGGATGGACCGGAAGTCGGTGAGGATCCCGAACGCGAACACGTCGATCTGCAGCTCGTCGACGACGCGGGCCAGCTGCTCGATCTGGGACGGGCTGTAGAACTGGGCCTCGTCGCAGATCAGGTAGTCGACCCGGCCGCCGCGCGTGAGCGCCCCCACGACGTACTTCCAGAAGTCGAAGTCGCCGTCCACCTCGATGGCGTCGTGCTGCAGGCCGAGGCGGCTCGACAGGGTGGCGGCACCCGCGCGGTCGTGGCTGGTGAAGATCCGTCCGACGCGTCCCCGGGCCGCGTGGTTGTGGTTGGTCTGGAGCGCGAGCGTCGACTTGCCGGAGTCCATGGTCCCGGTGAAGAACTGCAGTTCGGCCACGGGATGCCATCCTGCCACGGGGGGTTCGCGTGTCCGTGGTGGGCACGCGGGCTGCCGCTCAGAGCACGATGACCGGGACGAGCATCTCCGTCGACGTGAGCGAGCCGTGCAGCCCGACCAGGGTCGCCTCGTAGG
Source organism: Nocardioides sp. (assembly GCF_035697785.1). Classification (GTDB taxonomy): domain Bacteria; phylum Actinomycetota; class Actinomycetes; order Propionibacteriales; family Nocardioidaceae; genus Nocardioides_B. Next base: position 56,819 of record NZ_DASSCL010000024.1, read on the forward strand.
GGAACGCCGACGTGCACATCACCGAGAAGGCGTCCCGGCAGGCCACGACCACGTCACCGAGCCGCGGGCGTACGGCGGGGTCGACCGGGCCGAACCAGCCGAGCCCGATCGCCTCGTCGCGGGTGAGCACCTCGGCCCGCTCTCCCATCACGCCCCGCCAGGCCGAGGAGACGTCGTCCACCGCGCCGGAGCGGCAGTAGACGTGCCGGAAGCGGGCCTCGCCGCCGAGCACCACGACCCCGTCGAGCAGGTCGGGGTGGTCGTCGACCTCCACCCGGGCGTCCGGCGCCGAGTCGACCATGCCGTGGTCGGCGACGACGACGACGCGAGTGCCGGCCGGAAGCGTCTCGCGCAGGTGCTCGGCGGCCGCGTCGATCATCGACAGCTGCTGCTCCCACTGCGGGGAGTCGACGCCGTAGCGGTGGCCGGTCCAGTCGAGGTCGCCGTCGTACATGTATGTCAGCGACGGCTCCTGTCGGGCCGCAGCCTGGACCGCGGCGAGCCGCTCCCCGACCCGGTCGGCCCCGACGAACGCGGCCCCGCGGTGGCCGGCGACGGTGAGCCCGGACGACTCGAAGTCGCGCTTGTTCACCACTGTCGTCGCAACCCCCGCGGCGGAGAGCCGGTCGAACGCGGTCGGGTGCGGCTGCCACTCCCGAGGGTCGACCTTGGAGCTCCAGAAGAGCGCATTGAGGAGGTGGTCGGTGCCGGGGATCCGGCTGGTGAAGCCGACCACGCCGTGCCCGCCGGGCGTGAGCGCCGTGCCCAACGAGGTCAGGCTGGTCGCGGTCGTCGACGGCACCCCCACGGTCGCCGGCTCACCGAGGTGGGCGTGCAGGAACGGCGCCTCCTCCGGGTGGTCGCGCAGCAGCTCGTGGCCGAGCCCGTCGACGAGGAACACGACGTAGCTCTGCGCCGCGGGCAGCTCGATGTTCGAGGGCGGCAGACCCGCGTCGACCCCGAGGGCCGTGCCGACCGCCGGGAGGATGTCACCGAGCGACCGGTCCGCGTAGGCGGGCGGCGTGAACCCGTTCATCGGGCCGCGTCGGGGCTCCCCGTCCGCGCCGACAGCGCGTCCGCGAAGCCGAGCAGGTCGGCCACGGCGTCCGGTCCCTCGGCCGCGGCGCTGACCCGCAGCGAGAAGTCGTCGGACGTCACCACGCCGGTGTAGCCGTGGTCGGCCTCGCACTCCGGGTCGCCGCACCCCGCGGGCTCGAGGTCGATCCGTCCCACGGCGCCCCAGCCGATCGTCAGCACGGCCTCGTTGGCTCCCGGCGCGGGGATCGGCTTGCCGGCGTACGACGCGGGGTTGGCCACCATCCGGTTCACCACCACCGAACGGATCGCGTTCACGGCGACGGCCTCGGTGGACGTCGAGGTGTACGGCGCCGGCAGCAGGTCGTCGGGCGCGTGCTCGTCGGTGTGCGCGAGGATCAGCCGGGACGGCGTCAGCACGAGCACGCTCATGTGCCGCCGCACCTCGTCACGCTCGTCGATCGTGGGCTCGTGGTGCACCAGGTGCGAGAGCACCCGCTCGCCCGCGACCGCCTTCATCACGGCGTCGGCCACCACGTCGGGGTAGTAACCGCACTTCTCGATGTCATCGCGCAGCTCGAGCGTGTTGTCCCTCATGCCGTGCAGTCTGTCACGCAGCGAGACTCAGCTCCGGCGCGGGCAGACCGTCCTGGGCGGGGGTGAGGTGGCGCCGCAGCCGGAGCAGCAGCACCGCCGCGAGCGCCGTGCCGCCGACCGTGCAGGCCACCCACACGTGGGCGAGGTCGTTGCCGATCAGCAGCCCGGCCAGGGCGGGCCCGATGATCATCGCGACCGTCCAGGTCATCCCCTGCAGCGCGTTGTAGCGCCCGCGCAGCTCCTCCGCCGCGAGGTCGTTGACGATCGCCGGCGCCAGCGGCGCCCACAGGGTCTCCCCCAGCCCGAACACGGCCAGCCCGACCACGACCAGCGCCACGGACGACCAGCCGTCCACGGCGTCGCTGAGCGCGATCACCAGCCACGAAAGAGACCAGATGCCGGCGCAGACGGCCAGCATCCGGCTCCGGCGACGGCCCTTGATCAGCCTCAGGGCCACCAGCTGGCCGAGGACGATCGCGGCGGTGTTGGCGCCGAACGCCCAGCCCAGGTAGTGCGCGGGGATCCCGGCGACGTCGACGGTGTACGCCGCGAAGCCGGCCTCGAACTGCGCGTAGCCGAACGTGATCACCACGACCGAGATCAGCACCACCCGCACCAGCGTGCGGTCGCGCAGGACGGTCGACCAGCCCGGCTGCGGACCCTCCTCGACCTTCTCGGCGCGGGTCAGGGCACCGGTACGACGCGGCAGGCTCACCACGACAGCGATGTAGCCGACGTATGACAGCGCGTCGATCATGTACAGCCGCTCGAACGACGACGGGTCCGCCACCCGCACGAGCAGGGCGCTCACGACGCCTCCGATCCCGAGTCCGGCGTTCATCAGCATGACTGGAAGCCGTAGACCTGCTGCCGCCGCGCCTCCGGCACCATCCTGGTCAGCATCGCCGTCGACGCCGGATAGAGCCCGACGGTGCCGAGGGTGATGAAGGTGGCGACCGCCAGCGCGTGCCAGGCGTTCTGCACCAGCGCCAGCGACGCGACCCCGAAGGCCTCGGTGGTCAGCCCGACGATCATCACCGGCCGCGGTCCGAAGCGGTCGATCAGGGTGCCGCCGATCGGAGAGCCGACGAAGCCCAGCAGTCCCATGAACGCGAACAGCAGACCGACCGTGGCGGTCGGGATGCCGCGCACCTCCGCGAGGTACACGTAGAGGAACGGCATGGTGAGCCCGCTGCCCAGCGCGGACAGCGCGATGCCCACGAACAGTCGCTTGACCAACGGGTCGAGACCCGGTGGGACCAGCTCGTCGGGTGTCGTGGGGGTGGTGGGTGCGGTGCTCACCGGGACATTCTCGGGTAAGCACCAAAGCACCCGCTAGCGAATTACCGCGTGCCGCCGCGTGCGTTCGGTCACGCGGCCGGCAGCCGCACCTTCTCCCGCAGGAACTCCTCGACGGTCGTCATCGACGCCGGGTCCAGCAGCCCACCCCCGACGTTGGTCCACGCCGTCTCGGAGGAGGCGCCGTACCGGTTCAGCGCCATCGTGTTGGAGGGCACCTCGGCGAAGGGGCGGAGCACCTTCTGCGCGGCGGCGTACACCACGGCCGGCGTGGAGAGCACCCGGACCCTGCGGCCCAGCAGCCGGCCGTACGTCGCTGCGACGTCGTCCCAGCTGAGCGGCTGCGGTCCCGCCACCTCCAGCGTGGCGTGCGGCAGTCCCTCGACCTCGTCCCGGGTGGCCGCCTCGACCACCGCCCGCGCGGCGTCCGTCACGGTGATGAAAGCGTTCCGGTGCGACCGCGGGCCGGGCACCAGCATCAGGCCGCGGCTCTCCACGAGGGTGCCGGTGCCGTTGCGAAAGCTGCGCAGGAACGGCGACGGCCGGTCGACCGTCGCGTTCTGGGCGCCCCGCAGTGGAATCGATGATCCGACGAGTGCCAGATGGACGTCCATGAAGGGCGGGAACCGGACACACACGGTCTCGACGCGCAGTCCCGCCAGATCGTTTTCCAACCTGCGCCGGGCGCGCGTGAACGGAACGGCTTCATCGACATCGGTCACCGGGACCGACGGAAGCACGATCCGCCGTACCCCTTGGCCGGCCAGGACTGCCGGTGCGCGCCTCAGCCCCTCCTCGACCACGGCGGGCCGGTCACCGGCGCGAGGGACCACCGCGTTGGCGGAGAGGATCGCGAGCTCCGCACCGGTGGCCGCGACCCGGATGGAGGCGGTGTCTGTCAGGTCGGCCACCACCGTCTCGACGCCTACGGCGCGAAGCGCCTCACCTCGAGCCGGCTCGCGCACCGAACCCCGCACGTCGTGCCCGGCCTCGACGAGCACGGCGCAGCACCGCGCGCCGAGCTGACCGTTCGCCCCGACGACCAGGACCTTCACGGTCGACATCCTTCACCCGGGCGCGAGCGGCGCGCCAGACTGGCCCGATGGAAGGCGAGCGCACCCTGGTCCTGCTCCGGCATGCGAAGTCGGACTGGTCGGGCGGCGAGCCGGACCTGGCTCGGCCGCTGGCGAAACGAGGGCGTCGCCAGGCCCCGGAGGCAGGACGGTGGCTGGCCGAGCACCTGGACGGCATCGACCTGGCCGTCGTGTCCCCGGCCACCCGCGCCCGCTCGACGTGGGCCCTGGCCGCCGCCGAGCTCGACGTGGCGCCGTCCGCCCGGGTCGACGAGCGGGTGTACGCCGCGTCTGACCGCGAGCTGCACGCCGTCGTACGGGACCTGGCGGACGACTGCCGGACCGTCGTGCTGGTCGGCCACAACCCCGGCCTCGAGGATCTGGTCCTGCTGCTCACCGGAGAGTGGGCGCCGATGCCGACGTCGTCGATCGCGGTCATCGACGCACCCGGCCCCTGGTCGAGCCTGGGCGAGGGCCGAGCGACGCTGCGGACGTCCGGACGACCGCCGGGGTGACCCCGCTTCGCCGCCGGATCATCCGTGCAGGGTGTCCCCCGCCTGCGTGCTCATCCGGCGGGTGAACCAGTCCGAGCGCGCATCGGAGACGGGCTCGACCCGGCCGACGGCGTTGAGCACGGCCGCACCGGCGGCTCCGACCAGCACGAGGTTGAGCTCGAGCGCTCGGACCTGCGGCAGGTCGTTCTTGAGCTGCGCCAGACGCAGCAGCAGCCGCTCGATCGCCGCGACGTCGACGACCTCGCTCCCCCGCCAGCCGAACAGCAGCGGCGCCGCCTTGATCTCCCGGACCATCTCGGCGGCCTCACCGCCGTGCAGCGGCGGGATCCGGTAGGACCGGTCGCCGAGCAGCTCGGTCGTGGGGCCGGAGAGGCCGAACGACACCACCGGACCGAACAGCGGGTCCTCCATGCCGCCGATCGTGACCGGGACGCCCGGCTCGGCGACCTTCTGCACGATGAACCCGGCCTGGCCGGGGTGGTCGATCAGCTCCTGCATGGTCCGCCAGGCGTGGCGCATCTCGGCCTCAGTGTCGATGTTGCGCCACACGTGCGCGAGGTCGGGGCGCTGGCGGAGGTGCTCGGCGGTCGCCTTGAGCACGACGTCGTACCCGAGCTTCTCCGCGGCGGCGACAGCGGCCTCCTCGGTGTTGACCTCGACGCGAGCCCAGAGCTCGATGCCGTAGGCGTCCAGCAGGTCCCTCAGCTCGTCGAACCCGAGTTCACGACCCTCGGGAGCCTCCACCAGGGCCCGGTTGACCACCTGCTTGGCCCGCATCAGGTCCACCTCGTCGGGGGCCACGATCTCGCCCTCTGGCTTGCGCCGCCACTCGGCGTAGTCCACGACCCGGGCCAGTGCGCGTACGGCGGCCTCGACGGCCGGGTACGACGGGACCGACCCACGCCCCGCCGTGCTGCCCGCGACGTCGGGGACGCGGAGCAGCTCCGGGATCCCCTCGACCCCCAGGAACGTGGACACCAGCGGCTTGTCGGACTGCTCCCCCACGGCCGCCAGGACGTGTGCCACCTCGGTGCCCGTGGTGTTGAGCGGCGGGATGAAGACCGCGATCACCGAGTCGACGTCGGGGTCGTCGATGGCGGCGTCGAGCGCCTCCTCGAAGTCCTCGGCGGTCGCCTCCGAGCCGAGCGCGACCGGCTCCCTGGTGTGCAGGCCGACCGACGCCGCGGCGTCGGCGGCCAGCAGCCCGAGTGCGTCGGAGTTGCCGACCACTGCGACCCTGCGCCCGCGCGGCAGCGGCTGGTGCGCGACCAGCTGGGCCACGTCGAACATCTCGTCGAGGTTCTCCACCTGAATGACCCCGGCCTGGCGGAACATCGCGTCGACCGCGGCCTGCGGGGCGGCCATCGAACGCACCGCGTGGCCCATGGGCACCCCCTGGGTGCTGCGCCCGGACTTCACGGCGATCACCGGCTTGCGCCGGGAGACCCGCCTGGCGATGCGGCTGAACTTGCGCGGGTTGCCGATCGACTCCAGGTAGAGGAGCACCACCTCGGTGGAGGCGTCCTCCTCCCAGTACTGGAGCAGGTCGTTGCCGGAGACGTCGGCCCGGTTGCCCGCGCTGACGAACGTCGAGAGGCCCAGGCCGCGGCGGGTGACCTTTTCCAGGATGGCCACGCCCAAGGCGCCGGACTGGCAGAAGAAGCCGGCCCGGCCGCGCGGCGGCATCGCCGGGGCGAGCGAGGCGTTGAGGGAGTACTCCGAGGCGGTGTTGATGATCCCGAGGCAGTTCGGGCCGATCAGCCGCAGCCCGTAGCTGCGGGCCAGGCCGACCAGCCGGCGCTGCCGCTGCCGGCCCTCCTCGCCGGTCTCCGCGAAGCCTGACGACACCACGACCATGCCGTGCACGCCCTTGGCAGCGCAGTCGAGCACCACGTCGGGGACCGACTCCGCTGGCACGGCCACGATGGCGATGTCGACCGAGTCGGGGATGTCGCCGACCGTGGCGTACGCCGGGAGGCCCGCCACCGACTTGGCCGCGGGGTTCACGACGTACACGCGGCCCCGGTAGTCGCCGAGCACGAGGTTGCGCACCAGCGTCTGGCCGATGGTGTCCTGGCGGCGGGAGGCCCCGATGACGGCGACGCTGGCGGCGTGGAAGAAGTTCGAGATCGACGCGGCCTCCGCCCGGTGCTCGCGCGCCTGCATCACGTTCACCGACGTGTCCGTGGCGTCGATGGGGAACACCAGGCGCATCACGCCGTCCTCGTAGCCGCCCGCCACGTGGTAGCCGGCCTCGCGGAAGATCTGGATCATCCGGTGGTTCTCTGGGAGCACCTCGGCCTCGAACTTGTCGATCCCGCGCTCCCTGCCGGCCTGGGCGAGGTGCTCGAGCAGCAGCTGGGCGATGCCGCGCCCCTGGTGGGCGTCCTGCACCAGGAACGCGACCTCAGCGATCGCCGGCTCCCCGGGCCCGTGCGGGATCTTGTCGAACCGGCCGACAGCGATGATCTTCTCCGCGACGGTGAGCACGAACGCGACCCGGTCGTGGTGGTCCACGTGGGTGAAGCGCTCGACGTCCCGCTCCGACAGGTGCGGCATCGGCGCGAAGAATCGCATGTACTTCGACTCGGCGGACACCTGCTCGTAGAACTCGACGAGGAGCTCTCGGTCGTCGGCGCCGATCGGGCGCAGGTGGGCCGCCTGACCGTCCCGCAGCAGGACGTCGGCCTCCCAGTGGCTCGGGTAGTCGGCCACCGTCGTACCGCCCGACTGGGTGCCGGTCTCCGCTGCGCTCACACGCCCGAATCTATCGGTTCGGACAGTGTGACGAGCACCCCGGCGTGCCCCCGCCGGACGGGTCCGCCGCGCGGGTGAGAATGACCGCATGGCACGCCGGACGAAGAGCACCCTCCCCCCGGACGACTTCGAGGAGCACATCCTCGACATCGACGTCGGCGAGGAGATGCGCACCAGCTTCCTCGAGTACGCCTACTCGGTCATCTACAGCCGAGCCCTCCCCGACGCCCGCGACGGGCTCAAGCCGGTGCAGCGGCGGATCCTCTACACGATGGCCGACATGAACCTCCGGCCCGACCGCGGCCACGTCAAGAGCGCCCGGGTCGTCGGCGAGGTGATGGGCCGACTGCACCCGCATGGTGACGGCGCCATCTACGACGCGCTGGTCCGGATGGTGCAGCCCTGGTCGCTGCGGGTGCCCCTCATCGACGGGCACGGCAACTTCGGCTCCCCCGACGACCCGCCGGCCGCAATGCGCTACACCGAGTGCCGGATGGCGGCTCCCGCCACCGCCATGACCGGCTCGATCGACGAGGACACCGTCGACTTCAAGCCCAACTACGACAGCCGTGAGCTGGAGCCGTCGGTGCTGCCGTCGGCGATCCCCAACCTGGTCGTCAACGGCGCCTCCGGGATCGCGGTCGGCATGGCCACCAACATCGCCCCGCACAACCTCGTCGAGGTCGTGCAGGCGCTGCGCCACCTGATCACCCACCCCCAGGCCGACCTGGACGCCTTGATGCGCTTCGTGCCCGGTCCCGACCTGCCGACCGGCGGCAAGATCGTCGGCCTCGACGGCATCCGCGACGCCTACGAGACCGGGAGGGGCTCGTTCCGGATGCGTGCCACTGCCAGGGTCGAGAGCGTCACCCCGCGGCGCAAGGGCATCGTCGTGACCGAGCTGCCGTACGGCGTGGGTCCCGAGAAGGTCATCGAGCGGATCAAGAGCCTCGTGCAGGCCAAGAAGATCCAGGGCATCGCCGACGTCAAGGACCTCACCGACCGCGAGAAGGGCCTGCGCCTGGTCATCGAGGTGAAGAACGGCTTCCACCCCGAGGCCCTGCTCGAGCAGCTCTACAAGCACACCCCGATGGAGGACTCCTTCGGCATCAACGCGGTGGCGCTGGTCGACGGGCAGCCCCGCACGCTCGGGCTCAAGCAGATGCTCGAGGTGTTCCTGGAGCACCGCTTCGACGTCGTACGCCGCCGCTCGACCTACCGTCGCGGGCGGGCCGCCGACCGGCTGCACCTCGTCGAGGGTCTGCTGCTCGCGATCCTGGACATCGACGAGGTGATCCAGCTGATCCGCTCCAGCGACAACGCCGAGCAGGCCCGCGAGCGGCTGATCTCGGTGTTCGACCTGACCGAGATCCAGGCCAACTACATCCTCGACATGCCGCTGCGCCGGCTGACCAGGTTCTCCAAGATCGAGCTCGACAAGGAACGCACGGAGCTCGAGCAGACCATCGCCGCACTCGACGAGATCCTGGCCGACGAGAAGATGCTCCGGAAGGTCGTCTCCGACGAGCTCGCCGAGGTCGCCAAGACCTACGGCACCCCGCGACGGACGGTCCTGCTGGAGTCCGCGGGGCAATCCGTGTCCGCCGCCGCCGTACCCCTGGAGGTCGCCGACGACCCCTGCTTCGTCTACCTGTCGTCGAGCGGGCTGCTGGCCCGCACCACCGGCACCGAGCCGCCCGGGCAGGGCGGCGGCCGCGCCAAGCACGACGTCGTGGTCTCGGTGGTGCACACCACCGCCCGCGGCCAGGTCGGCGCGCTGACGTCGCAGGGCCGCGTGGTCCGGCTCGACGTGCTCGACCTGCCGACCTTGCCGGCCACGGCCAACGCCCCGCACCTGCAGGGTGGCGCTCCGCTGAGCGAGTTCCTCTCGCTGGAGCCGGGTGAGCGCGTCCTGGCCCTCTCGTCCCTGACCGACGAGGGTCCGGGCCTGGCGCTCGGCACGCGTCAAGGTGTCGTCAAGCGGGTGAACCCCGAAACGCTGTCGAACCGCGACGCGTGGGAGGTCATCCGCCTCGCCGACGGTGACGAGGTCGTCGGCGCGGTCGAGCTGGTCACCGGCGACGAGGAGCTGTGCTTCATCACGAGCGACGCCCAGCTGTTGCACTTCCCCGCCGGCGGGGTGCGGCCGCAGGGCCGGTCCGGCGGCGGCATCGCCGGCGTCCGGCTGGCCCCGAAGCAGCAGGTGCTGTTCTTCGGCGCCTTCACGCCCGCCGAGGACGCGGTCGTCGTGACCGCGTCGGGGTCCTCGACGGCGCTCCCCGGCACCGAGCCCGGGGCGGTCAAGGTCACCCCGTGGTCGGAGTACCCCGGCAAGGGCCGCGGCACCGGTGGTGTCCGTTGCCACCGCTTCCTCAAGGGCGAGGACGTGCTCGTGCTGGCCTGGGCGGGCAACGGGCCGGCCCGGGCAGCCGCCGCGAGCGGTGCCCCGGTGGACCTGCCCGACGCCACCGGCCGGCGCGACGGTTCCGGCACGCCCGGGACCCAGCCGATCCTGGCCGTCGCGGGACCGGTGGGAGGGTTGGCCACATGAACCGCGCCGCAGGCCTGCTCCTCGCCCTCCTCGCCCCGCTCGCCCTCGCGTCCTGCGGCGGCGGCGGTGACGAGGCGACGGACCTGACCCCGGAGGAGCGGCTGGCGGAGGCCAAGACCGCGCTCGACGAGACCAGCGGCGTGCACATCACGCTCGAGGCCGACAGGCTGCCGCCCGGAATCAACGGCCTGCTCTCGGCCGACGGTGTCGGGACCCACGCGCCGGCGTTCGAGGGCGACATCCAGGTCACGACCGGCGGGCTCACCGCGAAGGCGGCCGTGATCGCGGTCGACGGCACGGTGTACGCCGTGCTGCCGTTCACCACCGACTACGCCCCGATCGACCCGGCCGACTACCAGGCGCCCGACCCCGCGAAGCTGATGTCCGGCGAGGGCGGGCTGTCCTCGCTGCTCACGTCGGTCGAGGGCATCGAGGAGGGTGACGACGTCCGCCGTGGCGAGGAGGTGCTCTCCACGTTCAGCGGGACGCTGCCAGGCGACGTCGTGGCCGGCGTGATCCCCAGCGCGCAGACCGACGCCGAGTTCGACACCACCTTCACGCTGGACGACGGCAACCAGCTCACCGAGGTCGTCATCACCGGGCCGTTCTACCCGAATGCGGACCCCGTCACCTACACCGTCGGGTTCGACGAGTACGGCACCGACCAGGACATCACCGCCCCGTGACCGGCCCGACGCGGGCACAGCGGGTACTCCTGGCGCTCGCGGCCGTGGCGGTCGGGTTCGCCGCCGCCGACACCTATGTCGTCGTGCTGGCGCTGCCGGACATGATGACCGGCGTCGGACTGTCCATCGACGAGCTGCAGCGGGCCGCCCCGATCGTGTCCGGCTTCCTGCTCGGTTACGTCGCGGTGCTCCCCCTCATCGGCCGGGTCGCCGACCTGCGCGGCCGGACGCCGGTGCTCGTCGGCTCGCTGGTCGTCTTCGCGCTCGGATCGCTGGTCACCGCCGCCTCCTACGACCTCCCGAGCATGGTGGCCGGCCGGTTCCTCCAGGGCGTCGGCGGCGGCGGGCTCGTGCCCGCGACCCTCGCGCTGGTGGCCGACCTCTACCCGCCGGCGCGCCGTGGTGTCCCGCTCGGCGTGGTCGGCGCCGTGCAGGAGCTCGGCAGCGTCGTGGGGCCGCTGTACGGCGCGCTGGTGCTGGCCGTCGCCTCGTGGCACGGGATATTCGCGATCAACCTGGCGGCGGGACTGGTCCTGGCCGCCGCGCTCAGGTCCGCCGGCCGTCGAGACGCCGGACCCGTGGACCGTCCCGACCTGGTCGGGCTCGCCCTCGCACTGCTGGCCGCCCTCCTCCTCACGCTGGTGATGCTGCAGCCGGCCTCGCTGGCCAGCGGCGTGACGGTCGGACTGGCGTTCCTGCCCGTCACCGGGGAGTCACGCTGGCTGACCCCGCTGGCGCTGGCCCTGTACGTCGTGGTCGCGGCCCTGGTCGCACGGTGCCTCACCGCGCGCCGCCCACTGGTCGACCTCCGGGCCTGGCGCGGGGTGGCGGCGCGCATCGACGTACCAGGGGCGCTGCTGCTCGGGCTCGCGCTGTCCGGCGTCATCCTCGCTTTCGCGACCGCCGACCCGGAGGTCGCGGTGTTCTCCCCCGCCGGACCGTGGCTGCTGGCCGGGTCGGCGGTCGCCGCGGTCGGCTTCGGCTGGCGCAACCAGGTCAGCGCCCACCCGCTGGTGCCGCACGGGGCGCTGCGGCAGACGCCCGCGTGGGGCGCGCTGCTGGTGAGCTTCTTCGTCGGGGCCGCCCTCATCGCGGCCCTCGTCGACATCCCGATCTTCGCCCGGCTGACCGTCTACCCCGACTCGCAACTGCTCGCCGCGCTGGTCCTGGTCCGGCTGCTGGTGGCACTCCCGGTCGGCGCCCTGCTCGGCGGCTACCTGCTGCGCCGGGTCCCACCCGGGGTCGTCACCGCCGCAGGCATGCTGCTCGCCTGCCTCGGCTTCGTCTGGATGGCGCAGTGGGGGCTGACCAGCCTCGAGGAACCGGTGGCCAGCGTCCCGCTGGTGGCGGCCGGGCTCGGCTTCGGCCTGGCGTTGGCGCCGGTCAACGCCGCGCTGCTGGCCGCCACCGAGGACGCCGTCCACGGGGTGACCAGTGCCCTGCTCGTCGTCGCGCGGATGGTGGGGATGCTCGTCGGGATCAGCGCGCTGACCACGATCGGGCTGCGCCGCTACTACGCCGTGCAGGTCGACCTGCCCACGCCGTCGGAGGTGTGCGCGTCGGGCACGCAGTGCGCGGAGTACACCCGGCTGCTCAAGGAGGCCGGACTCGCCCAGCTGCAGACCGTGTTCTGGGGCGCGGCGGTCTGTGCCGCGGTCGCGGCGGTGCTTGCCGTTGTGGTCTTCCGCACGGCCCGCACCCGCGACGTCGCCGCTGCGGGTCGGGTAGGTTTCGGCGCGTGACCGACGCGTTCGACGACCTGTTGACGGCCAACCGCGCCTACGCCGAGACCTTCGACCTCGGCGGCTTCGACGGCGTCGCGCACGCAGGCATCGCGATCATCACCTGCATGGACTCGCGCATCGATCCGCTGCACATGGTCGGGCTGGAGCCCGGGGACGCCAAGATCTTCCGCAACCCCGGCGGCCGGGTCACCGACCAGGCCCTCGAGGCGCTGGTGCTGGGCGTGCACCTGCTCAACGTGAAGCGGGTGCTCGTGGTCCCGCACACCCGGTGCGCGATGGCTTCCGCGACCGTCGAGGAGCTCCGCAACCGGGTTGGCGAGTCGGCCGGCCAGGATGCGTCCTGGCAGAGCTTCGGCGTCGTCGCCGACCAGGTGGCCGCGCTCGAGGACGACGTTCGCCGGGTGCGCTCCCACCCACTGATCCCGGACACCGTCGCGGTCGGCGGCTTCATCTACGACGTCGACACCGGGCTGCTGAGCCAGCAGATCTGAGGGCGGGCCGCCCTCAGTGCCCGTCGGACTGCGCGGGCGCGAACGGCCACTCCTCGAAGGCGCGACAGCGTCCGCCGTCGTCGAACCGGAGCACCCACAGGTCGCGCCACGGGCCGGAGCGTCCGACGTCGTACTCGACCTCGGTCCGCACCACCGCCGTGTCGCCCTCGACCGCCACCACCTCGCTGCGCATCGTGAACGGCTCGTCGGGGCCGTCCCGCTCGGCCTCCCAGAGCTCGCCGATCGCGGCCAGCCCGCGGAGGGGTTCCGCCCACGGCGAGACCGTATAGGTGGCGTCGTCGGTGAACAGGTCGGCCACCATGGCGGTGCCGGCGGTGCGCCAGGCGCGCTCGTAGCGGTCCACCCAGCGTCGTACGTCGTCGCGGTTCACACCGCGATCATGCATCGATCGCGTCGGAGTCGACCTCGTAGGCGCCTTGGACGATGAACTCCTTGCGCGGGGCGACGTCGGAACCCATCAGCAGCTCGAAGACCTCGGCCGCGGCCTCGGCGTCGTCGGCGGTGATCCGCCGCAGCGTGCGGTGCATCGGGTCCATCGTGGTCTCCGCCAGCTGGTCGGCGTCCATCTCGCCGAGTCCCTTGTAGCGCTGGACCGGCTCCTTCCAGCGCACGCCCTTCTTGGACAGCTCCGCGAGCTTCCGCTGCAGGTCGGGGTCGGAGTAGGTGTAGACGTACTTGTCCATGCCCTTCTTGGGGTTGGACAGCTCGATCCGGTGCAGCGGGGGCACCGCGGTGTAGACGCGGCCCTCCTTGATCAGCTCGGGCATGTACTTGAAGAAGAGGGTGGTGAGCAGGCACCGGATGTGGGCACCGTCGGAGTCGGCGTCGGCCATGAAGATGACCCGGCCGTAGCGGCGGGCGTCGAGGTCGAAGGTGCGCCCCGATCCGGCCCCGACGACCTGGATGATCGACGCGCACTCGGCGTTCTTCAGCATGTCGCCGACCGAGGCCTTCTGGACGTTGAGGATCTTGCCGCGGATCGGCAGGAGCGCCTGGAACTCCGAGTTGCGGGCCAGCTTGGCGGTGCCCAGCGCGGAGTCGCCCTCGACGATGAACAGCTCGCTGCGGTCCATGTCGTTGGAGCGGCAGTCGGCCAGCTTGGACGGCAGGGCGCTGGACTCGAGGGCGGTCTTGCGGCGCTGCGTCTCGCGGTGCGTCCGCGCGGCGATCCGGGTGCGCGAGGCGTTCGCGACCTTCTCGAGCACCAGCTTGGCCTGGGCCTTGTCGGCACGCTTGGTGGAGGTCAGGAACCTCTTGAGCTCGGCCGCGACCACCTTGTTGACGATGTTCCGCGCCGCCGGCGTGCCCAGCACCTCCTTGGTCTGCCCCTCGAACTGCGGCTCGGCCAGCCGGACCGTGACGACCGCGGTGAGTCCCTCGAGCGCGTCGTCCTTGATCACCGGCGGCTCCGCCGCCTTGAGCGTCTTGGATGACTTCAGCACCTCGTTGAACGTCTTGGTGACGGCCTGCTCGAAGCCGGTGACGTGCGTACCGCCCTTGGGGGTCGCGATCACGTTGACGAAGGACCGCATCTCGGTCTCGTAGCCGGTGCCCCAGCGCAGCGCCACGTCGACGGTGAGCTCTCGCTCGACGTCCTGCGGCGTCATGTGCCCCTTGTCGTCGAGCAGCGGCACGGTCTCGGTGAACCGGTCGTGCCCTTGCAGCCGCAGGATCCCGGTGACCGGCTCGTCGGAGGCGAGGAAGTCGCAGAACTCCGCGATACCGCCGTCGTGCCGGAAGCTCTCCTCACGCGGCTCGTCACCACGCAGGTCGCGGATCACCAGCTCGAGGCCGGGCACGATGAACGACGTCTGCCGGGCCCGGGTCACCAGCTCGTCGTAGGCGAAGGTGGCGTCCTTGGTGAAGATCTGCCGGTCGGGCCAGAACCGGACCCGGGTGCCGGTCACGCCCTTCTTGACGCGGGCGCCCTTGCGGGTGAGCCCGGACCTGGCGGTGAACGCAGCCGACGGGCCGTCGCCGTCGAACACGCCCGGGTTGCCGCGCTGGAACGACATGCCCTGGATCGCCGGCGAGCGCTCGACGTCGACGTCCAGCCGTGCGGACAGCGCGTTGACGACCGAAGCGCCGACCCCGTGCAGCCCGCCCGTCGCGACGTACGAGCCACCGCCGAACTTCCCGCCAGCGTGCAGCTTGGTGAAGATCACCTCCACCCCCGGGAGCCCGGTCTTGGGCTCCTTGTCGACCGGGATGCCCCGGCCGTCGTCGTGGACCTCGACCGAGCCGTCTTGGTGCAGGACCACCTCGATGCGCTTCGCGGCTCCCGCGAGCGCCTCGTCGACCCCGTTGTCGATGATCTCCCAGACGCAGTGCATGAGCCCGCGCGTGTCGGTGGAGCCGATGTACATCCCCGGCCGCTTGCGGACGGCCTCCAGCCCCTCGAGGACGAGGAGGTGGTGGGCGTTGTACGTGTTGTCGATCGCGGTTCCTCCGGCGCTGCGGGGCGGCACGTTGCTCCTTGGGCCCAGGGGGTCGGCAGGGTCAAGTGGTCCGGGCCTGCGGCAAATCTACCCGCGACACGCGGGTCTCCTGACGCGCCACGCCTACCGGCAAAGGAGGGCCTCCGGTGTCACGATGCGGAAACGAAACGTTTGCAAGTTCTGTGGATTGGCAACGAGTAGGCACCCAGCCGCGTCAGACTGGGGAACGAAGTACATGTGGGGAGGGTCACCCGGTCTCACAGGGAGAAACCACCTACCTGCGGGAAGTGTCTCGCGTGATTGGATGTTGTGTCCGATGACGAGGGTGGGGGGTCAGGAACATTTGAGCCCCTTCGCTACGTTGATCAGACATCAGGAAGGAAAGAGGCCTCTAGTGACCACTGCAGTTGCCCCGAGCACTTCGCTCTCGGCTGTTGACCGCTGCGACCGTTGCGGCGCGCAGGCCTACCTCCGCGTCGAGCTGTCCGGTGGGGGCGAGCTCCTCTTCTGCGCGCACCACGCGCGTGAGCACGGCGACAAGCTCCGCGAGATCGCCGTACACGTCCACGACGAGACCGAGAAGCTGTCCGACACGCCGACCGTGACGACTGACTGACCAACCCCCCTTCTAGACCAAGACCTGCGAGAGCCCCGGCCACGGCCGGGGCTCTCGATGTCCCGGTCGATGTCTAGGGTGAGCCCGTGACCGGATTCGAGCTGCTGATCGGCCTGGCCGTCATGGTCGGCGTCATCGGCGTCGTCGTACCGGTTCTGCCGGGCAGCCTGCTGATCCTCGGCGCCGTGCTGGCCTGGGCCGTGGTGACCGAGTCGGCGGAGGCGTGGGGCTACTTCGCGTTGGCTGCGGTCCTGCTCGTCTCCGGTTCCGTCGTGAAGTACGCCGTGCCCGGCCGCAACCTCAAGGCCGCCGGCGTCCCCAACAGCACGCTCGTCCTCGGCGGCCTGCTGGGCCTGGTCGGCTTCTTCGTGATCCCGGTCGTGGGCCTCTTCGTCGGCTTCGTGCTCGGTGTCTACCTGGCGGAGCTGCGACGAGTGGGCCGCGACCAGGCGGGGCCGTCCACCCGGCATGCCCTCAGGGCGGCCGGCCTCTCGGTCCTCATCGAGCTCGTGACCGCCCTCCTCGCTGCGGTGACCTACTTCACCGGCGCCCTGCTGACCTGATGGCGGTCGCCCTCGCGCTGTTCTCGGCGCTCGCCTACGGCGTCTCCGACTTCGTCGGCGGCCTGATCTCCCGCCGGGCGTCGGCGTGGGCGGTCGCCGTGCTGGCCAACCTGTCGTCCACCGTGTGCGTGGCGGTCATCGCCGCCTTCGTGCCCGGCGAGCCGACTGCGACCGACTTCGCCTGGGCGGCTCTCGCCGGGCTCGGCTCCGGGGCCGGCACCGGCTTCCTCTACCGCGGCTTCTCGTCAGGACGGATGAGCGTCGTCGCACCGGTGTCGGCGGTCGGCGCCGCGCTCGTGCCGGTCGTGGCCGGCGGGCTGGGTGGCGAGCGGCTCTCGCTGCTGGTCTGGCTCGGCATCGTCGCGGCACTTCCGGGCATCTGGCTCGTCGCCAGCGTGCCCGAGGACGACCTCTCCCGTGTCGGCGGCGGGACGACGTCGACCGGACGCGCCGGTCTGGCCGAGGGCCTCGTCGACGGCGTGCTGGCCGGCCTCGGCTTCGGCGTGTTGTTCGCGGCGCTCGGTCAGATCCCCGACTCGGCCGGGCTGTGGCCGTTGACGCTGTCGCAGGCCGTCTCGGTGCCGGTCGTGATCGGTCTCGCCGTCGTACTCCGGGCCGCGTGGGTGCCTCGGGGACGACCGGTGCGCTGGGCGCTGCTGGCCGGGCCGATCTCGGCCGTCGCCACCGGTTCGTTCCTGCTGGCCACCCAGCAGGGCTTCTTGACCATCGCCGGCGTGCTCGCGTCCTTGTACCCCGCCTCGACCGTGCTGCTGGCGGCGCTGATCCTGCACGAGCGGGTGCACAGAGCCCAGGGGCTCGGCCTGGTGCTCTGCGCCGCCGCGGTGGTGCTGGTCGCCGTCGGTTAGCCGCGCGGCACCCAGGGCGTCAGGACCCGTCGGCCGTCGAGCCAGTCGCGGACGATGTCCCCGTCGGGCTGCTCGCCGCCCGCCCTGACGGCGACCCGTACCTCGCCCGGGCGCTCGAGGCAGCCTCGGCTGATCCGGATGCGCGTGACGTCGGCGGCGTAGTCGATCCGGCTGACGTAGGAGCACTCCAACGGGAGCGCCCGCCGGGACAGCTTCCAGCCACCCCCGACGGTGGGCAGCAGACCGTAGTCGCCGCCCTCGAAGAGCGCACCGGCCAGGCCGTACTCCGGCCCTGGCCCGCTGCGGTCGGTGTCGAGGTACACCGTCATGCTGGCTCCGCTCCGGAACGACCTGACCAGGTCGTCGTGCCGGACGACGACGCGGACGTTCTTGTCGTTCACCACCTTGACCGACCGGACGTCGACTCCGTGGGCGACGTCGCCGGCGGCGTCGTCGAAGGTCCGGGTCGCGGCGGTGGCCGGCGACGCGACGATGGTGGTCGCCGCGAGGGCGAGACCGGCCGCCGCGACGATGGCGCGGCCGGTGCGGGTCGTGCTGGGCATGGTCGTTCTCCTGGTGTGAGTCCGCGCAGGGCGGTTCGAGCACCTCCCTGCGAGGCCCTCACTGTCACCATGACGCAGCCACCCGCCCATTGGTTGCATCCTTCTCGGCGTTGTCTCATCGAGATGGACCCGGGCGACGTTCAGTAGTGCCGGCCAAGGCGTTCGAGGACCAATGACTCTGGTCCGCGCCGTGGCCGACAGGAAGGGTGATCCCAGGAGGGATTTCGGTCTCGCCGGGCCGAGGAGGTCACCATGTCAACTCGCATCCGACCTGCGCCACATGAGGTACGCCGCCACTTTCTGGAACACCCAGCGAGCCTCAAAGTCCGCCAGGCACTGCTGGG